>JBJDZD010000050.1:0-14567 GCA_051867815.1 Eubacteriales bacterium | reverse complement strand
GATCGGCATTGCCGCTTTTATCTTGCCGCCGGAGATATATACAATGTCATCAGCGCACTTCTCCAAATCCGAGATAATGTGCGTTGAGAAAAATATCGCAACGCCGTCATCGCGAAGTGCCGTAAAAATATCAAGAAGCTCATCCCGTGAAAACGGATCAAGACCGCTTGTCGGCTCATCAAGAATGAGAATTTCCGCTCTGTGCGAGAGTGCCAAGAGCAGATTGAATTTTACTTTCATTCCCTCGGAAAGCTCCAAAGGCGTTTTATTCTCATCCAAGCCGAACAAATCAAGATACTTACTGTAAGCGTTATCGTCCCAATTCGGATAAAAGCTCTTTGTTATACGGGCAATATCCCCGAGCTTCTTGCGCGGATACCAGCTGACAGTACCCGTAGAATAACCGATGCGACGCTTGATTTCTGCTTCGTAACCGACAAGCGGCATGCCAAAGCACGAGATCTCTCCACCGTCGGGATGGATCAGATTCAGCATCGACTTTATCGTCGTGGTTTTGCCGGCACCGTTTCGCCCTGCAAAGCCCGTGATTCTGCCTGCTTCAAGCTTGAATGACACGTTATCCAGCAAAAAAGACGGATATTCTTTTTTCAGATCCTTGACTTCTGCAATACTCATGATAACCTCACACATTACGATTTGTATGAATATTGTAACATACGGTTGCATGAGAATCAACCAACCGCACATGACAAAAATGTTGAATTTTTGTTATGTTTGGTTGCGTAAAATCGGTTTTCCCGTTTCACAAGCACGCCAAAGCGCAAAATGGCGAGACAAAAGGGCGAGGACGAACGTCAAAAGCCGTCCGTCCTCGCCCGACAGGCACACTGATTCATATAAATATATTCCGAAAAACAGCGTTACAGCCTGCGTTATCAGGTTATCTGTTCTCTGTCGTAGGGGGTGGTCTGATAGACGAAGTAGTTGAGCCAATTTGAATAAAGCAGGTTTGCGCAACTGCGCCACTTTACTATCGGCTCGAGGGTGTCGTCGTCGTTCGGGAAATAATTCACGGGAATGTCGATAGGCAGGCCGGCGTTCTTATCGCGCAGATACTCGGCGCGGAGTGTTCCGGCATCGTATTCGGAATGACCCGTGATAAATATCTGGCGTCCACGGTCGGTCGCGCATGCGTAAAGCCCTGCGACGGGTGAGGTGGACAATATCTTAAGCTCCGGGTGCGCTTCCACGTCCTCCGTGCGGACGGTCGTATGGCGCGAATGAGGAACAAAGAATACATCGTCAAAGCCGCGGAACAGCATGGACGAACGGCGGTCAACGGTATGCTCGAACACACCGAAAAGCTTCCGCTCAAGTGGGTACTTTTTGATACCGTAGTGGTAATAAAGCCCTGCCTGAGCGCCCCAGCAGATATGAAACGTACTCGTTACGTGCTTTTTACTCCACTCCATTATCTCGCACAGCTCCTGCCAATAGCTGACCTGTTCAAATTCCATTTGCTCGACGGGTGCGCCGGTGATTATCATGCCGTCGTACTTCTTGTGCTTTACCTCATCAAAGGTCTTGTAGAATGCGAGCATGTGCTCGGCTGAGGTGTGAGTCGCCTTGTGCGTGGCGGTTTGCAGCAGTTCAAGCTCGACCTGAAGGGGCGTGTTACCGATGAGTCGCGCTATCTGCGTTTCCGTTGTTATCTTTTGCGGCATCAGATTGAGCATCAGAATGTGAAGCGGTCTGATATCCTGCGTTATCGCACGGGTCTCCGTCATTACGAAGATGTTTTCGTCCAGCAGGGTTTGAGTTGCAGGCAAAAGATTGGGTATTTTAATAGGCATATCTTACTCCGATTTATGCATTTTGAAGCGCCTGCTCGATATCGGCAATAATATCGTCGATATGCTCGGTGCCGACCGAAAGACGGACAAGTCCTGCAGGGATGCCCGAAGCGGCCAGCTGTTCGTCTGTGAGCTGGCGATGTGTGGTAGACGCCGGATTGAGCACGCTCGTGCGTGAATCCGCAACGTGAACGACTATTGCGGCGAGCTTAAGCGAATCCATGAACCTGACCGCAGAATCGCGGCCTCCCTTAATGACGAAAGAAATCACTCCGGCGCAACCGTTCGGCAGATATTTCTGTGCAAGCTCGTGTTGCTTGTCGCCCTCAAGTCCGGGATAAGAAACGCTTTCAATCTTTTCGTGCGCGGAAAGATACTCAGATACGGCAAGGGCGTTAGAGCAATGTCTTTCCATGCGCAGATGAAGCGTTTCAAGGCCGAGATTGAGCAGGAATGCGCTCATTGCCGTCATGGGAATACCCATGTCGCGAACGAGCTGAACACGCGCCTTGGTTATGTAAGCCTTGTCGTTGCCGAACTGCTTGACGTACGCAACGCCGTGATATGAGGGGTCGGGGTCGTTTAGCTCGCTCCACCTCTCGGGGTCCGCCGCCCAATTAAATTTGCCGCCGTCGACTACACAGCCGCCGACAACCGTAGCGTGGCCGTCCATGTACTTTGTCGTCGAATGGACGATGATATCCGCGCCAAGCTCAAAGGGACGGCAAAGCATGGGCGTCGGGAAGGTGTTATCGACGACGAGGGGGATTCCGTGCTTATGGGAGAGCGCGGAGAAGCGGTCGAAGTCGAAAACATCGAGCGCGGGGTTGGAGAGCGTCTCGCCGTAGAACATACGGGTATTTTCGTCTATCTGCGCTTCAATCTCATCGTCGGTCATGGATGCGGTTACGAAACGGACGTCGATGCCGAAGCGCTTGAGGGTGACGTTGAAAAGGTTTACCGTGCCGCCGTAAACCGAGACGAGCGATACTATATTCTGACCTGCCTTGGCAATATTGAGAACCGCAAGAAGGATTGCCGCCATTCCGGAGGAGCAAAGGATCGCACCGGTGCCGCCTTCGAGATCGGCTATCTTCTTCTCCACCTCGGCAACCGTGGGATTGGAGATGCGGGAATACATGTGACCGTCTGCCTTAATGTCAAAGAGGTCGCCGACCTCTGCGGATGAGCAGTATTTATATGTTGTGCTTTGATATATAGGGAGAACGCGCGGCTCACCGTTGCCGGGATTGTAGCCCGACTGAATACATTTTGTCTCAAGCTTGAAATCTGACATTTTTACCTCGCTTCGGGCAATTTTGCCCTGAATATAATAAACAAGGTAATTATAGCACAATTAAATCGAAAATTCAATAGAAAACGCAAAAATCCTTCTCCGCCAAAGGTAGAGAAGGATTTTACCGCCGTCAATGCAAAAACAAGGGGCGGAGCTGTTCACCGCGCATCGCACAGGTGATTGCCTCGGGCAAGCTTCGAAAATCGCAAACCAGTGAATGTGGCTTTTTATCCGGGTCATCCTGCTTCATGGGAACCAGATATACGCTTTTTCGCTTCAGCATTGCGTTGAGGTTCGAAAGATTTGCGGAAAGACCGTCGTTGGTCGCAAGTGCGATAAGAAGCGGACGGTCACAGCGCAGATGCGCCTTTGCCGCCATGGTCACGGGTGTGTCCGTGATGCCTGCGGCAAGCTTGGCAAGGGTATTTCCGGTGCAGGGCGAGATGATGAGCAGGTCAAGCTTTTCCTTGGGGCCGAGCGGCTCGGCGGTTTCTATCGTATTTATAATCTTTCTTTGACAGATTGATTCGATTCGTTCTATATGGTCGGCGGCTCTGCCGAAACGGGTATCTATGGACGATGCATTAAAGCTCATGATCGGGACAAGCTCATGGCCTGCTTTGGCGAGAGCATCAAGCTGTTCGATTGCCTGTGCGAAGGTACAAAAGGAGCCGCAAAGGGCATATCCTATTTTCATGTAATTCCCTCTCTTTCAAAATATTCGAGAAGTGTTTCTCCTATTATCCTGCCTGCGCTTTCCGGGGCGTATTTACCGGGAAGTGAGAGTGCCCAGACGGCATTGATTCCCCTCTCCTTTGCCGCAAGAAAATCAACGCCGCCGGGAACGGATGCGAGGTCGATCATGAGAGTATCCGGCGAGAGCTTTGAGATAACTTTTCTGTCAAAGAGCCGATACGGTACGGTATTGAAAATAACATCATAGCCGAACGCAAGTTTCTCGAGGCCGCCGAGAGGCGCTTCTGCACTCAGGCGCACGACCGAGCAACCGTAAGAGGAAGCCTCGGACAGCTGGCGGCAATTACGCGCCGCAACCGTAACATGTGCGCCCATTCTCAAAAGCAGATGAGAAAGCATCTTGCCTATTCTGCCATAACCGACAACGCCAGCACGACATCCGCAAACCGTTCTTTTCATGTATTGCATTGCAATGGATATTGCTCCCTCGGCTGTGGGAACGGCGTTTCTTATCTGCATGCTTTCGGATTCAAAATAGTCAATCACATGCTTGCCCTTCTCTTTGGCAAGATTTATAAAGGTTTCGCCCGGCTTTCCGGCGAATATGGGCACACTTACGTTATCAAGAAGGTATGTCAGCTTGACCTTCTCGTCGGAATTGGCAAGGGGGCAGTTGACGGTTGAACCGTCAGAGCTTGCCGGCAACGGCAAAACAATCGCGGAAGCGCCGGTAATTGCACATTTAACTTCACGGCAACGCACGGCCTTTCCGATATTTCCGTCTCCCATACCCCATACCGCACATTCATAGCCTTGCTCTGCAAGCATGGCGGACAAGTAATGCTGGCGTGCGTCACCTCCGAGCAGGGCAATTTTTATATTATTCTTCATGTCATATCCTCATAAAATAATCTTACATTACATATTATGATAAATATTGACGGGACGTGCAAAGCCCGAGGGAAGACCCTCGGGCTTTTGCCGTTATAAAATTATCAGGCCGGCGGTCGAGTTGATGAACTCGGGGCGTTTACCCTCTACCGAAAATATCAACGAAAAATCCGAAGCGACGCTGAGCGCGGTACCGCATCTGCCGTCCGGAAGCATAATGCTTCTTCCGGGGGTCGTGCAGTATTTAACATAGTCACGGTAGAGTTTATCCTGGTCGACGTCGGGCAATTTATTGCAGAGTCGGTCTGCGATTTCTATCATGAGCTTTTCAGTGTCCTCGGGATTGAGGGCGAGTGTGGTAGTTCTGCCCTGAAGACCCTCCGGCATTTCGGCGTAGCCCGTATTAATACAGTAGCCGATGCGAATGGATGTGACCCTGCCTTCCTTAACGGTTACTGCGGTTATAACGCCGCCGTATTTCTTGCCGTCGAGCAAAAGGTCGTTGATCCACTTGATGCCGAGACGCTGATCAAAGTCCGAGCATGCGTCAAGCACCGTCTCCGTTACCGTCAGGGTCGTAAACGCGCCGAGCTTTGATGAAAATTCGGGGGCGAAAACATCGGCATAATCTCCGACGAGCAGGAGGGTGGCGTAAATACCGTTATCCTTGGGGGAATAAAACGTATATGTGCCGCTGTCCCTGCCTGCGGTCTGCTCGCGAGCGGTAAAAAGATACGCTCCGCTGCCAAGCTCCGGGATCCGCCTGCCGGCTTCGACAAACGTAGAGTCAATAGTGTCAAATCTGAATATTTCCATTGGTTATCTTTCTTCTCTGAAATAGGACTGTCCGAGAGCCGCCGGGGGCTGATGCTCTCTCTTTTTGCGTGAGCTTGTAAAGACGAGAACAACGATGGTTACGAGGTAGGGCAGCATTTTGATGAGTTCCTTGGTGCTTCCCGAAAGTCCCGAAATAAATACGCTGGCGATGTAAAGTCCGCCGAAGATATAGGAGCTGAGTATTGCGGATCTCGGCTTCCAAAGCGCAAAAATCACGATAGCGATCGCAAGCCAGCCGCGGTCACCGAAACCGTTGTTCGTCCACGCGCCGGTCGTGTAGTCCATTACGAAATAAAGTCCGCCGAGTCCTGCAATGGCACCGCCGACGCAGGTGGCAACATATTTGTAGAGCGAAACATTGATTCCGGCGGCATCCGCAGTTGCCGGATTTTCACCGACCGCGCGCAGATTAAGTCCAATACGGGTCTTGCCGATGAACCATTGCGCCAAAAGAGCAATGATCACCGCAAGATAGACCAAAAAGCCAAAGGAGAAAAAGGTTTCTCCGACTATTCCGAGATGGTCGGAAAGGAACGGAATCTTGGTTTTATAAGCGTTTCCGGTGGTAAGTAATGAGATGGAGCCGCTCTCACCGAAGAACTTAAGAAGCGAGCCGCCGTAGAAGTTGCCCAGACCCACTCCGAGTGTGGTCAGCGCAAGGCCGACGACGTTTTGATTTGCCTTGAGAGTTATGGTCAAAAAGCTGTAAATGAAGGCAACGAGTACGGAGCCGACTACAGAGGCAAGAAGCGAAATCAGCACGCACAACACGGGTATCGGCTCTGCGCAGAAATGCTCGTAGAGATAGCCGCCGATGATGCCGGATATGCCGCCGATATACATGATACCGGGGATGCCGAGATTGAGGTTACCGCTCTTCTCCGTTATTATCTCACCGGTTGCACCGAAAAGAAGAGGAGTGCCTTGAATTATGGCGGCAGAGATGAAAGCCATTATCTTTGCGAATATTTCCATTATTCGTGTGCCTCCTTGCTTTTCTTCTTTCTTAAGTGTATCTCATAACTGACGAAAAATTCGCTGCTTATAACGAAAAGTATCATTATACCGGTCAGCACCTCACCGACGCTTGAATTGAGGTTGAGATTAGACGCGATCTCGCCGGCGCCATTCTGCAAAAAGCAAACAAGGAACGAGGAAAAGATCATGGTTATCGGGTTGAATTTGGACATCCATGAGACCATGATGGCGGTAAATCCGTTGCCGCAGACGGCACTCGGATTTATCGAATGGTCCGTACCGCAGGCGAGTATCCAACCCATGATTCCGCATAAAGCACCGGATATGATAACTGTACGAATGATGACCTTTTTAACGTTGATACCAATGTATCGCGCGGTGTTTTCACTTTCGCCGACGACGGAGATCTCGTAGCCCTGCTTGCTCTTGGTAAGATAAATATATACCGCAAGCGTTAGGACTGCGACAATAATGATATTGAGCAGATACTTCTGTCCGCCTATCGACGGGAACCAGCCGCTCTTAGTGTCTGCGTTGACAAGGCCGAGAACCATGGAACCGCTGGGCACCCAAACAAAGATGAGGAACGATACGAGCTGTGACGCAACGTAGTTCATCATGAGGGTAAAAAGGGTTTCGTTGGTGTTCCATATTGCCTTGAAGAATCCGGGAATACCCGCCCATATTGCCGATGCGACCACGCTTGCGACAAGGCAGACGAGTATGAGAAGCCACGACGGCATGGCGTCCCCGAGATAGAACATGCAAGTGATGCTTGCAAGCATGCCGATGAGTACCTGACCCTCAGCGCCCGTATTCCAGAATCGCATTTTGAATGCAGGTGTGACGGCAAGAGATATTCCGAGAAGGATGGCGGTTGCCTGAAGCATATTCCATATCTTTCGGGGAGTTCCGAAGCTTCCTTTCACCATTGCTTCAAACACCTTGAGAGGATTTTCGCCCGTCATGACGACAGTTACGAGTGCGCAGAAGAGGATACCGACCAAAATAACCGCCGCCTTTATAAGCAGGGCGCGCATTTTCGGCATATCGGCACGTCTTGTAATATAGATAAGCGGCTGTTTTTGAGCTTTATGGGCTTTATTCTGCATCTGTCAGATCCTCCTTTCGGTCGGTCTTTGTCATGAGGTAGCCTACCTCGTTTTTCGTTGCCTTTCGAGCATCAAGGATGCCGGTTATTCGTCCGCCGCCTATGACGAGGATGCGGTCGCAAAGATCGAGAAGGACGTCGAGGTCCTCACCGACGAAAATAACGGCGACGCCCTTCTTTTTCTGGTCGTTGAGCAGGTCGTAAATGAGATACGACGAGTTGATATCAAGGCCGCGCACGGGATAAGCCGCCATGAGCAACGTGGGTGAGGACGAGATCTCGCGGCCGAGCAGTATTTTCTGAACGTTACCGCCGGACAGGGTGCGAACGGGTGTCTGCGCATCGGGGGTAACGACCTCAAGATCCTTGATTATCTTATCCGCCAGCTCTGCCGGGCGACGGCGTTCGAGAAAAACACTCTTGCCGCGGCGATAGCTGCGGAGCATCATATTGTCCACGACGCTCATATTGCCCACAAGTCCCATTCCGAGCCTGTCTTCCGGCACGAAGGACAAACGCACGCCAAGCTCGCGTATTTCCAGAGGAGTTTTATCGCGCAGGTTTTCTTCCTTGCCGGTTTTGGGGTTGTGGTAGATAATCGAGCCTCCGTCCAGCTTCTGCAGACCCGCGATCGCCTCAAGAAGCTCACGCTGACCGCTTCCGGCAATTCCAGCAATTCCGAGTATCTCGCCCGAACGAGCCGTGAAGCTGACGTCGTCAAGGAGCTTGACACCGTCACGGCTCTTACAGTCAATATGCTCAACGACAAGGCGATCTACGGGTTCTACGGGTTCGGGGCGTTCGATATTAAGCTCAACCTTCTTACCGACCATCATCTCGGTAAGAAGATTTTCGTCAGCCTCGACGGTATTGACCGTGCCGACGTATTCGCCGTGACGAAGTACTGCCACCTTATCGGACAGCTCAAGCACCTCGTGCAGCTTGTGCGTTATGATGATGATTGCCTTGCCGTCGTCACGCATGCGGCGGAGGATGTCGAAGAGCTTGCGCGTTTCCTGGGGAGTGAGAACGGCCGTCGGCTCATCGAGGATGAGGATGTCCGCGCCGCGGTAAAGCACCTTGATGATCTCAACGGTCTGCTTTTCGGAGACAGACATCTCGTATATTTTTTTGTTGGGGTCGATTTCAAAGCCGTACTTTGCGCTGATCTGCGCGACCTTTGCCGATATGGTTTTGATATCGAACTTGCCCTTTTCATCAAGGCCGAGAACGATATTCTCCGCGGCTGTAAAAAGATCGACCAGCTTAAAATGCTGGTGGATCATTCCTATCTTGTAATTGAAGGCATCGTGGGGAGAATTGATCGTGACCGCCTCTCCGCCGATGAAGATCTGACCCTCGTCCGGGTGGTAAATACCCGATATCATATTCATCAGCGTTGTCTTTCCGCTTCCGTTCTCCCCGAGCAGGGAAAGGATCTCGCCACTGCATACGGTAAGATTGACGTTTTTGTTGGCAACGACGTGTCCGAAGCGTTTTGTAATTCCGCGCAGTTCGATTGCAACGTTATCCATGTTTTCGATTCCTTTCATTAAGCCGAAATCAACATCCCAAAGCAAAATAACTTTTGCTCTCGCATGAAAATTCCGATATGATAAACACCTTTGGGGATGCCGAAAATTTCGGCATCCCCTATAAGTATGATTTCTGATTACTGTGCCGCGGTGATACCGTCGATGATGATATCGAAGTAAGGAGCGGAACGCTTGCCGTCCGCAGACTCGTCGAAGTACGTTACGCCGTCCTTGGTGACGATAACGTTGGTATCGGGAGTGAATGCGGCATCGCTGTCAACGTCTGCAAGATACTCTGTCAAGGGCTGACCGTTAACGGTGAACTTGGAGGTATCGAATACCTTGAGAGTGCCTGCCTTGAAGGCGGCGATAGCGGCGTCGATTGCTTCCTGAGTACCTTCAGCGGCAAGAGTGGTGTTAAGCTCGGTAAGAGCAACTGCGCCCTCGTTGAAACCTCCGCACCAGTCGTAAGGAATCTCGCTGCCCTTACCTGCCATGGTCTTTTCGATGATGAGCTTCATGTAAGGAGTCCAGTCGATCTTGGAGGAGATGAGAGCGGTATTGGGAGCGATACTCTGCGTGTTGATATTGTACGCAACATTGGGAACGCCCTTCTCTTCGCAAGCCTTGGGGGCACCCTCGGAGTCGGCGTGCTGGCTGATGAGAACGCAACCGTTGTTGATGAGGTTGAGAGCTGCTTCTCTCTCAAGACCGATATCAAACCAGGAGTTGGTGTACTCAACCTTCATGGTAGCGCTGGGGCATACGGAGCGAATGCCGAGGAAGAAGGAGGTATAGCCGGACTTGACCTCTGCATAGGGCCAAGCGCCGACATAACCGACTACTGCCTGCTCTGCGGTGATCGTGCCTGCCGCGATCATCTCGTTGAGCTTCATGCCTGCGGCAATACCTGCGCAGTAACGTCCCTCATAGATGGAGGCAAACGCATTGTGGAAGTTGGGGAGCTTTTCGGTGTGAGCGGTCGTACCGGTAGCATGGAAGAACTGAACGTCGGGATATTCCTTAGCTGCCTGCAGAATGTAGGACTCATGTCCGAAGGAATCTGCGAAGATGAGGTCACAGCCGTCATCAACAAGCTCGCAAGCCGCATCGTAGCACGCAGAGCTTTCGGGAATGTTGACCTTCTTGATTACCTGCTCGGGCTTAAGGCCTAGAGCAGCTGCAGCTGCATCGGCAGCGTCAATGAAGTTCTTGTCGTAGGTGGAGTTTTCGTCGTGCAGGAAGATAAATCCTACTTTGAATTCATCCTTTGCCTCGCCGCAGGATGCAAATGCAGCAACAGCGGAAGCGAGCATAAGGACAGCGAGGATAAGCGCGAGTACTTTTTTCATGGTTTCCTCCATAAATGAATTGAATTTATTGACAGCACCACGTGCTGAAAACACAAAGCGGGAGATAAGCCTGCTCCGACTTATCTCCCGATAGAAACACTTACAGTGTTTGACGTGGGGGGCTTATAGTCGGATTATTTACGGTTATCCGGTAGAGACTTTCTGACCATATTTCAGATATTATATAAGCAACGGTATTATGGTTATATTGTATCACTTTTTTTCACCGATGTCAACTGATTTTTTCACAAAAATCCACATCTTTCGACAAAAAAATATCACAAATCGCACAAATACGTCAGTCGGTAAAGGTGATCTTTCTTCTGCCGACATTCACGGTAACGGTATCGGCATGCAAGCCGCGGAAGAAATCAAGCGGTGCGCCGTCAAGAAACACATATTCGTACGCCGAATCCGGCAGCGAGGAATACTCCGTTTTTGCAATCGGTCCGTGACTGCCGAAAACAGCGATATCGCAATCGTTGAGAACATCTGCAAGCTTGTCCGATTCCCATGCGGACTCGCCCACATAGGATATCTTCATGCCGTTTGAGTAAACGGAAAACGATATCATCGGGTGGTTCGAGCGTTCAAGGCGAGTGATGTCCGAGATGCGGAGCCGAAGCTCACCCGGCAGATCGACCGATCCGCCACTCGAAACCACCCCGCAGGGGATGCCGCGCGAGGCGAGCATATCGGATATTTGCCGCATTATCCATCCATCGTTTTCGTTTTCGGGGTACGGAAGCACCACGGAGCGCACCTTTTCCTCGGCAACGAAACGCGAAACGGACGAAATATGGCCCGTATGGTAATGCGTCAATATAAGGGTATCAAATTCGGTATACCCGGACGCATGTGCCTCTTCTCCGATCATTCGCAGGCGGCTGAGTGATCCATCCGAGATATCAATCAACGCCGTACTGTTTTCGTATGCGACAAGTGCACATTCATCCCTGCCCGTTGCCAAAAACGTGATTTCGGGCTTTGCGGCAAACCCGGAGTTTGCGGAAATCACAAGTGCAACGAGGACAAGCGGATACGCAAGCGGCAAGGCAATCAGAGACTTTTTGTTTTTGAACTTGACGACAAGGAATACGTATATCAGCAAGCTGAAAGTAAGAACGATGACTGTCGCGTGCTTTGACGTGAGCGATATGAGCGCGCCCTTTGTTTCGGAAAGTCGCGCGGTAAGGTCGATAAGATAACGCGCGCACGTTCTTATGACGAATATAAGTCCTTCGCCGACGTACGGGATATTGCCGAGAAGCAGATAAAAGAGCGTTGAGCCGAGCAGGGGCGCTCCCACGAACGCGGCGGCAAAATTCGAGTAGAAGCACATGACGGATATCTCGCCGAAAATAAACGCCGACGGCAGTAGAGTCAACGACAGCGCCGCCGACGTGCTGATAAGAGTTCCGAAAACGAAGCCGAGCACGCTTTTGAGTACGGCTTTTAGCTTAGGTCGTTTTTGCTTTTCTGTTTTCCGGAAAAGCTTGTTAAGTGCAGAGTTCAAGATCGGCATAAAGCATACGATTCCCGCAGTTGCCGCAAACGAAAGGATAAATCCGGCGTCAAACACCGAAGTTGGGCTTATAAGTACGATAAGTGCGGCGGCTATGCCGAGGGAATTAAGGGGATCGGCGTTGTCGCCCATTGAGTAAGCCATGAAAACGAGCGCAAGCATAACGACCGATCTGACCGCGCTGACGGGAAAGCCGAGCAAAAGCAGATAAAGCAGAGCAAACACCGCAAGCAACAGGTTTATGTATATCTTTTTGATGCGCAAATGCATTAATAGGAAGGCGACTATACAGATTATTATCGAAACGTGCAGTCCGCTTACCGCAAGATAATGGGAAAGCCCCGACCTTGCAAAATCGCGGCGCGTTTGCAAACTCAACGCACTTCTATCTCCGAGAAGCATTGCGGCGGCAAGTCTTCCCTCCTCTCCGCCTATCTCATGGCGAAGCTTTGCGGACAAAAATGAATTGAGGGAGCGCAAGCGGTCGGAAGCTGTGTAATTGTCCTCGGAAAGGATGATACAATCATCCGGAGAAACGGAATCGACGGAAAGAAATATATTTTCCGAGACCGGGGATATCGCATAGTCGGGTGACAATTCCGGAACGTAGGCGATCGATGCACGGCGCAGGACGAACTCGTAGCCGACCTGAAGGTCTGAGTTGTATTCGCAGTTGAGCACGGCAAGCGCGTCGCACGCATTGCCGTCAATTGAATTGAGCTTTACGGTATAAACGGAATAAAAGTCCGAATAGCTCCGCCGCTCCCGTACCGTGGCGTGAATATACCTGTCCTCACCCGAAAATCCGTTCAGCTCGTCGGAGGACGTGTTGAAGGTCGTCATTCCGCGAAGCAGGGCTGCGGCAAAAACGACAGTTACGATCAGGCACGACAAAAGCCGGTACGGCGTTATGTAACGGCAAGCGCAAAGAACGGCAAGCACAGCCGCGACAAGCGCACAAACGATCAACAAGGTGATCGGAACGGAGGGCGTGAAAAAAGCAACGGCGAGAATGGCAATTATTGCCGTGACTCCCGCCGCAAATCCCGGCCTGCCGCCGAAAACATTCATTTTATACCTCTTCTGAATCGTGCCGCTTAAAGCCCTCTCCGAAAACGGAGGTGGCGTTCGTTACTATCATAAAAGCTTTGTCGTCCTCCTGTCTGACAACATCTTTGACCTGCGGCAGCTGTTTTGCACGCATTACGACCATGAGGACTTCCTTCTCGTCGCCCGTATATGCTCCGAAGCCGCGAACGAAGGTCGCTCCGACGTCAACCTCCTTCATCAATCTGTTCGCAATTACGGTGTTTTTGGAGCTGATAACGTAGATCATTCTGGCGCCGTCGCCGCCGTAAAGCACCTTGTTCATAACAAAGCCCTGAACCATCAGCGCGATAAAGGCATAAATGGTTATCTCGATATTCTTAAACACGATACCGGATAAAAGGCAAACGCATCCGTCTACCACGCCGAAGATCGCACCCGTGGGCAAATGTCTGAATTTCAGGCGAAGGAGTTTGACTATAACGTCGGTTCCGCCGGACGTTGCACCCGAACGGAATATAAGTCCGATACCCGCGCCCACCAAAACGGCTCCGGCAACGGTCGCCAGAAAGAGATTATCCGTCAAAGAGCCGACCGATACGCTCAAAACATCTATTACCGCCGATGAAACGAGAACTGCATACATTGTTGACGCCAAAAACTTGAAGCCGAATTTGATCGTGCCGATGATCATAATCGGGATGTTTATTAAGGTGATAAGCGTACCCGTCGGGATCATTTCAAGGAATTTCGTCACTATAATCGCAATACCCGAAACACCGCCCGATGCGATGCTGTTCGGGTCAAGGAAACAGGCAACACCCGTTGCAAACGTGACCGAACCGAGCGTGAGCATCATAAAATCAAATATATTCTTTTTCAGATTTTTGTTTTTAAAGCTGAGCATTGGAGTTCTCCGTAATTATTCTCTATCTATTTTACCACGAAAGACGAAAATATTCAACCGGAATCGCGAAATTTCTTTTAAAAAGTGCAAAAAACTCTTGAATCGCGGCGAATAAAAGTGTATAATGTAGAAAAAAGCTATCGGAGAATCACATGGCTAAGAAAAGAAAGAAACAAAATCTAACCGCTCCGTCGCTGCTTATACTGCTCATCGTTCTGATTGCGGTGGCCGCGGCAATTGTGACGGGCGGAGCTAACGGCACTGTGTCCACCTCGGGGGAAACCACGACGGCGAGAGTCACCGCAAGCTCCGGCGAGCTTGGAACGGTTGAGTACCATTTCATTGATGTCGGTCAGGGCGACTCGACGCTTATACGGACACCCATGGGGGACATCCTCATTGATGCCGGCGAAAACAGCGCCGAAGAACAGCTCAAGAATTACCTCGACCTATGCGGTGTGGAAACGATCAGCTACGCCGTCTTCACTCATCCCGATTCCGACCACATAGGCGGCGCGGATATGGTACTTAAGGAATATGTGGTTGAGAATGTCATAAAGCCGGAGCTTGAAAAGAA
>JBJDZD010000049.1:0-2726 GCA_051867815.1 Eubacteriales bacterium | reverse complement strand
CCCGAGAACTCCGGAGCGCTCGACATATCCGCCAACGGCAGACGCCGTTTCGGTAAGTATCACCGCCTTTGACCACGTAGCGCCGACCTCGGTTATATGACCGACCAGTCCCTCGGAAGTAATTATCGGCATATCCGCTGTGATTCCGTGTAGCGTACCCTTTGAGAGGGTCAGGACGGTGCGATAATTCGTCGCTTCCCTGCCTATGACCGTGGCGCTTTCAAAAAGAAAGTCGATATGCTCCTCCTTGAGGCCGAGGAAACTGTTCAAAAACTCGTTCTTTTCCTCAATGCGCTCCGCATCGTATACGAGATTCTTATATGCATCAAGCTCGGCACGCAGGGCCTCGTTTTCCGCCCTCAGCTCTTCAAGCGTTTTGAAATACAGCGAAAAACCGGTAATTCCCTCGCCGACCTTGGTAAATGCCCAGCGAAACGGCGTTGACACCGTCACGAGCGCGGAACGGACATAGGAGCCTTGCCCCATGGCGCAAAGCACGCCCGGCACGATCGACAAAAGCAATGCCACGGCAAGTGTTATTATGAAAAATCGGTTCTTAAACAGCTTCCAAATCGTTCCCATGTCAATTTCCCTTCAAAAAACTTTATCTTGCGCGGTATTTGCCCACGTCGGTGTAATTACCCTCGATTATACGTCCGATTCCGAGGGCAACGCTGTCAAGCGGTCGCTTTGCAACCGTTACACGCACGCCCGTGCGGTCGGTGATGAGCCTTGCAAGACCGCCGAGCAACGCTCCGCCGCCCGAAAGCATTATGCCGAAGTCGAAGATGTCCGCCGAAAGCTCCGGGGGCGTGTTCTCCAGCGCAAGCCTTACGGTGTCGATTATCTGGTCTATCGGCTCGCGCATCGCCTCGCGCACCTGCGCCGTCGTAACGGTCATAACGGCAGGAAGTCCCGTGCGGAGATTTCTTCCGCGTATCTCGCGCTCGCCGCGCTCCATCGAGGGATGCACCGAGCCGATATCCTTTTTGAGTATCTCCGCGGTGGAGTCGCCGATAAGTATCTTATGCTCGCGCTTCATGTACTGCACTATCGCCTCGTCCAGCGAATTTCCGGCATGCTTTGTTGAATGGGATACCACGATCCCGCCGAGGCTGATGACTGCAACCTCGGTCGTTCCGCCGCCGATATCAACTATCATAGAACCGCGCGCGCCGGCAATCTTCAGGCCGGAGCCTATTGCCGAGGCTATCGGTTCCTCAATAAGTGCCACGCTCTTTGCGCCTGCCTCAAAGGTTGCATCCTCAACGGCACGGCGTTCAACCTCGGTAACCCCGTAGGGGATGCAGATCATTACCGTGGGGCGCGAGAGGACACCTCCCGCGGAAACCTTTCCGAAGAAGGAATGAAGCATATTTGCGGTCTTGTCAAAGTCCGCGATTACGCCGTCCTTCAGCGGCCTTTGAGCAACTATGTTGCCGGGGGTCTTGCCTATCATCAGCTTGGCGTCGCCGCCGACGGCAACGACCTTCTTGCGCACCTGATCGAACGCAACGACGGACGGCTCTCGCAGGACGATACCCTTTCCCTTCATATAGACCAACGTATTGGCAGTTCCCAAATCTATTCCGAGATGCTTTGACATCTTTTTATCTCCAAATCAATCTATGTCTTTTATCTTAATTGCGAATTCTTCTTCAAGCAGTACCTTTACGGCGTGGATGGGCAACCCGACCACGCTGTACCAATCTCCGGTCAAGCCTGCGATATATAGTGCCGCGCGGCCCTGAACGGCATACGCACCGGCTTTGTCGTACGGCTCATCCGTTGAGATGTAGTCCTCGATCTCCTCCGCGCTCATATCGTCGAAGGTGACGTAAGCAGTTTCAAGTGAGGTTGCGAATTTACCCCGATAGGCGATACAAATACCGGTATGCACGGCACTTCCGCATCCGCAGAGCATGGTCAGCATCCGGCGAGCGTCATCCTTGTCGCAGGGCTTGCCGAGGATCTCGCCGTAGCATTCAACGAGAGTGTCCGCCGCCAGAATTATGCAATCCGAAAGCTCCGGGTGTAACTCAAGCAGCGCCTTTGCCTTCCTGCGCGCAAGCAACGTCACGGCGTCACTTGCCTCGATACCCTCAGGGAGGGTCTCGTCCGCATCCACGGGCATTACTTCAAAATTTATGCCGACACCGCGCAGGATTTCTTTTCTTCTCGGCGATGCCGAGGCGAGAATGAGCTTCATCACTTTACCCCCGTAGAGCCGAAGCCGCCGACTCCGCGTTTGGTCTCGTCAAGTTCGTCCGCTTTGATGAAGTTTGCCTGAATGACGGGCATGAACATCAGCTGAGCTATGCGGTCGCCGTCGTTAACGGTAAACGGCTCCTTGCCCGTATTTATCAGGGTAACGCTGATCTCGCCGCGGTAATCGGAGTCGATGACGCCGATGCTGTTCGCAAGAGTTATTCCCTTCTTACAGCCAAGTCCGCTCCTTGCGGCAACAATAGCAACGATGTCGTCACGCCCCGAGGAAATTGCAATACCCGTGGGTATCATTTTCCTTTCAAGCGGCTCAATGACGACCGTACCTCCCTCAAGGGCGGCGCGAAGATCGACGGCGGCAGATCCGGGAGTTGCGTATTCGGGTACTTTTGCTCCGCGTGTTAGCTTGATCTTGACATCTGTCTTCATGGCGTTAACCTCAATGCAAAATAGATATAATTAATATAGCTAATCAAGCTGTTTTTTAACTCTTTAGATCC
>JBJDZD010000048.1:0-14696 GCA_051867815.1 Eubacteriales bacterium | reverse complement strand
TTTTTCTTTGGGACTGAAGCCGCAAAGAAAAAGCTTGGCAAAAAGAAACGGCGTTAAGAATGTTTCGCGCTCTGCGGAGCGCGACTCAAGGCTCTGCCTTGAGAATCCGCAACCTTTTGAAAAAGGTTGACGAAAACTTTTCATCATTTGGTTTGTGCGCAGTCGGCGACCAAGGCTTCGCGCCTTGGATGGCGCAACCTTTTGAAAAAGGTTGACCAAAACTTTCCGCATTTGGTTTGTGCGTAGGTCGGCATCGAGCGAAAACTTTTCATCATTTGGTTTTCGCGCCGTCTCCGTTTCACATAGAAAGCTGCATTTCATTCAATTTCCCCCATTTCCTACATATTATTATTAAAAATCCAAAAATTTTTGCCGTTTGTGAATAGAAATTTACATAAAAACCTTTACTTTTTGCTCAAAAAGTGATATGATATAATGGGTCTAAACGGAGACCCGCCATTTTTCATTCAAAAAATTAAAATTCAAATAAACGGAGGACAAAACCGCATGGCTATCAAACGCACAAAGATTTCCATGGACGGTAACACCGCTGCTGCGCATGTTTCCTATGCCTTCACCGAGGTTGCCGCAATTTACCCCATCACTCCCTCGTCTCCCATGGCGGAGACAACCGATGCTTGGTCCGCTACCGACAAAAACCTTCTCGGCAAGCCTGCCCGTAACATATTCGGCGAGCGCGTTAGCGTTATCGAGATGCAGTCCGAGGCCGGCGCCGCAGGTGCTGTTCACGGCTCCCTCGCATCCGGCGCTCTCACCACTACTTACACCGCTTCGCAGGGTCTTCTCCTGATGATCCCCAACATGTATAAGATCGCAGGCGAGCTTCTTCCCAGCGTCATCCACGTTTCGGCTCGTTGCGTAGCTTCCCATGCACTTAACATTTTCGGCGACCACTCCGATATCTATGCCTGCCGCCAGACCGGCTACGCTATGCTCGCCGAGACCAACCAACAGGAGATCATGGACCTCGCCGCTGTTGCTCACCTCGCTACCATCAAGGGCCGCGTTCCCGTGCTCAACTTCTTCGACGGCTTCCGCACCTCCCACGAGATCCAGAAGATCGAAGCTTGGGAGCTTGAGGACCTCAAGGATATGGTTGACTGGGATGCAGTTCAGGCGTTCCGCAACCGCGCTCTCAACCCCGAGCATCCCGTTCTTCACGGCTCTGCCGAAAACGGCGATATCTTCTTCCAGCACCGCGAGGCCTGCAACCCCTACTACAATGCATTCCCCGAGATCGTTGAGGAATACATGGATAAGGTCAACGCAAAGCTCGGCACCGACTATAAGCTCTTCAACTACTACGGCGCTCCCGATGCAGACCGCATTATCATCGCAATGGGCTCTGTTTGCGACGTAGCAGAGGAGGTTATCGACTACCTCAACGCTCACGGCGAAAAGGTCGGTCTTGTCAAGGTTCGTCTTTACAGACCTTGGAGAGCTGACAGACTTCTCTCCGCAATTCCCTCCACCGTTAAGTCCATCGCAGTCCTCGACCGCACCAAAGAGCCGGGCGCTCTCGGAGAGCCGCTCTACCTCGACGTTGTTGCTTCCCTTGCAAACGCAGGCAGAAGTGACGTTAAGGTCGTCGGCGGCCGTTACGGTCTCGGCTCCAAGGACACCACCCCGGCATCCATTTTCGCATGCTTCGAGAACCTTTCCGCAGCCACTCCCAAGAACGGCTTCACTCTCGGCATCGTGGATGACGTTACCGGCCTTTCCCTTGAGGAGAAGCCCTGCCCCGACACCGCAGCAGAGGGCACCGTTGCCTGCAAGTTCTGGGGTCTCGGCGGCGACGGTACCGTCGGTGCAAATAAGAACTCCATCAAGATCATCGGTGACCACACCGATAAGTTCATTCAGGCTTACTTCCAGTACGACTCGAAGAAGACCTCCGGTATCACCATCTCCCACCTCCGCTTCGGCGACGCTCCCATCAAGAGCCCCTACTACATCAACAAGGCAAACTTCGTCGCTTGCCACAACAAGGCATACCTGAGCAAGTACGATATGGTTCAGGACGTTAAGCCCGGAGGCACCTTCCTGCTTGACTGTGACTGGACTCCCGAACAGCTCGACGAGATGCTCCCCTCCGCAGTCAAGAAGTACATTGCCAAGAACAATATCAACTTCTACATCATCGACGGTACCGGTATCGCTACCAAGCGCATCGGCAATGCAAAGGTTAAGAACACCGTTCTTCAGTCCGCATTCTTCTCCCTCGCCGGCATTCTTCCCAAGGAAGACGCTATCGAGTACATGAAGAAGATGGCGTACAAGTCCTACATCAAGAAGGGTCAGGCGATCGTTGACCTCAACTACAACGCCATCGACGCAGGCGCGGACGCTTTCGTTAAGGTTGACGTTCCCGCCGCATGGGCAACCTGCGAGGACGACGCTCCCGAGACCGCAAAGACCGGCGCTCGTCAGGACCTCGTTGACTTCGTCAACAACGTTGCAGTTCCCGTAAATCACATGCGCGGAGATTCCCTCCCCGTTTCCGCATTCGCCGGAATGGCTGACGGTACATATCCTCAGGGCGCGGCCGCTTTCGAGAAGCGCGGCGTTGCAGTTTACGTTCCCACTTGGAATCCCGAGAAGTGCGTTCAGTGTAACATGTGTTCCTTCGTATGTCCTCACGCCGCTATCAGACCCTACGCTCTGAACGAGGAAGAGGCTACGGCAGCTCCTGCGGACACCAAGTACACCGCAAAGCCCGCACTCAAGACCAACTACAAGTTCACCATCGGCATTTCCACCCTCGACTGTATGGGTTGTACCCTCTGCGTTAAGGCTTGCAAGGTCGGATGCCTTGAGATGGTTCCGTCCTACACCGTTCTTGCCCAGCAGAAGGCGTTTGATTACTGCGTAGCGAACGTTTCCGAGAAGGAGCTTCCCTACGGCATCAACACCATCAAGGGCAGCCAGTTCAAGCAGCCCCTGCTTGAGTTCTCAGGCTCCTGCGCAGGCTGTGCCGAGACCTCTTACGCACGCATCATCACTCAGCTCTTCGGCGAGAGAATGTATATTTCCAATGCAACCGGATGCTCCTCCATTTGGGGCGGCTCCGCACCTGCAACTCCCTATACCGTCAACCGCGAGAGCGGCCGCGGACCTGCTTGGGGCAACTCCCTCTTTGAGGATAACGCAGAGCACGGTCTCGGTATTGCGATCGGTCAGAAGACCATCCGCGAGAAGCTCATCGGCAAGATCAAGGCTCTGAATGCGCCCTGCGAGAACTGCAAGGCCATCATTGATGCATATCTTGACACCGTTGACGACGGTGAGGCTAACGCAGCCGCTACCGAAGCTCTCATCAAGCTCCTCGAGGGCTGGGCCGAGAAGGGCTGTGAGGAGTCCAAGGCCATCCTCGCCGAGAAGGACTACCTCGCTAAGAAGTCCGTTTGGATCTTCGGCGGCGACGGTTGGGCATACGACATCGGCTTCGGCGGTCTCGACCACGTACTCGCATCCGGCGAGGACGTAAACGTAATGGTATTTGATACCGAGGTTTACTCCAACACCGGCGGTCAGGCATCCAAGGCTTCCCAGATCGGCCAGGTTGCACAGTTCGCGGCAGCAGGTAAGTCAATCGGCAAGAAGAACCTTGCAGAAATTGCAATGTCCTACGGCTACGTTTACGTTGCACAGGTTGCAATGGGCGCAGACATGAACCAGTTGCTCAAGGCACTCTCCGAGGCTGAGCAGTACCACGGTCCTTCCCTCGTTATCGGCTACGCACCCTGCGAGATGCACGGAATCAAGGGCGGCATGTTCAACTGCCAGCTTGAGATGAAGAGAGCCGTTGACGCAGGCTACTGGCAGATGTTCCGCTACAATCCCATGCTCAAGGCAGAGGGCAAGAATCCTCTGACCATCGACTCCAAAGAGCCGACGGGCGATTACCGCGAGTTCATCACCTCCGAGACCCGTTACAGCCGTCTTGCACAGCAGTTCCCCGAGAGAGCAGAAAAGCTCTTTGCAAAGGCAGAAAATGCCGCTAAGGAGAAATACGCAAGACTTGTTAAGTACGGCAAGCTCTTCGAGTAATAAACACAATGAGCGCACCTTCCGCGAGGAAGGTGCGCTCGAATATTTACCGGTGTCGGCAAAAACCGCCGGCTCCTTCGGGAGCCGGCGGTCGCCTTATTCGATATCGATATCAAGCGGCAGATCTATCTCGTCCGAGACGTATTTGCCGTTTTTCTTCCTCTGCCGCACACATTCCGTGAGAAGATACTCGATCTGCCCGTTTATCGACCGAAAATCATCCTCCGCCCACGCCGCAATTTCGGCATAAAGCTTTGAGGAGAGGCGCAGTGGTATCTGCTTCTTCTGATCGCTCATGATCAGTAAAGGCTTCCGGAGTTGACAACGGGTTGAGCATCGCGGTTGCCGCAGAGAACCACGAGGAGGTTGGATACCATTGCCGCCTTCCTCTCATCGTCAAGCTCGACACGGCCGCCCTCGTTGAGGCGGTCGATGGCCATTTCGACCATGCCGACTGCGCCGTCAACTATCATCTTCCTTGCATCGATAATGGCGGAAGCCTGCTGACGCTGGAGCATGACGGCGGCAATCTCGGTCGCGTATGCGAGGTAGGTTATGCGAGCCTCGATGATCTCAATGCCGGCTTCGTCAACGCGTGCCTGAATCTCGTCACGGATACGGGCCGCAACTACGTCGCTCGAGCCGCGAAGGCTGCCTTCATCGGCAATACCGTCGCCCGTCGTGTCGATGCCGGGGGCAACGTCGTAAGGATAGTTGCGAACGATGTTGCGCAACGCGCTGTCGCACTGCAGAGAAAGGTATTCCTTGTAGTTGTCAACGTTGAAAACGGCCTTCGCGGTGTCCGTGATGCGCCATGTGACCGCGATGCCTATCTCGATAGGATTGCCAAGGCAGTCGTTGATCTTCTGGCGACTGTTGTTAAGAGTCATTATCTTAAGCGAGAGCTTTTTTGAGGGCATTTCGACGGATACGTGACCGTTTTGGGTCGTGGCGACGGGTGCGTTGGTCTTTACGTCGCCGCTTTGGCTGAGCTTGGTGTTTGCCGCCGGATTGACCGCAACGCAGAAGGGATTGACCGCATAGAAGCCGTCGCCCTTGAGGGTGCCGATGTACTTACCGAAGAGTGTCAGCACGAGCGCTTCCTGCGGCTTGAGAACGCGCAGGCCTGCAAGCGGGATCCAGACCGTGCACATAAGGATGCCGCCGGCAACGGTGAGGATGACCGGAACGACCAAATTTTCGGCGGTTTCGGTTAAAACAGAGCCGTAAATGAACAGCGCAATGGACGCGATCTCAGCGATAATGTCGAGAATGAGAACGAGCATACCGTTCTTCTTACCTGATAGTACTTTTTCTGTCATGATAAACTCCTTAATTAAGGCACGATGCCTTTTATTATCAATATGATATCATATTGATATCTGTTTGTCAAGAGGTTTGGCAAAAAAAGTTGGAAAAATTTTTGTTTTTTGTCCAAATCGAAATATACGAAAAAATGCACCTCTCTTTTGAGGTGCGTTTTCGTTATATTGAGCAGATGAGCTGTTCTATCGGCACGTAGCCCTTGCCGTAGCCCTTGGTTTGGGCGTCGGCGGCGACGCACAGCTCAAGCGCGTGCTTGAGAGTTGCGCCGTCTATACGCCGCAGAGCGGCAATGTCCTTTGAAAGCGGATACGCCTTGATTCCCGTTGCGGCAATCATTTCATTTTGATTCATGCCTGAGGCTTGGGAGACGGCAACGGTGTTCAGCTCGCATATAACGCGGATAAGCTCCGCCATGATGCGCACCGGCTCCGCCTTCTCCGCCTTCATCTTTGAGAGAACGGCAAGCGCCGCCGCCGTATTTCGCTCCAGAATGGCATTGGCAAGCGCAAAAGAATCAAATTCCTCGTTTGAGCATGCGGCTTCTCGGATATCCTCCTCCATCACGGACTTCCTGCTGCGCGCAAGGACGAGATAGCTTATCTTATCGATCTCGGACGCGAGCGTAAACATGTCCGTTCCGCAGAAATCGACCACGGCGGCGCAAATATCCGCACTCGCCTGCACGCCGTTCTCCGCAAAATGACGTGCCGCCCAGCCGCCCAGCCGCCCCGGCGTAACACGGTCAAAGCGAACGCCCTGTGCCTGCTCGCACAGCTTGCGCAAGCCGGGGGACATTTTCTTCGGCGTGCCGACGTCTATTCCACCCTGCGGAATTGAGATTATCACGACATTGCCGGAATCCTCCTCGAGCGAGCCGAGTATTTCGCAGATGGCGCTTATCTCCGCCGCGCGCAGGTCGGTGAACGCTATAGACAGAGTCACGAGCTTATATTCCCCGAGCATCGGGGGCGATGCGAGAGCGGCTGCAAGCGCCTCGGGCGAAAAATCAGCCTGACCGATTCGAACATAGTCAAATGCTTCCGCCTCGGGCGAGATCAGCTCCGATTTCGCCACCGAGAGCGCATTTCCCTTGAGGTAATCCTCGTCGCCGAAAAATATATAGGCCGGGTCGGGCGTTTTAATGCTTCGGCGAAACTGCGCCTCGGTGATGATCTCTTTCATTGATTTATCCTTTTTGATATGTATTACTTTTCGATACCGTAGGTCTGAAGCATAAGATCGGGCTTGTTGGTGATAATGGCATCACAACCTGCCTCGGCGAGAGCCAAAGCCTCCTCGGGGTCGTCAACCGTCCAAGGATGAACGCGGATGCCCTTCTCGTGGCACTTATCAACATATCCGGGGTAGAGCGCTACCTGATTGGAACGGGGATGGGTTGCAAGAGCTTCCATGTTCTGTGCATAGTCCCAAGCCTTGACCATATTGAAGCCGTAGAGGGGAGCTACGAATGCCTTGGGGTTGACCCGAAGCATGCGGGCGAGCTGCTCGTGGTCGAAGGAGGAATAAATAACGAGGTCGGACATGTCGGTCTTCTTTTCAAGCTCGTAGAGAGCCGCAGGCATTGCGGGGTCTGCGGACTTGATCTCAACGTTGCAGATCATGTTGTTCTCGCGGCAGAGCTTGAAGAGATCCTCCATGAGGGGAAGCTTGGTGCCGATGAAGTCGGGGCTGAACTTGCGGCCGAAATCAAAGTGCAAAAGCTCCTCATAGGTGTAGTCGGTGACAAGGCCCTGGCCGTTTGAGGTACGGTCTATCTTTGCATCGTGTACGGTGACTATCTTGCCGTCCTTGGTGAAATGGACGTCGGTCTCGATGCCGTCCGCCTTCATCTTTGCCGCAAGCTCGTAAGAGGGCATGGTGTTTTCGGGCGCATAGGCGGATGCTCCGCGGTGTGCGATGACGAGTGTGCGTTCAGTAAGTGTTTTTCCCATTTTGTAAATTCCTTTCCGGATTTATTTATTGTTTTTGATTTCTTCAAGCTCAGCCGAGAGAGCCGCGATCTTTGCCTCAAGCTCGCTTATCTGGATCGCAACGGGGTCGGGGATGTGGATCTGGTCAAGCTCCTCTGCCACCCTCTCGCCGTCGCGGCGAACGACCTTTGCAGGGATGCCGACGGCAGTTGCGCCGGCAGGTATCTCCTTGAGGACTACCGCGCCTGCCGCGATCTTTGCGCCGTCGCCGATGCGGAAGGGGCCGAGAACCTTTGCGCCTGCGCCGACCATGACCCTATTGCCGAGCGTGGGGTGACGCTTACCGCTCTCCTTGCCCGTACCGCCGAGGGTGACGCCCTGATAGAGCGTGCAGTCGTCGCCTATAACGCAGGTCTCGCCTATGACGACGCCCGAGCCGTGGTCGATCATCAGCCGCTTTCCTATGGTTGCTCCCGGGTGTATCGCGATGCCCGTCAAAAATCTTGCGAGCTGTGAAACGGCACGGGCCGAGAGAAATTTCCGATTAATGTAAAGCTTATGGGCAACTCGGTAGGCAAGCATCGCATGCACGCCCGAATAAAGCAGAAGGACTTCGATGTCGCTCCTTGCGGCAGGGTCGCGCTCGCGAACTGCGGCAATATCCTCGGCCACCTCCTCGGAAAGCTCCGAGAGGAAGCATCTGCCCTCGAAAATCTTGTCCTCGACCGTGGAATACAGCCTGCCCGATGCTACTCGAAGCTTGCCCCATGCGTCGCGAACCGCCTTATTAATCCGTTCCTTTTGCTCCGGGGTGAGCTTTTTCTTATCTTCCGTATTGAAATCCCGGGTACCCGTTCCGATATTGATACTGATATGCATGATTTACTCCTTTGTAAGTGCGCCGACATCCTTCTTGTCGAGGTCGTAGGGGCGCGTGCCGAGTGAGGCGTCGTAAATATCTATCTCGGCATAGGGGTCGGCGCTCTCCGCCTCACCCTTATAGTATATCTCAATATTCATGTCCGTGATACTCTCAAAATCGGGAAGTCCTTCAAAAGAGAGCTGACGGTAGGAATAAAGCGACGTAGACGCCGATGCGGTGAGAGTTGCATCTATGCGCACGGTCTTTGAGGACGAGCCGTCGGGCTTGTAGGTGACTTCAAGGACGATAACGAATACGTCATCCGACTTCAAGGGGACTTTTTCAAGCTCAAAATCCTCTGCAAGATGCTTAAGGCAGCTCTTGTTATAGCGCAGAACGGTCTGCACCTGCCCTGCCTCGGGGAAGAAAACCACGTCGGTAAGGAAGAATTGAGCAAAGAAATTGTCCGCGACCTTGCCCGTCTCAACGTCAAGCCGCTTGTGCCACGCTTCATCGGTGCCTATATTATCCTTGCCTGCCTGATAGACGGCAAATGGCTCGCTCATGTCGCCGGCAAGGTATTCCTTATATGCGTGGGCGAGTGCCTCGTTGGACGATATCGTCTCCATAACTGACGGCTCGTTCGCCGAGAAAAACACCCGCCAAATGAGCAATGCATTTATCGCGATAATTATCCCTATCGCGGTGTATTTGATGATCTTGCCGAGGATGCGCCAGAAGAGGGGCACGGGTGGGCCATTGTCCTCGTCTTCGTACTGATCTTCATCATAGAAATAATCTTCTGCCATTATTTTAACCTTTCATGTTTGCCAGACGCAAGAGCTTCTTCATGACGTCGTTCTCGCCTCGGCCGAAATAATCGTGGAGCTTGAGGTATTCCGCATAAAGCTCGGAATACACCTCCGCGTTTTCCGGGTTCGGCTCATAGCTTTTGAATATCGGACTTTTCATTGCCTCGCTTGCTGCGAAAACGCTTTCGTATTCGCCTGCCGCAACAGCACCCCAGATCGCGCTTCCCAGTGCCGGCGCCTGCTTCGAGGCAACCACCTTTATCGGAATGCCGAGAATGTCGGCGTAGACCTGCATGGTGAAGGCATCCTTGCGCGCGATACCGCCTGCCGCGACAAGGCTCGTTATCTTAACGCCGCACTCGTCCATGCGGTCAATGATGACCTTGGTTGCAAACGCGGTCGCTTCTATCAGCGCGCGAAGTATATCCTCGGTCTTGGTGCGAAGCGTCATGCCGACGAGCATGCCGCACAGGTCACCGTCAACGAGGATGTTGCGGTTTCCGTTCCACCAATCGAGCGCGAGCAAGCCGGTCTGTCCCGGCCGCTTCGCGGCGGCGCGCCGCACGAGGAGCTGAATGAGGGGAATGCCGAGCGCATCTGCCTCGGCTCTGTCCTCTGACGTGGCAAGGTTTTCGGTGACCCATGCAAAGTGGTCGCCAACACAGCAAAGCCCTGCCTCAAGGCCGTAAAAACCGGGCATCAGTCCGTCCGGAACCACTCCGCATATGCCGGGAACGTCACGGTAAAGCTCCGAGAGCGTGAAATAACAATTTGAAGTGCCGAAAATACCGTAGATCTCGCCCGGCGCGACAAGGCCGACCGCAGGCGCGGCAACGTGCGCGTCCGGTATCGCCGTGGCAACTGCGGTGCCCTCGGCAAGACCGAAGCGAGCCGCCGCCTCGGCAGTCACTCTGCCCACACATTCTCCGAGGGGTACTACGGGCGCATCGAGTAAGCGGTGCGCAAGCCCCGGCAGGTCCGGGTCGACCGCCGCAAGATACTCGTCCGAGGGGTAGCCGCGATCCGGAAGGTACTCAGCCTTATAGGAAGCAAAAAGATAACTGCGCCTTTGATTGCCCGTAAGAAGGAGATTGAGCCAATCGCCGGCCTCGATGTAATAATCCGCCGCCGCGGTGACCTCGGGCGCTTCCTTATGCGTTTGCAACAGCTTCGGGAAGAGCCATTCGCTGGATATTTTGCCGCCGAAGTATTTCGGGAAGTCCTCGCCGCGCTCTGCCGCGACCTCGTTCATTCTGTCCGCGTAGGGCTGGGATGCGTGATGCTTCCAGAGCTTGACGTATGCATGCTTGTTCTTTTCAAATTCGGGGAGCGCGCAGAGGGGAGTGCCGTCCGCCTTGATGGGAAGCACGGTACAGCAGGTGAAATCGATGCCGATGCCAACTATCTGCTCCGCCTTGATCGCCGCCTCCTTGCAAAGTGCGGGGATGAGATATTCAAGCACGAGAAGGTAATCGCGCGGATCCTCCAGCGCCCAATTAACGGGGAGCACCTCGCCGCTTGCGGGAAGCACCTCGTCGATGACGGCGTGGGGATAATCCATGACCACGCTTGCAACCTCGCGACCGTCCGCAACGTCAACGAGCAGTGCCCTGCCCGAGAGCGTGCCGAAATCTATTCCCACGGTGTATTTATTGTCCATTTCAAATCCTCAAAAACAATATACATTTATACAGAATAATTATATACCATTTTGATGAAAAAGTCAAACGTTTTCGGGCAATTAATATATACTAATTGTAAATTTCCTTTTGCTTGACAATCGCCTGCCGTTATGCTATAATATATTATGTATTATAATGCAAAGAGGTATCAACGATGAACGATCGCGGATTTTTTATAGTTTTTGAGGGCTGTGACGGTTGCGGAAAGACCACGCAGACGGAGCGCTTGCGCCGGGCACTCTCCGAACGGACGTGCAAACCCTGCCTTTACGAACGCGAGCCTAACGAGCGCAACGCCGCAGGCGCGATGATCCGCGCAGGACTGCACGGTTCCGTCAAATTTCTCACCGAAAGCATGGCGTACCTCCATGTGGCGGACCGCCTTGAGCATATTGAGTTCATGCGCCCCATCATTGCTTCGGGCACCAGCATCGTTTGCGACCGCTACTACCTTTCCAACATGGCGTACAACACGACCGACCGCATCTCCATTGAGGATATCTACGCCATGAACCGCCCCTGCTATGAAGCGCTGAAGCCCGACCTCTTCGTTTTCCTCGACGTTCCCACCGAGATAACGAAGGCGCGCCGTGACAAGGATCGCCCCGACCGTGAGATCTACGACGGCGACGAGAGGCAGGCGCGCATCCGCCAAAACTACTTAAACGCCATTGAATTTTTGCGTTCGAAGGGCGAAAAGATCGTGGTTATCGACGCTTCGCGCGCGCTCGACACGGTAAGTGAGGATATCCGCGAGCAGGTGTTCTCCGCTCTTTCGCTCCAATGAACTCAAGCTCTTATTCCTACTCGCCCCCTCGCGGCGACAAGGTCAGCACCGCCATCACCTACATCCTCATCTGCGCGGCGGTGGTACTGCTCATCCTCAGTGAGGTGCTTGCTGACATAAAACCCTTCTTTCAGGCGTCCGGCTTTGCGGCGATACTGATTGCCGTGATGTTCTGCTCGCGCTACGTGCTATCCGGCTATACCTACACCGTCCGACTCTCCGATGACGGCGAACGCGCCGACCTTGTAGTTGTTGAAAATCGCGGTAAGCAGAACCGCACCGTTTGCCGTATTTCGGCAACTGACAGCCGGCTTTTCAAGGCCAAAAAGCTCGCCGGCAGGGTCTACGACTACCGCCCCACGCCCTTCATCCGGGACTCGTGGGTCTTTGAGGTCCCGGAGGACGACGGCGGCGGCTTCATCCGCTTCTGCCCCGATGAGCGAATGATCGAAATTCTGCGCTCACTCGGCTGTGAGGTCGAAAAATGAAGCTTTTGACCAAAATAGTTGCGCCTATTCTCGCTCTGATGCTCATTCGCGGCTGTTCAAGCGAATTTGACGGGATAACACCCGGCACAGTCGACGAAATTCCCTCCGCCGTCGCCTCGCAGACTGTCTCTGCGCCCGTGGACGAAACGACCGCCGAGGAAGCTACTGAAGAAGAAACCACCGAAGAAATCACCGTCGAAGAAACGACGGCGCATCCGCTTGACGGTTTGAGCGCGGCGGACATTCTCTTCAAAAGTGAGGAGCTTGCCGCGTCGTACACCTCGTTCGTGCGCACGTCCGCCATGGAAACCGCCGTCACTATTGCCGGGAGTGAAAGTACCTCTCAAATCAGCTCCGAGCTTCGCGTCAGCGGCGGCAAGGCATCGTTTTGCCGCACATCGGGCAACACGGAGGAGCGCATTTTTTTCGCCGACGGCGAGATCTACTATGAAACCACGACCAGCAAGCTGCGCGTGGGCGGCCATACGCTCGAGGACTTCATAGACCTCACAGCCGGCCGGCTCTCGTTCGGCCTTTTCGACGACGGTGAGGTCATCCTCTGCGACAACGGTGCAGAGCTGATCTTCTCCGTTCTGAGCGAGGACGGCATTCTGCAGCTTCGCAATGCTCTCGGCCTACCCGAAGAATACGGTCTTGAAGTCGAAGCCGCACAGCTTCGGCTCACGCTTGACCGCGGAGCAAACATGTCACATGGCCGCCTTTTCATCGACCTTTCCGTCAACCTTAACGGCAACGAGCTGATGGAGCTGACTCTTGAAACCGACACCCGGCAGAGCGCGGTAAATGGCGAGGTCGCACTTGAGCTTCCGCCCTCCGAGGAATACGTTTACTTCACTTCCGAGGACGCGCTGAAGCTTTACGAGCGCGCGATCGGTCTGCTTGCGTCGTTTCCCACATCCCACGATCGCTTTGAATTCACGGTCAAGGACGATGCGCTCATCAAATCGGACAAGGTCAATATTTCCATGACCTCAAAAGATATTTACGCGTACAGCTGCCGCGCCGGCCTCAGCATCGACCGCAATTTCAATGTACCGGGCAGTTCGGGCATGCGCCGCTGTATAACGTTTTACAATTTTCGCGGCTGTTACAGTCAAATGGACAACGGCACGGTCTACGAGGACACCGCGATTGACGCCGCGAACCTCGAGAGCACCGTTTCGTACCCCTTCAAGACCTCGTTTTTCCTGTTGGAGCATTGCGCGGGCATGTCGGAGGAGAATTCCGATGAGCGTAAGCTTTGCTTTGAGCTGAGCGAGGCGGCGCGCAAGAACATAGCCTCAAACCTACTGCTTTACGCAGGCGTAACGGCTTCCGACCCCGTCCTCACGGGGAACGTGACCGCGTACACCTACGTCACGCTTGACGTGAACGGCGAGCTTAAATCCATCGGTTACAGCTTTGCCGCCACCGCCGAGGTTGACGGCACCGCCTACGCCCTTGAGCGCACGGTAAGCCTCAAAATCGACTCTACCGCAAGCGCTGACGTTTTGATGATATATATAGAAACGGACTGAGCTGACTCAGTCCGTTTTCATTATTAATAATTGGTTGCAAGCTCTCTGAAGTAAGCGCGCGGATGGTCGCAGACGGGGCATTTTTCGGGTGCCTTCTTGCCGATAACGATGTGTCCGCAGTTGGAGCACTGCCATACGCAGTCGCCCTCGCGGGAGAATACCACGTCACCCTCAACGTTTGCAAGCAGCTTGCGGTATCTCTCCTCATGGTGCTTCTCGATCTCTCCGACCTTTTCAAAAAGGTACGCGATACGGGTGAAGCCTTCCTCACGAGCTACGCGCGCGAACTCTGCATACATATCCGTCCATTCGTAATTTTCACCCTCGGCAGCATCAAGGAGATTTGCGGCGGTTGTGGGAACGTCGCCGTCATGCAGGAGCTTGAACCAGATCTTTGCATGCTCCTTTTCGTTGTTTGCGGTCTCCTCAAAAAGCTCCGCGATCTGAACATAGCCCTCCTTCTTGGCCTTGGAAGCGTAGTATGTGTACTTGTTTCTTGCCTGCGATTCGCCGGCAAACGCCGTCATGAGATTCTGTTCGGTTTTTGAACCCTTAAGTTCCATTTTAATTTCCTCCGTGTATGTAAAATTATTTATTTCTGCATTTTTGACAGATACAATGTGCCGTCAGCAGGTATGAGGTGATCTGCTCACCCGAATCGCGCCCGATACGCTCAATGATCTCGCGGTCGATGGGGATATCCTTGACAGCACCGCAACGATCGCACACAACATGCCAATGATCGTCCTTGGGCAGATCAAAGCGGTCGGGCTGACCGATAACGGAAAGGCGGACTATATCGCCCTCGTCAACGAGTACGCCGAGATTGCGATAGACCGTGCCGAGCGATATATTGGGCATTCTTTTGCGCGCCTGCGCAAAGACCTCAGCTGCGGTCGGGTGCGCGTACGACGCGGCAAGTATTTCTCTTATCAATTCTTTTTGCTTTGACATAACGCACTCCTGAAACAGCAAAATCAGGAATCATTCCTGATAGTATTATTATAGCATATAGGAATCATTCCTATCATCAACAATGTGTTAATGTTTTGTTACCGAACCATTAATTCGCGATGTAAAACCGCACCGTGCGCCGTCCCAAGGCCACGCCATCCTCGCCGACCAACGCACAAACATTAATGATCGAAAGTTTTCGCCCGCCTTTTTCAAAAGGCGGCGGATTCTCAAGGCAGAGCCTT
>JBJDZD010000047.1:0-2750 GCA_051867815.1 Eubacteriales bacterium | reverse complement strand
TACCCCCAACGATTGAACCGAGTGCGTCTTTGTATCGAATGTGATTGCGTTCCATAATATCCGAAAAATAGACGTTCGACGTCAGACCGTGCAAATACTCGCTCTTTTGTTCGTCTGTTTTCCGCTCAAACAGTGCAGTCATACCGCCGAAGATATGATATTCCTCCCAAGTCGCGTATGCGTCTCCCCTCTCGCAGAATAAAATTCGCTGAAGGAAAGAGGGTAAACGCTTACTTCGTCCCTATGCCCACGGCAGTCCGTCAGTATATCCGCGGATAAAATTTTTGAATTGCTCTCCGTAACGTGAACGTCCAAATTAGGAAGTTGGCTCATACTATTCATCTTCGACGAATTGTATTTCATCTAAAAGACATAGTAAACCTCGTTGCCGACTATTTTTTTCCACGATATCATCGTACGAAACTTCAGGATGACGATATTTGCGGCTTTTATTGTTATGCAATTATATTGAAAAATCTACTCGTCGCTTATGCCGCTTCCTCTCAGATATTCATAAAACAGATTAAAAAGCAATACAGTCTTTCCTCATCGACGAATGCCTGTCATCACTTTTATTGACCCGTTATTCATTCGTGATTTCATCCGATTCAGATGGATATCTCTTTTTATCATAGATGACTCAATATGCAACTTATAGCCAAGTCCACTTTTTTCAACCTAATTATAGCAGGATTATCATAAAATTCAAAAATTTTAAGAAAATATTTACAAGCTGCTTAAAATGACATTTTAACATGGCGTAATGTGAATAGGTGTATAAATATTTTGGGAATTAACCGCCTATAAGCACTATCAAAACAATTATTATTCGCCGTGAATAACACCTTAACCGGGTTCTTATAATATAATTCAACGAATTCAACGACCCTTTGGACGCGCTTTGAGTAATGCAGCGTTATATCGTCCGCTTTCTTCTTTAATACGACCCATTTTCGATTCGTTTTCATTTTACTCCATCATCGAATATATACCGACCCGAAGCAAAGCCGCCCTGCACACTGAACCGGGACCGTTCGAGACGAATTTCTTTCGCGTCCTCCCGTTTAAGTTTCCGTATCGTACACCGCAGGCAACATACTGTTATCCCCTCTTCTGATAAAACAGCAACTTGCACCGCATAATAACCGGTCATATATATCATAACTACAGTCGTTCCTATACTAATCGGGAGTACCCAATATGCAAAGGTGAGAAATCCTGTCAACTCTATAACAGAACGCCCTCATAAAAATTTCTTTCTTGAACGAAAAGCAAGAAAATGAGCGATCCTCCCTCCCATCCGTTGCCAAGCGGTATAGAAAGTGCTACAATACGGTCCGGAGGAAAACCTATGACTCAGACACAAAAGCAAAATCCGCTCATCCGATTCTTTTTGAAAAATCCCATCGTCTGCATTGCCTTCCTTGCGGCGATCGTCACTTGCTTCTTTGTTCCACCCGACCAAGAATACTTCGGCTACTTCGATTGGAAAACCCTGTCCTGTCTTTTTTGTACGCTTGCCGTTGTGACGGCATTCAAGCAGATTCGATTCTTTGAATTCGTTGCGCACAAAATCGTCGTTTGTTTTAGAAACGTGCGCAACGTGACCTTCGCCCTTGTCGCCATCACCTACTTCGGCTCGATGCTCCTTGCAAACGATATGGCGCTCATCACCTTCCTTCCGCTCGGCTACTTTGTGCTGACGGCGTGCAATCAGAGAAAGCACCTCGCCTACGTCTTTGTGCTTCAAAACGTCGCCGCCAATTTGGGAGGCATGCTCACTCCGTTCGGCAATCCTCAGAATCTTTACCTATTTTCCTACTTTGATATTCCGACGGAAGAATTTTTCTCGATCATGCTCGTCCCTTCCCTTGTGGCGTTCGTTTCGATCTTCGCCCTTTGCTTCTTCATTAAGCGGGAACAGCTCACAGTCCCCGAAGAACGCATCCGACTCAACGTTCCCAAAACCGTTGCTTATGGCATTCTATTCCTTATCTCGGTGCTGATCGTATTCAAAGCATTTCCCTATTGGATCGGACTCGTCATCGTCAGCGTCGGCATTTTCATTCTCGACAGGCAAGCGTTCCGACACGTGGACTACGGCCTGCTCTTCACGTTCTGCGCCTTCTTCTTATTCTCAGGCAACCTTGCTCGCATCGAGGCAGTCCGCTCCCTTCTTTCTAAGCTCGTGGAACTTTCCCCTTTGCTCGTCGGCAGTCTCCTTTGTCAGTTCATCTCGAACGTACCGACCGCAGTATTGCTGTCCCATTTTACGATGAACTACCCCGCTCTTCTCATTGCCGTCAATATCGGCGGCCTCGGCACGCCGATCGCTTCCTTGGCAAGTCTCATCACCTTCCGACAGTTCCGCGCGACCGACGCTCAGCATACGGGCAAATATCTTGCGATCTTCTCCATCGTAAACTTTTCTCTTTTAGCCCTTTTGATCGTCACCTCGCTACTCTGTCTCGCATAGTATTCAAGATCATTCGTTTTGCTTATCCTTATACAATCGCCGGTCTGCCCTGTAAACAGACGGAAACGAGGTTCACGTCATCAAATCTTTTCAAAGGTCTTACCACCAGCCGAAGAAGATCAACCGACAAAAAGGTTGCTCTTCTTCTTTTGAAATGCCGACAGCGCTCTTTCCTTGCCACCAATTCGAACGCTCTCCAATCGATCGTAAGCAATCCGGTTCAACGTTTTTCATACACAAAACAAGCGTTATACTCTATCTTACAAAGCTCTCG
>JBJDZD010000046.1:0-2755 GCA_051867815.1 Eubacteriales bacterium | reverse complement strand
CACAAGCCGGATTCTCCCCTCTGGGGCGGCTACGGCGTTTATCACCATTGGGGCGAGCCTTTCTACGGCTATTACTACTCAAACGACGAATGGGTAATCCGCAAGCACATGAAGCTCCTCATTCAGGCGGACATCGACTTTTTGTTCTTCGACACAACGAACTCCCTCATCTACCGCGACAATGCCGCCATCGTTTTACGCGTGCTTCAGGAATACCACGATGAGGGATTCAAGATTCCCAAGGTCATGTTTTATACCAACACCGCATCGGGCAAGACGGTGCAAGAGATTTACGACGCCTTTTACAGCGTCGGCTTCTGCAAAGATACCTGGTTCCGCCTCGACGGCAAGCCCGTCATCATCGCCATAGAGGAGGAATGCTCCCCCGAAACACGTGCCTTTTTCAACATTAAAAAATCCCAATGGCCAAACGAAAAGGACAAGCTCGGCGGTTGGCCGTGGATGGACTTCACACGACCCCAACGCGTTTTTGCGAACATGGCAGGCGAGCCGGAGGTCATCAACGTTTCCGTGGCTCAGCATCCGCAAATCCGCTTCGGCGATTCCGTGCTTTACGGTGAAACGGCAAACCGCGGCCGCGCCTTCCACAAAGGCGCAAACGACCCCGACCCCGACGCCTATAAGTACGGCTACAACTTTGCCGAGCAATTTGAGCGCGCGCTTGAGGCAGATCCGCCCATAGTTCTCGTCACCGGCTGGAACGAATGGATAGCAGGCAACTGGGGCGGTCCGCCCGAAAGACCCGTTGGCTTTGTTGACTGCGCCAACTACGAATACAGCCGCGACATTGAAATGATGCGCGGAGGCTACTTCGACAATTATTTCATGCAACTGGTCAGCTATGTGCGCAAGTACAAGGGCGTTGCCGAAACGCCGGTCAATCCCATGTGTACCGATGCGGTGTACGATTCCTTCTCGGACGGCGACTTTTCAAGGCACGCCGAGGGTCAGGGCGGCGTAATATACGACAACCACACCCAGCGCAACGCAATAGAGCGCATTGTTGTCGGCCATTGCGAGAAAATGATCGCCTTTGACATTCACACCAAGCTTCCCCTCACCGATCCGCTCGGTGCAGGCTCGTGGATGAAGCTCTACATAAACACCACGGGCGGCACGGGCTACGACTTCGTCGTCAACCACACCACCCAAAGGGATGGCAGAACCACCCTTGCTCGCGTGAGAGACAAGGGCGAGTGCTTGGAGGCAACCGACATTGCCGACCTCACCTACAAGCTTGAGGGCAACGTCCTCAAGCTCGTCGTACCGCGCGCCGCCCTCGGCCTTGAACACGATAACTTCACTTTCTGGTTCAAGGCGGCGGACAGCACCGTTGAATACACCTCCATCGAGGACTTTTACGACAAAGGCGACGTCGCTCCACTCGGCAGATTAAACTTCGTCTATCGCGGCGCATAAACATGAAAAAGGCGAAAAGCTCCGAAAAAGCTTTTCGCCTTCATTTTAATTGTTCACCTTTTTGTTGAGGTAGTCAAGAACGGTTTTACGTGTTATGATACCCATGAACGAGCCTCGGTCGTCAACGACGGGAACGAAGTTCTGGGAGAGCAAAAGGTCCACAAGCTCTTCGATCTTCGCCGTGATCTTGACCGGCGGATATTTTTCGGGCTTCAGAATGTTTGCAATTCTCAGCTCCTCGCAATCACGCAGGTCGGCTCCGCCCACATCGATGATGCTCCAAAGCAGGTCGCCCTCGCTGAGCGTACCGACGTATTTGCCGGCCTTGTCGATAACGGGAATGGCGGTATAGCCGTGATGGCGCATCTTCTCAAGGCATTGACGGAAGGTGTCGTCGTATTCCAGATAACCAACACGACTCTTGGGGGTCAGAAAGAAAGCTACGTTCATCTCATCCTCCTATTTTGTGGTGTCGGCGAAAACCGAGCTTATCATATTTGCAAACTTTTCGGCATCCTCCGTTGTGATAAGACGTTCGGAATTGCCCATGAAGCTGACGCGGCAGTAGTTTTCCGTGTAAGTTTCGACCGTCAGAACAGCTTCCGCCGTATCTCCGGAATTGAATTTGATCTCAAGAGTAAAACAGGTCTTTTTCTCAAGGCTGTCGTTGCCCTCGAGGACTGATGAATGTGACGTTGCCTTAAGCGCCGCCATGGCAGAGATAAGCTCGTCAAGCTCATCGTCGTTAAGCTCCGGATCGGAGGTAAAGGTGACCTTTCCCTCGGTATTCTTAACATTTACAACTATTCTGTTCTCACCGACCGTGAAGATCATTTGATCTATGCGCTCGTAGTTTGGCAACCAAAGCTCCGAGGTGATGAAGTCCTTTTGCTCACCGTTTGTGATCTTTACCCAATCATCCGCATCTGAAATGATGTAAACGAGGCAGGAGCTTTCCGTGTGCGCGTATATTTCGCCGCTTTCGGTCTGCGCGCCGAGATAAATGACGTACGTTTTCTCGGTCAGCACTCCTTTTTCGTCCTCATCAACGTTATAGGTAACGGTTATCTTTCTGCTGTCGGAGAAGCCGTATTTCTCCTCGGTACAGTCAAAGCCAACGCATTCATCGAATGAAAGCGCGGTGACCAGCGAGGTGAGAGTTTTTGCAATATCGGTATTGAGCGGAGCTTGGGTGGCATCGCCGATACTGTAATACCAATTATATTTATCGGTATAGTCCTTATCGTTGCCGGCGGAATAGTACTTAAAGAACTTTTGCGCGCCCGAAGCACCGGGAGCAAAAGAAACCCCCAAA
>JBJDZD010000045.1:0-14900 GCA_051867815.1 Eubacteriales bacterium | reverse complement strand
TCGCCAAGAAGTATTCCACGACCACCTCCCGTGTGGAGCGCGCAATCCGCCATGCGATCGAGGTTGCGTGGGACAGGGGCGATATCGACACGCTGAACTCCTATCTCGGGTATACGGTGCAGAACAGCCGCGGCAAGCCGACCAATTCCGAATTCATTGCCATGATAGCGGATAATCTTCGGCTGAAATATAAGCTGTATAAATGAAAAGGAGCAGATTTTCGGCTCCTTTTCATAAGGAAGTTTGCACCTGCAGGGGCGACCATTGGTCACCCGCGGGCGTTCAATGAACGCCTTTACAAACAATTTTCGGCAGAGATATTGTTTTTTCTGCCGATTTGTGTTATAATGAGAGTATGTCGTAGGGCGGGGCTTGCTCCTGCCGCAACAAACGGTTTGGGTTGAGGCAACGGTGGGAATAAACCCCTGCCCTACAAGGGGTATGTACTTTGCCCGATGCCTTTTGTAATACAAAGGCGAAACTTGCGATAAACAGAAAGATAAATAAGAGTTTGTGGGAGGTAACAAAGATTGATTTTATCTCAGGCGAAAGAGTTATTAATCGCTAATTCTATTCTATTTCAAGAATGCGAATTCGCAAATGAAGCAGATTTTCTTAATCATATATCACAATTTCCTTACACGAAAAAATCTAAGGCGCACAGATTTTATGCCTTGATAATTCCAAGCAGTAATGGTAAAAAACATATCGAGCTGGAATTTGAAGAAAAGAACGGCGAGTTTGTATTTTGTGACTTATGGTTTGGAGCTTTTTCTTTTGAATATTTTTCCGGTGAAGCGGAGGAAGACTGCTCATATTTGATAGAAGAAATTCAAGAATTAATGAAAGGAAAACGGACTATCATTAGTGTTACCAACTTGAAAACAAGGCGTTGGATTGCCGATGCACAATTTGACCGAGATGATACCGACGATGATATGTTTGGTGAAATAGGGTTTCAAAAAGCTATGAGACGCATTCGAAAAAAGAAGACTTTTTTTGAATGCTTGTTCAGATTCGGACGAAAATATGAAATCTATGATTGGAATACTTATGAGTGTATAATCAAATAAATAATCAATTCCAATCTCGTCAGCTATGAAAAATGCACCCGACAGATTTTCAAAATCTGTCGGGGGTTACTATTTGTTTTCTGCGTAGTAATTTTTGATAATTCGTAGGGGCGTGTATTGCACATCCGCGGACGACCGATGGTGCCCCTACCGTGTGTCAGGCAGACTTCCTTATGAGAACTAGCCTTTTCGGCTCCTTTTCATATGCCGAGCAGGCGTTTGCCTGTTTGCTCCAGCTTTTTTGTTCGCTCTTTGCCGAGTATCTGAGGCAGACGGCTCATGAGGTCGCACGCGTGTCTGTTATCTCGGTCAAAATTGGTGCCTATACCCACTATTTTGCCCTCGTCGATCCACCTAAACAGCTTTTGGCGGCGAAAGAAGCCGGATAAGCCGAAGAATGCGGATACATCTACGGTTCCCTTGCAACCAAGCTCAAAGAGATCCTCTGCGTAAGCGGTCGTAAATCGGTCGATATGTGCCACAATAACATCGTAATCAGCGCTTTGGATGCCGTATATTGTGTTTAAGAGTTCACTTTCCCATGCGCCGCTCGGCATATCCGCAATTATCGTGCGCGTTCCCCCTATGGCAAGCATACCGAGGGTTGAAATACTGTCAAGCGATTTATCGATATAGACCTCGCAGGCTTTTATCAGCATCGGGAAGCGACCGCCGCCGTTGCCGAGAGCTTCAACCGCCCCGTCCCGTCGATCGATAAATTCCTCAACGGAAAGCTTCGAGGGATAATAACGGGGCGTGAGTATCATGACATCCACCCCTGCCGCGCGCAGTTTTTTTATCCTCTGAGAGCAGCTTTTGCCGTCCGCGGAGCCGCCTATGAAGCCCGGAAGGTAATTGGCTGAAAAATCGATCATGGTCTTGTACCTTTCAAATTAATTAAGGTAATTATACATTATTTCCGCGGATTTATCAAGTGTTTTGCAAAAAATACTTGTAAGAATCCGAAAACCGTGCTATAATATATGTATATATGTATCAAAAATCAAGGTAGCATTTGAAACGCCCATTGCGGCATGGAGATTAAAATGAAGCATATACTTCTCATAACCACGGGTGGAACCATTGCATCGGCGGCAGACGCGGACGGTCTCGTTCCCACCGTTTCGGGCGAACGTCTGCTTGAGCATATTCCGGAAATAAAGAAAGTCTGCCGTGTCAGCGTCACCGCGCTTTTCAACCTCGACAGCACCAACATGCGCCCCGAATATTGGCTTCGTTTGGCGCAGAAAATACGCGAGGAATACGAAAACTACGACGGATTCGTCGTCACGCACGGCACGGACACAATGGCGTACGCCGCCTCCCTGCTCTATTTCCTCATTCAAAACAGCAAAAAGCCGATAGTTCTCACCGGTGCGCAAACACCCATTGAAAACCGCGACACCGATGCACGTGAAAATCTGCGCGACGCCTTCATCTACGCCGCGGACAACGATGCCTGCGGTATTCACGTCGTGTTCGGCGGCAAGGTTATATGCGCGCCGAGAGCGCGCAAGAACCGCACTCGCAGTGCCAATGCATTCTCGAGCGTTGACTACCCGGAGATAGGCTTCATCCGCGGCGGCGAAATGCGCTATTATATAAAGGAAACCTTCGGCGAACCGGTCAGGTTTTACGATGAAATCGACCCGAACGTTGTGCTGATCAAGCTCACCCCCGGCATGAGTGCCGATATCTTCGACTATGTTGCCGAGCGCGCGCACGCCGTTATTATCGAGAGTTTTGGCGTAGGCGGCCTGCCCTACTACGACAACGACGAATTTGCCGACAAGATCGAAATGCTCATAAAAAAGGGTGTGCGCATCGTTATGACCACGCAGGTACCGCACGAGGGCAGCGATATGTCAATATACCAGGTCGGCTTGCGCATCAAGCAGAAATACGAGCTTCCCGAGGCATACAGCATGACCACGGAAACCGTACTTGCCAAGGTAATGTGGGCGCTTCCGCAGACAAAAACCGCGGAGAAATTTGCAAAGCTGGTTACCACGCCGATCGGGTGCGACATCATATGATATCCGGATTATACGTCAGAGCCGACGCGTGGCGTCGGCTCTGTTATTATTCAGTTCAGCTTAGAAAGCGCCGCGTCGATAGCCGCAAGGGTCTCCTTGTACTTTTCAAGCTTTGCCTTTTCCGCGTCAACGACTGCCGCAGGCGCTTTTGCGACGAAGCCGGCATTGCCGAGCTTGCCTTCGAGTCGCTTTATCTCACCCTCGGTCTTTGTCTTTTCCTTGCCGAGCCTTTCCTTTTCCTTCTCCGTGTCGATAAGCTCGGAGAGGGGCAAGTAAACGGTTGCGGCATCGGTTACGATCTGCGCGGCGTTGTCGGCAGAGATAGCGCCGGCAAAATCGTCACTGACCTCAACCTCGGATGCCGATGCCAGGCGAACGAAGAAGGGATGAGTTGCCGCTGTGAACGAATCAGCATACTTGGTCTCAAGGTATACCTTGGTCTTTCTTGACGGAGGAACGTTCATCTCCGTGCGTCTTGCACGGATGGCCTTGATGACCGAAATGAGCTTATCTGTATGAGCGGCGTCACTCTCAAAGTCGAGTGCAGGGTCGTACTTGGGATATCTCGATATCATGATGCTTTCCGCATCGCCCTCGTGAGGCAGAGCCTGATAGATCTCCTCGGTAATGAAGGGCATGAAGGGATGCAGGAGTTTGAGTGTGCCCGTGAGAACGAAGGCAAGAACGTTCTGTGCAACAAGTCCGCTCTCGCTTTCCTTATTTGCAAGGCGAGCCTTGGAAAGCTCGATATACCAGTCGCAGAAGATATCCCAGACGAAATCGTAGAGATTGGAAAGCGCAATGCCGATCTCGTATTTATCAAGCGATGCCTCAACTGCCGCCGCGAGCTTATTGAAGCGGTGGAGTATCCACTTATCCTCGGGAGCGAGCTTGGAGCTTTCGGGAAGCTCGACCTTATCGATGGTAAGGTTCATGCGAACGAACCGCGATGCGTTCCACAGCTTATTTGCGAAGTTGCGCGCAGCCTCGATCTTCTCATCCGAGAAGCGCATATCGTTTCCGGGGCTGTTGCCCGTTGCAAGCGCAAAGCGGAGCGCATCTGCACCGTAGGTGGCAATGATCTCAAGAGGATCGATACCGTTGCCGAGAGACTTTGACATTTTTCTTCCCTGCGCGTCGCGGACGAGGCCGTGGATCAGAACCGTGTCAAAGGGGACGGTATCCGTATATTCAAGTGCCGAGAATATCATTCTCGATACCCAGAAGGTGATGATGTCGTAGCCCGTGACGAGTGTGTTCGTCGGATAGAAATATTTGAGATCTTCGGTGTTATCCGGCCAGCCCATGGTTGAGAAGGGCCACAGAGCCGAGGAGAACCAGGTGTCGAGGGTGTCGGGGTCCTGCGTCATGTGGCCGCCGCACTTCGGGCAAGTCTCGGTATGCTCGGCGGAAACAACCATCTCACCGCACTTGTCGCAGTAATACGCCGGGATGCGGTGACCCCACCAAAGCTGTCGTGAAATACACCAATCCTGCGTATTCTCCATCCAATGGAAGTAGTTTTTGTCAAATCTTTCGGGGACGAACTTGATGCGTCCGTCACGAACCGCCTCAATGGCAGGCTTTGCAAGCGGCTCCATCTTAACGAACCATTGCAGGCTGACCATCGGCTCAATAGTTGTACCGCAACGGTAGCAGGTGCCGACCTCGTGCTTGAGATCCTCGATCTCGCAAAGGAATCCGCCCTCGCGCAGATCGTTAACGATTGCCTTGCGCGCCTCATAGCGATCCATTCCGGCGTACTTGGGATAATTCTCCGTGATCTTTGCATCCTCGGTGAGAACGACCTCCATGGGGAGCTTCTGACGGCGACCGACCTCAAAGTCATTCGGGTCGTGGGCAGGGGTGATCTTAACGCAACCCGTACCCTTGTCGAGCTGTGCATGCTCGTCGGCAACTATCGGAATGCGTCTGCCGACGAGGGGAAGGACACAATACTTGCCGATGAGGTGCTTGTATCTTTCGTCCTCGGGGTTAACGGCAACGGCGGTATCGCCGAGCATGGTCTCGGGACGGGTGGTGGCGACCTCAACATATCCTCCGCCGCCTACGAGGGGGTATCGGATATGCCAGAAATGGCTGTCCTGCTCCGTGTAATCGACTTCGGCGTTGGAAATGGAGGTCTTGCAATGAGGACACCAGTTAATGATACGCTCGCCGCGGTAGATAAGACCTTTCTTGTAAAGACGCTCAAATACGTCGCGAACCGCACGCGAACAGCCCTCGTCGAGGGTAAAGCGCTCGCGTGTCCAGTCGCAGGACGAACCCATCTTCTTAAGCTGAGAAATGATGCGTCCGCCGTACTGCTCCTTCCACGCCCACGCGCGCTCAAGGAACGCCTCGCGACCGAGATCCTCCTTGGAAAGGCCCTCCTTGCGCATTGCTTCAACTATTTTTGCCTCGGTTGCTATCGAAGCGTGATCGGTTCCGGGGAGCCAAAGGGTACTGTAGCCGGACATTCTCTTGTAACGGATGAGGATATCCTGGAGGGTATTGTCAAGCGCGTGACCCATGTGAAGCTGGCCCGTGATGTTTGGAGGGGGAATAACTATGGAGTAATGCTCCTTGGAATAGTCGACCTCGGGAGTGAAATAACCCTTCTCGGTCCACATGGCGTAAAGCCTGTCCTCGAACGTGGACGGATCATACGTCTTGGGAAGAGCATTCATGATATCGTCGTTCATGTATATCATCCTTTCGATAAATAAATTTCAATAAAAAAGCGCTCCGGGCCTGTAACAACAGGACGCAGAACGCGCGGTACCACCTGTATTTGCGCCTTGGGCGCACTCTCATTCTGTTCTGTTTCGGGAACAAGCCGTTCGGAATTACTGTGTTTCGCTCCGACCACTCCGCGGCGACTTCGGCAACCTCCGTCACATGCTCGCACCAACCGCATGCTCTCTGAGGATGAACTGCTGCTTACTACTCCGTTTCATCGCGTTATTCAATGTTATTATTTAGTATAACACTAAATCCGCGTTTTGTCAATACTTTTTAATGATTTTTCGCCGATTTTGTTGTTTATTCATATTCATCACTTGAATTTCAGTATAAAATATGATATAATAATTATAATGTTGCCATAATCAAAAAATTCAAATGGCAAAAGAAAGGATAATTTTTATTTCTCATGGAAGGCGACCGATTATTTTGGCTTATCATGCTTCAGGTAGCGCTCATTGGCGTTAATGCATTTTTTGCATCTGCGGAAATGGCGCTCGTATCGCTGAACACCAATCTTCTCCGCAAGTCCGCAGAAGAAGGTGACAACAAAGCCAAAAAGCTTCTCAAACTTTCTGAAGAACCCACAGCATTTCTCTCCGCAATACAGATCGCGATCACACTCGCGGGCTTTCTCGGCTCGGCATTTGCCGCCGATAACTTTGCAGAGCCTCTGACAAATTGGATTCACGATGGTCTCGGCTTCACCGCTCTCGGAGTTGAAACGATCAATTCGATCATGGTAATCCTTATCACCCTCGTGCTGTCCTATTTCACTCTTGTACTCGGTGAGCTGGTACCGAAGCGTTTGGCACAGCACTCGCCCGAAAAGGTCGCACGCATTGTTTGCCCCGTCGTTTCCGCAATTAAAACGTTCCTCAAGCCCATCATCTGGGTACTCACGAAATCCACCAACCTCTGCCTATTTATCTGCGGTATCAAGCCCGGCGAAGAAGAAGAGCAGGTCACGGAAGACGAGATACGCATCATGGTTGATATCGGCGAGGAAAGCGGAACCATTGACGCCATGCAAAGTGAAATGATAGACAATATCTTCGAATTCGATAATAATATTGCGCGCACCGTCATGACGCGTGCAATTGACGTTATAACCATATCAAAGGACGCAACGGACGATGAGATTTTCAAGATCCTGAACGGAAGCGCATACTCGCGCTATCCCGTTTGCGGCGAGGATATCAACGATGTCGTGGGAATTCTTTATGCAAAGGATTACTATTTAGACCGTCTCTCCCCAAATGAAAATAAACCTCTGGCAAGCCTTCTCCGCACTCCCTATTTCGTTCCGGAAACCGTTAAATGCGACACTCTTTTTGCGGAAATGCAAAAGAACAACCGCCACATTGCCGTGGTCGTTGACGAATTCGGTGCCGTCAGCGGTATCGTCACACTTGAGGACCTGATCGAAGAGATCATGGGCAACATCTACGACGAATACGACGAAGAAGAAAAGGAAGAGGAAGAAAAGGACATCACCGAGATAGAGGAAAACACATGGCGCGTTGCCGGCTTCGCGGAGCTTGACAAGGCGCGGCAGATCATCGGCTTTGAGCTTCCCGATGACGTTGAGTTTTCCACCGTCGGTGGAATGATAATGAATGAGCTTTCGGAAATACCCGAGGACGGCGATGCCGCCATCGAAGTCGAGACCTGCGGTTTACATATCAAGGTCGAGAGTATTGAGGATCGCCACATCGTTTCCGCCATCGTTACCAAGCTTGTCGTAAGCGAGGACGGGGAAAACAGCAAAGAAGACGAATGATTTTTTCGCCGAGCCGCAAAGGCTCGGCGAAATTAAATTGAATTTTACATAAAAATATTGTACAATAATCAATATAACGGAGGTTGCGTTATGGCAAATGTATTTGATTATTTACGTTGGCGCGGAGATATTTCCTTTGAGACTTCACATCTTTGTGAAATAGATGCGCTGATCTTTTGCGAGATCTCATATATATTTTTTGAAGGCATAGTGCCGGACGAGGGTGAGATATCCCTCTCGGATGCCGCCAAGCTCTTTTTTGAACGCAATGGAGGAGAAGCGGAGATTACGCTCGGTGAGATCGTGCCGCGCGAAATAGTCGGGCTTTTCAAGCTCGCCGCCGAAACTCGCCGATTTGCCGACGTACGGATGACGAGATTCATCAACATTGTTGATGAGCAAACAGTTGAGCAATTCTCCGCCCTGTGCTTCTTGCCGACGGCAGACAGCATCTTCGTTGCTTACCGCGGAACGGATGACACCATCACCGGCTGGCGCGAGGATTTCCGCATGGCGTATCTCACGCCCGTTCCGGCCCAAGAGCGCGCACACGATTACTTGAGGCGCGTAACGGAGAACGACCGCCGCATCTACATCGGCGGACACAGCAAGGGCGGCAATCTCGCGCTGTGGGCAGGCCTTACGGCATCTCCGGATTTGCGCGAGCGCATTGAAAAGGTATATAACTTCGACGGCCCCGGCTTTCTTGACGACGTTTGGGCGAGCCGCGAGTACGACAATATCGCGGATAAGATATCAACGGTCATTCCGACCGGTTCCGTTGTAGGCATGCTCTTGAAATACGATTCAAAATACCGCGTAACCAAATCCTCCGCCAAGAATTACCTCTATCAACACGACGCGCTGACATGGGAAGTCCTCGGCACGAGCTTCGTCTGCGACGAGGACGTAGCCCCCGAGGTCAGGAATGCCAACGAGCTTGTCCGCAGGTGGATTTTGGCCATGGAGCCTGCCGAGCGCGAGGCGTTCGTTGAAGGATTTTTCGATATTCTCTGCTCCGCCAACGTCAAAACGCTGACCGAGCTTTCGGAAAACCGAGCGGCAGTCATCAGGGCGTTTTCAAATATCGACCCCGAAACCCGTCAAGCGATCATGACTGGCGTACGACTGTTCATGGGAGAGAGACGCTCCTCCGTTGCCGAGCAGATCAAGTCCATGTTCAAGAAGAAGGAAGATGACGAAAGCGAACAAGTCGATCCGAAAGCCGCCAATCCCAAGCAAACGGTTGCAGTAAGGAAGTCCGGTACGTCAAATAAGAAGAAGGTCGTCCGCAAACCTACGCCCGACAAATGCAAGAAGTGCAAGAAGCGAGTAATTAAACGTGGGTAACGTCATACTGGTCTGCGGCTTGAACGGGGTGGGAAAAAGCACGCTGGCGAAGGCACTTGCAAAGAGATTGAACTGTAAGTTTATTGATATCGAAGATATTTATTTTTCTAAGCAAGACAATCAGAATTATCCGTACGAAAATTCCCGCCCCCATGACGAGGTCGTTTCATTGCTCGCAAGCATCGTAAACAACGATAATGACTTTGTTGCGGCATCGGTAACGGGTCGTTTCGGGGATGGATTTATTTCTCATTTGAGATCTGTGATTTATATTGAAGTCCCACGAGAAATACGGTTAGAGCGAGTATACGAGAGATCGTATGCGCTTTTCGGAGAAAAAGGCCGCGAAGGCGGAGTTTTTTACGAGCAGGTCAAGTCCTTCCACGAATTTTGTGAGTCGAGGGATGAAAAAACGGTTGAGAATTGGCTGTCAACCGTGAGTTGTCCGATAGTCAGAGTTGACGGTACTTTACCGATAGATGACAACGTGGAGCTGATAGTTCAAAAGCTGTAAAGCAAAAGCGATGGAGATTGAGGTCTCCATCGCTTTCGTATTTCCGTTATATTACGTCTATCTGGCACATTTTCATGGTAGCCAATGCCGCCGCGTGGGTCTCGGGCGTGACACCGGCGCAGGCGTCGGCAACGACCCTCACGTCGATCTCCGGAAGTGCCGCTTTGATGAGCATTGCGTTTGAAACAACGCAAATATCGGTGCAAAGACCGACGAGAGTGACCTCTATCTCCTCACTCTGCGCCATTTGACAGATCATGTCGCAAAGCCGGGTAGAGCCGAAGGTCGGCTTGTCTATGACAGTACAACCGTCAAGAGCCTGCGCAATCTCCGGATGAAGCTCCCGGCCGGGCGTACCCTCGATGCAATGAGGGACGGGGAGATGCTTGCCCTCGCGCGTCTGCATGTAGTCTTCGGTATGGGTATCGCGCGTGGCAATGATGTCGTTTTTGCCGTATTTCTCAATCTCGCGAAGAACGTTCGGAATTATGGCAACGGCCTCCGCCGTGCCGAGTGCGCCGTCAATAAAATCGGTCTGCATATCAATTACGAGCAGTATTTTTCTCATTTTTCACCTCAAATAAACTTCAAAATATCGGGGACGGTCTCGGCAATATATCTCGTATTGGCGGCCGTCAGCTCCGCAAGGTCTCCGTAGCCGTAAAGCACGCCGATGCATTCAATGCCGTTCTCGCGTGCGCCGACGGTGTCCTGATCGCGGTCGCCGACCATGATGCACTCCGCCGGATCGGTAACACCAAGCTCACCGAGCGCGTATTTTATGACAAGTGACTTTTTCGTGCGCGAGGAATCCATGGTTGCGCCTGCGATAAGGTCAAAATACTTCGCAAGGCCGAAATGCTCAACTATCTGCTTTGCGTAGCCCTCCGGCTTTGACGTGGCAAGAACGAGCTTCTTGCCCCTCGCGCAAAGCTCTGCAAGCAACTCGGGAATGCCGTCGTAAACGCGATTCTCAAAGATCCCGCGGTCCGCATAATAAACGCGGTATTCATCCACCGCTTCGAGCGCCTGCTCCTCGGAAAAGCCGAAATACTTTTCAAACGATGCGTGCAAGGGCGGCCCGACGAAGCAATTCAGCTTGCTTTTGTCCGCGACCTCGATATTCCAACGCTTTAGTGCGTACGCGACCGAATTGGTTATGCCCTCGGCAGAATCCGTCAGGGTGCCGTCAAGGTCGAAAAGGATGTATTTGTAATCTTTCATGATTGCTCCGTTTTGACTCGTATTTTCTATATTATAACATATTTCGGAATAAAAATCAACATCAAAAAGTGCAATATGCCTTGACAATCCGGCAGAAATGTGGTAAACTATTATAGCAAAAGCGCCTGTGGCGGAATTGGCAGTTTTTCTTCCGAGCGCGCCCGGTGGGCGGTAGCCGTACGGGAGCCAAACCAAATAGGTTTTGAGGGGCAAATTTTCGCCCCAAATGCGTTAAAGCCCTTGGCAATATTTTCATATATTCCCTGCGGACTTTGCCTTTTTGGAACGGAAATTTGCTCCCTCAAAACTGCGTCGCACCTCTCGTCGAGGTGTTTTTGAGCAGATTTTGGTGGCTTTTCGCGCAGGCAAGTAATAACTTGTCAAGTGAAATGACGGCGAAATATGCCGAAAACACCCGGCGAGAGGCTATTCGGTTCGGCTCTCGTACGGCTCAGCGAGGTTTGAAAAAGCGCAGAAACAACGAGAAATGCGACCCACGGGGAGCATTTCGACTATGTTTCAAGCTGTCTCGCGGTTTGTTTTGGCAAAATTTAATATTTCATGCGCCTGTGGCGGAATTGGCAGACGCGCAAGATTTAGGATCTTGTGTTAACTCGTGCAGGTTCGACCCCTGTCAGGCGCACCAACCTCAACGGGAATGGGATATCTCATTCCCGTTCTTTTTATTGTCGTAAAATGCCCGTTTATGCGAGCGATTTAACATTTTTTATCAAATCTCCACTTGAAAAATACCATATTATGTTGTATAATTAGTTATTATAATTCTCGGGAGGACTATCTATGTCAGAAAAGAACTACATGAACGATTATAAGCGTTGGCTTGCCTTCGGTGAGCTTGACGGCGAGCTTCGCTCCGAGCTTCTCTCCATTGATGGCGACGACAAGGCCATTGCCGAGCGCTTTGCCGCAGAGCTTGAGTTCGGCACGGGCGGTATGCGCGGTCTGCTCGGTGCAGGCATCGGACGCATGAATGTCTATACCGTCATGAAGGTCAGCCGCGGCTTTGCTGAATATATAAAGAGTCTCGGTACTGATGCCGCTATGCGCGGTGTGGTCATCTCGCACGACAACCGTCGCTGCTCGCGCCGCTTTGCGCTTGCAACGGCAGGAGTTTTTGCCGCCGCAGGTGTCAAAGCCTATATCTTTGATTCTCTTCGCCCCACCCCCATGCTCTCCTTCGCCGTGCGACGTCTGCGCGCCGCAGGCGGAGTAATGATTACGGCATCGCACAATCCTCCGGAGTATAACGGCTACAAGATATACGATGGCGAGGGCTGCCAGCTTTCCATCCCCGACAGCAAAAAGGTGATCGACCTTGTCGGCAAGGTCAAGGATGAGCTTGCGGTTCCCTTCCTCAGTCCCGAGGAAGCCGGCGGAATGATAGTGACGCTCGACCCCTCTATCGACGACGAATACGCAATGCGCGTGGAGAATATTTCGATCTCGCGCAACCGTGAGAGTGCAGGCAAGCTGACGGTCGTATACTCTCCCCAGCACGGCACGGGTAACGTTCCCGTCCGCCGCGTGCTTTCCGAGTGCGGCTACAACGTCATTCCCGTTCTCTCCCAATGTGACCCCGATCCTGATTTCTCCGGCACCGAATCTCCCAATCCCGAAGTACCGGCGGCTTACAAGGAAGCAGTTCGGATTGCCGATGAAACCGGCGCGGACATCGTCATCACCACCGACCCCGACTGCGACCGCCTCGGCGTTGCCGCACGCAACAAGGCAGGCGAGCTGACTCTTATGACGGGCAACCAATCCGCCGCAGTTCTGCTTGAATACATCCTCTCGCGCCGCACCGCGGACGGCTCCATGCCGAGAGACCCTTATATGCTGACAACCATAGTCACATCCGATCTCGGCGACCGCATTTGCGAGAAATACGGGGTCAAGGTCGAAAAAACGCTTACCGGCTTCAAGTTCATCGGCGAAAAGATCGCTCGCCACCGTGCAGAGGGGGGCTACGGCTTCGTATTCGGCTACGAGGAGAGCTACGGCTGTCTTATTGCCGATTTTGTCCGCGACAAGGACGGCGTTCAGGCGTCCCTCATGCTTTGCGAAGCGGCGGCGTATTATAAGTCACTCGGTCTGACCCTCATCGACGTTCTCGCCGGCATTCACGAGAAATACGGCTATTTCCTCGATGCACAGTCCAATTTCTACTTCCCCGGACTTGACGGCAAAGGAAAAATTGCGGCTCTTACCGCTTCTCTGCGCGCCGAATCGCCTGCAAAGGTTGGCAACGTCAAGGTAGTTCGCGTAGAGGACTATCTTTCCGACGAAATGATTGCCGCAGGCTTCCCCTCCTCCGACGTCCTGCGTTTTATCCTTGAGGACGGCTGTTGGGTTGCCGTTCGTCCGAGCGGTACCGAACCCAAGTGCAAATTTTACTATTGCGTTTGCGCCCCCGATAAGAAGGCGGCCGAAGAAAAACATGTCGCGTTGAAGAAGGCATTCGAGCCGAAAATATGATGTAATAATTTTTGCCCCGTTTCATCAAGATTGCTGAAAACATCTTGACAACGGGGCAAAAATATGGTAATATAATAATAATCAAGTATCATGAAAGGATATTTCTCATGAAAAAGTTCAGATTTGCAGCACTCATCATGGCAGTCTTGATGTTGACGCTCTGTTTTGCTTCCTGCGCAAATACCGGCGGCGACGACACGACGGCTTCTCAAGGTACCACCGCCCCTGCGGCTACCACCGAAACACCTGAGACCACATACCCCGTTGACGAAAACGGATATGAGCTTGACAGGCTCCCCGAGCTTGATTACGATGACAAGGAAATCGTTATCTTCACGTGGTCCAATCAGGTCATGTGGGAGTGGAATGAGGACGGTCAGACCACCGGCGACAAGATCCACGACGCCGTCTACAATCGCCAGGTAAGAACCGAGGAACGCCTCGGCATCAAGCTTGTGTTCTCCAAGCAGGCAGGCGACTGGAACAACCGCAACTCCTTTATCACAACGGTTGAAGCAAATGTCAACGGAGGCACCAAGGATGCCTTCGACATCATCGGTCAGTACACACCGGCAGCCCCCATCGGCGCTACGAAGAATCTCTACCTCAATCTCAATGAGATGAAGTACCTTGATTTCGACAGACCCTGGTGGCCTTCGGATATTCAGGAATCCTGCCATATCAACAACAATCTCTACTTCACCACCGGCGATATCACCGGAACCCTCGTTCGTAACGTTCAGGCGATCCTTTGCAATCTCACCCTTGCCGAAAATCTGAATGTTCCCAATGTCTATGAGCTTGTAAATAATCATGAGTGGACAATGGAGAAATTCATCGAGGTTGCAGTCGGCACCGTTCAGGGCATCAACCCCGACGGCTCTCCGGCATACAGCGTCACCATTGCAAACAACGTTGTTTACGATAATCTTTTCTACGGCGGCGGTTTCCGTTTCGTTGAGCACGATGCCGACGGCAAGCTTGCCATGTCCCCCGATCTTACAAGCGATCGCCTTGAGACTTGGTTCCAGACCTGCAAGAACCTTCTTAAGGAAAACGATGACGTCACCATCCTCGCAGTAAACGGTACTAACGGCTTCACATCCGGCAACGTTCTCTTCCACATGGGACAGATCGCGGACGTTCAGAACCATCTCCAAAGCGTTTCGTTCGACTTTGCAATCCTTCCCTACCCCATGTACGATAAGGATCAGGAGGACTACTGCTCCATTACAAGCTATTGGGTAACGATGTACTCAATCCCCACCAATGCACGCGACCCCGAAATAAGTTCAGCCGTTCTTGAGTGCCTCGGCTCCCACGGTTACCGTTATCTCACTCCCGTAATTTATCAGGATTGCTTCCAGTACCGCTTCCTCGATACTCTTGAAAACGCACAGATGTTTGACCTCCTCCATGACACCCTCGTATTTGACCCCGGCCACATCTTTGCAGACCAGCTCAGCTGCTTCTCCGCTTTCCGTACAGCCGAGAGCGGTACATTCGATTCCTGGACCAACTGCTATAAGACAAATGGCGCGATTTGGGAAAGAGCACTCAAAAAGCTACTCGAAGACCTCGGATAAAAACTACATAAAAATCGCTGAGCCGCAAAGGCTCAGCGATCAGACCGCTGACAAAGGGTTCAGGACTTAAGTTCTGAACCTTTTGTCGTACTT
>JBJDZD010000044.1:0-15085 GCA_051867815.1 Eubacteriales bacterium | reverse complement strand
CGTTGTCCTGCAGAGATCTCCCACCCCCATGTAGGCCTTCTTGCAAGACGTCTCACCGGCAAGTACATCGCGCCCGAGACCGAGCATCTTATCAACCGCGTTGACGAGATCAATCGCGGCGAGTACGACGAGCTTATCGAGCAGATCATGCAGAAGCCCATCGCCGAGATGCAGGAACTCTACAACACCCGTGACATCGAGAAATAAGGAGGCAGGACAATGTATACTCAGGAAATGCTTGAATCCATAAAGAAACTTGAAGCTACCCGTGAGGCGCGTATGGCGACCGAGCCGAGGCGCATGACCGCGGAGGAGAAGGACGAGCTGCTTAAGGCTTACCATCCCGACTACCGCGAGGACGGCTTTGCAGAGATCAAGGTCGGACCCAACAAGGGCGAGAAGGTACCGCTTGAGCTTGGTCACCTGCTTCACTCCAACAGCCGCCTCCTCGGCGAAAAGATCGACCTTGACAAGGTTGACTACGATGTTGACGTTCTCGTGATCGGCGGCGGCGGCGCAGGCTGCGCGGCTGCTATCGAGGCGCATGAGGCGGGCGCAAACGTTATGATCGTTACCAAGCTTCGCATTGGCGATGCCAACACCATGATGGCTGAGGGCGGTATTCAGGCGGCTGACAAGCCCAACGATTCCCCCGTTCAGCACTATCTCGACGCTTTCGGCGGCGGACACTATGCCGCTCGCCCCGAGCTTCTTCGCCGTCTCGTAATGGAAGCTCCCGATGCCATTAAGTGGCTCAACGACCTCGGCGTTATGTTCGATAAGGACGCAGACGGCAACATGATCACCACCCACGGCGGCGGAACCTCGAGAAAGAGAATGCACGCATGCAAGGACTATTCCGGTGCGGAGATCATGCGTACCGTTCGCGATGAAGTTCTTAACCGTAAGATCCCCGTCGTAGAGTTCACCTCCGCAGTTGAGCTTATCAAGGACGACAAGGGTCAGGTCGCAGGTGCTGTCCTTCTCAATATGGAGACCGAGGATTACCTCGTAGCAAAGGCAAAGACCGTCATCATCGCCACCGGCGGTGCAGGACGTTTGCACTATCAGGGCTTCCCGACCTCCAATCACTACGGTGCAACCGCCGACGGTCTTATCCTCGGCTACCGCGCAGGCGCACCCCTGCTTTATCAGGACACCATTCAGTACCACCCCACCGGAGCTATTTTCCCGGCACAGATCAAGGGTGCGCTTGTAACCGAGAAGGTTCGCTCCATCGGTGCAATGCTCGTCAACTCCGAGGGCGAGGCCTTCATGCATCCGCTTGAGACCCGTGACGTTTCCGCGGCTTCCATCATCCGTGAGTGCACCACTCGCGGAAAGGGCGTACACACCCCCAGCGGAACGGGCGTATGGCTCGACACTCCCCTGATCGAGAAGAAGCACGGCGAGGGCACCATCGAGAAGAGAATTCCGGCTATGATGCGTATGTATATGAACTACGGCATCGATATGAGAAAGGTCCCGATCCTTATCTACCCGACCCTTCACTATCAGAACGGCGGTCTTGAGATCGGCGGCGACGGATTTACCAAGGCGATCTCCAACCTCCTTGTTGCAGGTGAGGCTGTCGGCGGTATCCACGGAAGAAACAGACTTATGGGTAACTCCCTGCTCGACATCATCGTATTCGGCCGCAACGCAGGTAAGGCTGCAGCGGCTAAGTCCAAGGAGATCGAGCTTGGTAAGATGAACCTCGACCACGTTGAGGCCTACGCCGAAGAGCTTAAGGCCGCAGGTGCGACCTACGACGGCGTATCACCCATGCTTCTCCCCGATTACGCACGCCACGAAAGATAAGGAAAGAGGCGACTCTTTACACTATGGATTTTTCGACCTTCATATCCGGCCTTATCAACCCCAACACGGCAACGGTCGTTCTTCTCGGCGCGTTCTTCATTACCTTCCTCGGCTATGCCTTCGGAAGAATAACGATAAAGGGCGTCTCCCTCGGAACTGCCGGCGTATTCCTCGTAGCACTGCTTTTCGGCTATCTTTTTACGATTCCCGGACTTGCGGATGTGCCCGTTCTCGGTAAATTCTTCATTGAGGACGCATCCTCATCCGTTTTGAAGAACTATAACTTCATCGGTAACATCGGACTGGTGCTTTTCGTAACGTCGGTCGGTTCAATTGCAGGCCCGAACTTCTTCCGCGACCTGAAAAAGAACGCCAAAACATACCTCCCCATGGGAGCGATCATAATCATTATCGGTGCGGCTGTCACCACTGCCTTCGCCTTCATCCCCGGTATCGGCTCCGCTTTTGCAAGCGGAGTCCTCTCCGGAGCGTTGACGTCCACCCCGGCGTTCTCCGCGGCAAAGGAGGTCGCGGGGGATCAGTCCGCAATGGTCTCGCTCGGTCAGGCTATCGCCTATCCCTTCGGCGTCGTCGGCGTTGTTCTGTTCGTTCAGATCATGCCGAAGATAGTCAAGGCGGACATGGCAAAGGAGCGCGCGCTTATCGCGGGCGTACCGAAGGAAGCAAAGGGCGAGGCAAAGGCGGAGAAGAAGAGATTTGACCTCGACGGCTACGGCCTTGCCGCCTTCGGCGTTGCCGTTGTCCTCGGCCTCATTCTCGGCTCTGTCAAGATCCCGCTTACCGGCGCGGGATTTGAAGGTGCTACCTTCTCTCTCGGCATGACCGGCGGCCCGCTTATCATGGCTTTGGTGCTTGCACATTTCGGCCACATCGGCCCGTTCAACCTCAGACCGAGCGTTCAGATGCTCAAGATATTCCGGGAGTTCGGTCTCGTCCTGTTCCTGCTCGGCGCAGGCGTTGACGGCGGAGTCCAGCTCGTAAAACAGATTCAGAATTCCCAGTACGGAATCATGATAGTTCTTTACGGCTTCCTTGCAGGTGTACTTATTACCCTCACCCCCTTGGTGGTCGGCTACATCTTTGCAAGAAAGGTATGCAAGCTACCCCTGCTTTCCACTCTCGGCTCCATCACCGGCGGCATGACGTCTACTCCTGCGCTCGGCACTCTCATCAGCGTTGCCGAGACCGACGACGTTGCAGGTGCTTACGCTTCGACCTATCCGATAGCTTTGGTTTTGATTGTATTTGCAGCCCAGATCATCGGAATTATTGCTTGATTAAATTTTTTTGGAGGCATATTAAAAAATGCGCGAAATTAACGTACAGCAGATCATCGATACGGTTGAAAAGCTCTGTATCGATGCAAACACACATCTTCCCGGCGACGTAAAGTGCGCGATCAAGAATTGCCGCGCTTGCGAGGACGGCAAGATCGCTCAGGGCGTTCTCGATAACATCATCGAGAATTTTGAGATCGCGGACAGAGAGAACGTTCCGATCTGCCAGGATACCGGCATGGCTTGCGTATTCCTTGAGATCGGTCAGGACGTACATATCGTCGGCGGAGACCTTACCGAGGCTATCAACGAGGGTGTTCGCCGCGGTTATACCAACGGCTACCTTCGCAAGTCCGTAGTTAAAGACCCCGTTCGCCGCGGCAACACCGGCGACAACACTCCTGCAATGATCTACACCGAGATCGTTCCCGGCGAAAACATCAAGATCACCCTCGGCCCCAAGGGCTTCGGAAGCGAGAACATGAGCGCGATCCGCATGTTCAAGCCCTCCGCAGGCTTGCAGGGAATCAAGGATTTCATCATCGAGACCGTTGAGAACGCAGGTCCGAACCCCTGTCCTCCCATCGTTGTCGGCGTTGGAATCGGCGGCACCTTCGATAAGGCGGCACTTCTTGCAAAGAAGGCACTCATGAGACCCATCGATTCTTCCAACCCGGATCCTTACTATGCAGACCTTGAGAAGGAGATGCTTGAGAAGATCAATCAGCTCGGTATCGGCCCCCAGGGCTTCGGCGGCAAGACCACCGCAATCGGTCTCAATATCGAAACTCTCCCCACACATATTGCGGGTATGCCCTGTGCAATCAACATCAACTGCCACGTTACCCGTCATAAATCGGAGGTGATTTAATCATGGCAAGAAAGATAACGCTTCCTCTCACCGAGGAACTTGCAAAGACACTTCATGCAGGTGACGAGGTTCTTGTAACCGGCACCATCTATACGTCCCGTGATGCAGGTCACAAGAGAATGTGCGAGGCTCTCGCCGCAGGTGAGAAGCTCCCCTTCGACCCCACCGATGCAACTATCTACTATGTTGGCCCCACTCCTGCGAAGCCCGGTCAGGTTATCGGCTCGGCAGGACCCACCACCAGCGGCCGTATGGATGCATACGCACCTACGATGATGTCCGTCGGCGCAAGGGGAATGATCGGTAAGGGCGCACGCCTTCCCGAGGTCGTTGACGCAATGAAGAAGTACAGCGGTGTGTACTTCGGAGCTATCGGCGGCGCAGGCGCACTTCTTGCAAAGTGCATCAAGAAGTGCAAGCTCGTAGCATACGAGGATCTCGGCGCAGAAGCTCTGCGCGAGCTTTACGTTGAGGATATGCCCCTCGTCGTCATCATCGACAGCGAAGGCAATAACCTCTACGAGGACGGCCGCAAGGCTTACCTTGAGGGCAAATAAGACAATATAACAGAACCGCCCACGCATGCGCGTGGGCGGTTTTAGTTTTCAATTCTTAATCTGCTGAAGCACCAGGCTCTCGCCCGCAAACTTCTTGCGGAGTGCGGGTTTTTCGATCTTGCCTGTGGGGTTGCGCGGCACCTTCTCGAAAACTACTTTGCGCGGTCTCTTATAGCGCGGCAGCTCAAGGCAGAAGGCGTTCACTTCGTCCTCCGTCATCGTTTCGCCCTCCTTGAGTTCGATCACGGCAAGCGTGACCTCGCCAAGTCGTTTTTCGGGTACGCCGATAACGGCAACATCCTTTATCTTCGGGTTAGAGCGCAGGAAATCCTCTATCTGAACGGGATAAATATTCTCTCCGCCCGAAATGATGACGTCCTTTTTGCGATCGACCAGCCAGATAAAGCCGTCCTCATCCTCACGTGCCATGTCGCCCGTGTAGAGCCAGCCGTCCGCGCCGAGGATCTCCTCGGTCGCCTTTGCGTCCTTGTAATAGCACTTCATAACGCCGGGGCCTCTGACCGCAAGCTCACCGACAGAGCCTGCAAGCACCGTGCGACGGCGCTCGTCAACGATCTTCGTCTCCCAGCCGTAGCCTGCTTTGCCGATTGCGCCGACCTTATGTATGTTTTCAACGCCCAAATGTACGCATCCGGGGCCTATCGACTCGGAAAGGCCGTAGTTGGTGTCGTATTCGTGGTGTGGGAAACGCTCCTTCCAACGCTTGATAAGGCTCGGCGGAACGGGCTGCGCACCGATGTGCATGAGCCGCCAGCCGTCAAGCTCGTATTCGTCGAGATTTATCTCACCGCGGTCGATGGCGTCGAGTATGTCCTGCGCCCACGGGACGAGAAGCCAGACTATCGTGCAATGCTCATCCGAGACCGCCTTGATTATCTGCTTGGGTGAGGTGCCCTTGAGCAAAACGGCTTTGGAGCCGGCAAGGAACGAGCCGAACCAATGCATCTTTGCGCCCGTGTGGTAGAGGGGCGGAATGCAGAGGAAGGTATCGTCACGCGACTGAGAGTGGTGCGCGCGCTCAACCTCGCAGGAGTGCATCAGCGCGCGGTGGTCGTGCAAGATCGCCTTCGGGAAGCCCGTGGTGCCGCTTGAAAAGTAGATGGCGGCGTAGTCGCCGTCGCTAACCGGAATGGCAGGCGGTTTAGTCGAGCAGAAGGTGACCAAACGGTTGTAGCTCTCGGCAAACGACGGGCAATCCTTGCCCACGTAAGTCCACATCCTGATTTGCGGCAGAGAGGAGCATATCTCCTCAACTCGCCCCGTAAATTCGGGGCCGAAAACGAGGAATTCGGCATCCGATTTTTCAAGGCAGTATTTTATCTCCGCGGCGGTGTAGCGGAAGTTCAGCGGCACGGCGATCGCGCCTGCCTTGAGGATTCCGAAGTAGACGGGGAGCCATTCAAGGCAGTTCATCAAAAGGATCGCGACCTTTTGACCCTTTGTGATACCACGGGTCAGAAGGAGGTTTGCAAAGCGATTGGCGCGGATGTCAAAATCGCTCCAGGTCATCTCGCGGCGGTAGCTTTCCGTGCCCGTGGATTGCATCAGGGAATATTCCTTCCAGGTCAGCTTTTCTGTCGGCTCAAGGGCGGCGTTGATCTCAACGAGCGCGACGTCGTCGGGGTAAAAGGTCGCATTGCGAACCAAAATTTCGGTAATGGGCATGATCTTTCTCCTTTTTTGCAGGGAAAACAAAAATCCCCGCATCCTTTTGGATACAGAGACGAAAAATTTCGTGTTACCACTCTGCTTCACCCGTACCTCACGGCACGAGCCTTATGCACATCATAAAATGTGTCGCCCGATGACGGGGGCAAACCGTTGCGCCTTTGGGAGATCCTTTCTGCGCACAGCTCCCGAAAGGTAATTCGGAATCCACCGCTCTCCGTCTCGCACCAACCGACAGCTCTCTGCAGAACGTACCGTGAATTCTTACTGAACTTTCGTTCACAGCTTTGTAAATCTATTTTACAACAAATAGCGGCATTTGTCAAGACTTTTTTGAATATTTTGAGGAGAGATTCAGGAATATGCTGTTGACATAACTGAATTTTTGGTATATAATGTAACTGATATTAAAAACGGAAGGTATTAATATGAAAAAAATACTTGTACTGCTGATATGTGTCAGCGTTGTGTTAATTTCATTTGCGGGCTGTAACCAAAATCCTCAAACAGACGTGTGGGACGGAACGGTTGCACAGTCTTTTGCCAAGGGCAAGGGAACGGAAAAATCTCCGTATGTGATCAAAACGGCGTCACAGCTCGCTTACCTGGCATCCGAGGTGAACGCCGGAGTGGATTACGCCGGGAAATACTTTTCTCTGGTTTGCGACCTTGACCTCAACAATATTGAATGGACCCCGATAGGCAACGGCACGTACTCCTTCAACGGTACCTTTGACGGCAAAAAGCATACCATCTCAAACTTGAAACTGACAAACGGAATGAAGTATTTTGTTGATAATTCTTCCGGAGAAATACCGACGTATACGATTGGCTTATTCGGCAGCTGTGAATATGCGGTCCTTAAGAATCTGACGGTTGACAAAGCAGAGGTCGTCATCCGGAACACCGTTGACAGAAATACCGTCATGGCAGGTGTTTTGGCAGGAACCGTACACGCCCGTTCACCCGTTGAGATATCGAACGTAACGGTAAGAGGAGCAAGCATTGTTTGCGATTTCGAGCAGGAGAAAGTAATGTTGAACATGCGCATCGGCGGCGTGGTGGGCAATCTTGATGACCGAGATGCTTCATTCAACGTTTTCAACGTACACTCGGACGTAAACGTGTCCATTAAAAACGGGAGCGCAAGATACAATATCATCGGCGGCATTGCCGGGGCTGTATCCGCCTGCAATTCAAGTGAGATCAAAAACTGCTCATCCTATTTGTCGGTGGAGGCAGACCCGGAGAATTGCCATACGCAAGAGAATTATTTCGGAGCTTTCGGCTCAATATCGGCTAAAAATGAAACGGTTTCCGTTTCGAACGTATTTTCAAAAGTAACGACGAATATTATCAATGATACTTCTTACGGATATTCCGCTTACAATGCCGGCGCGATTTTCGGCGAAATGAATCACTTCAAGCAGCAGGACGGCTCTATTACAGGCGGATATCGGTTTGAAAATCTGTTTGGTTTTGTTGAGCAGATCGACGAAACAACGGGTGAGGTCGTGAAGTCAACTCAGTTATATGAACTGCCGAGCCATGCGATCGCTTCCGAAATAAATGTGCTGGGATGTGAAAAGCTACCCGAAAACCACGGGTTTGACGATTCCGTTTGGGATCTTGGCGACTTGTCCGCACCGAAAATACGAAACAATTAATACGTAAAAGAGCGACCCTCATAACAGCCGCGTGCGGCTGTTATGAGGGCCATTTTTTCTATGCCGGCGGTGGAGGGCAAACATACGACGGGGAGAGCCGATACGGCTCTCCCCGAAGAAAGGAAAATGAAGAAGATAGATTCTTAATAAAATGAAGAAAGTTTTTAATTCAACGCGTTCATGACCAGCTCGTCAACGGCGCGGCGGAGACGAAGCATATCGCTCGTGCGGTCGATACAGCGCGAGAAAACGATGTTCTCGCCCGTGCTTTCCTTAACTATCGGCTCGATGGTTTCAAGCACCTTTTCTCTGCCGACGAGACTTTCAGCAAGGTAGAGCGCGCGCATGTCGTCAAGTCCCTCGCGGAATTGCAGGATGCGCATGGATTCAAGTGCCGTGCCGTCCTGCGCCGGATATACGGAGAATGCATCGCCCGACATCACGAAATAGTTGCCCGTGCTGTCGACAAAGGGATTGAGGGCGTCGTACGAGCCTTGATTGTTGTAGAAATTGTAGCCCCATTGCAGAAATCCACCGATTCGGTAGCGGTAGAACTGCACGCCGATGTAGCGCGTGCGCGCTCCGGGGGAGGCAAAAAGGCGGTTGCTGACGTTCGTGTGCTGACCGCAACAATAGTACGTCCAGAGTCCGCTCTTGCCCTCCTCGTCGTATGCCTCAAGGAACGGCTCAATATGGTTGTTCGACGGTATCGGATTGGTGATTACGCCCCGGCGGTAGAACTCAACGTTTGAAAGTGCGTCCATGACGACGTAACCCTCAAGCAGATCGATGATCGAGTTCTTCGACTTCATATAATCCTCAAGCATTTCGCCGTTCGGCTCGTCCGAGATATGGAAAAAGCACCGCCGGTCGGCGCCGCGAGCCTTCAAAAACGCGATCAGTTCCGCAAGAAAGGCGCGCAAGAAACGGGTATAGTCCTCACCCGTGGCGTCCGTATCCCAGCCGAAAATGCGGCGGTAGCCCGTGGGCGTTTGCGCCATGACCTTGGGCGCGTGCTTTGCGCCCCACTGGGTAAAGAGATGGGAGATCTCAAAATACTTGATGCCGAGGCGGTCCGCCATGTCCATAAATCGTGTCATGAGCGAAAAATCAAAGGTGTAATTGCCTTCGACGTCAACCGAAACGCCCACAAGCTGAACGGTCGGCCGCTCTCCGCCCACGTACGTGTCAAGCGGGGGGGTGAAGATCGGCGTCAAGAGCGTGTTGTTGCCGCAACGCACGTATGTTTCAAGGAAGCTTTCTATGATCTCCCAATGTCGCTCGGAAAAGATGGGAACATTGTAATACTGCGCCAGGCAGTCGTAATGGAACCACTCTGTTACGGGGAAATCGACATCGGGAAGTTCTGCACCGATAACGGTCAGCTCAAGCGGAAGTTCTGTGACCTTTTCGCCGTCCGTGAGACGGAAAACGACCGTATGCTTGCCGTCCGCAAGGTTTTTTGCGTCAATGTCGACCCAAACGGTGCGAAGCTGACCCATAACGCAGGGCGCGGCTCCTCGCATTTGCATCGGCGCAAGCAGGTCGGGGAAAAGACCGGGCGCGGTACGCAGGTGGCCGGTGTCGTGCCTGCCCGGGTAGACGGGCATGTAGGAGGGAATATGCTCGACCGTTCGGAAGCTGACCGCATATGCGTCAATTCCCTCGGCGGATATTCCGACGAAACGACGGTGCGGCGCCGACAGAGAGGTCTCCGTCAGGGCTATCTGGAGCGAGAGGATGCCCTTGCGGTAGACGCATGCGCGGCGCAAAGGCTCGAATTCGTTTATGTTGCTGTCAAGGAAGCACTTGTCCAGCGAGGAGATAAGGATGGCTTTAAGCATGGCGATACCTCATTATTTCAAAATATCGAGAAGCTCTTCGGCTTTGTCTATCACGGTTTTTGCGCCTGCCGCAAAAAGACGCTCACGCGTGCGGTAGCCCCAGCTGCAGAGTATGCATTCGGCCCCGGCATTTGCGGCAACGTTGATATCCGGCTCGCTGTCTCCGATCATAACTGTGTCCGCGGCGCAAAAGCCTGCGCGACTTGCTATGGCGAGGAGGGAGGTTGGGTCGGGCTTGGCGGGAACACCGTCCTTCAAGCCGTGGATCTCGGAAAAAAGGCCCTCGGGGAAGAGCTTTTCGACGATGCGGACGGTGTAGCGGTGGGCCTTGTTTGAAAGGCACGCAAGCTCGTATCCACGATCCTTAAGCTCCGGTATGACCTCGCGCAGACCGTCGTAGGGAGCGTCAACGTCAAGGTAGTTTTGTGCGTAAGCTACTCTGTAAGCTTCGATGAACGGCTCGTATACGGATGCATCGTCGTGATACTCGGAGGGAATGCAACGGCGGCAGAGCATGGGGATGCCGTTGCCTATCGAGGCGGCGACCTTCTCGTAGGTTACCGTCGGGAAGCCGTAATCGGAGAGCGCGGAGTTCATGGATGCGGTAAGGGTGGGCAGAGTGTCGGCAAGCGTGCCGTCAAGATCAAAAATCAACAGTTTTTTCATTTAATTATATTCGGAATTTCTTTTGGATTTTCGGCGAATAGGGTCGCGCCCTTTGAGGCGAGCAACTCGCGCGTGGAGTAGCCCCAAAGCGCGGCAATGTAGTTTGCATCGGCACCGAGAGCCGCCTTGCAATCAAATGGGAGATCGCCGATCATGTACGTGTCTCGGGGGCTGAAGCCGAGACGGTCACAGATGAGGAGCAGACCTGCCGGGTCGGGCTTGCGCGGAACACCTTCGATAGCGCCGAGGACAAGGTCAAAAACTCCGGGAAATGCCTTGGCTATGATGGGTTGAACGTGGCGGTCGTTTTTGTTTGAGAGGACGGCAAGCGCATGACCGCGCGAGCGCAGAAGAGAAAGCGTTTCGGAGATGCCGTCGTAAAGGAGATCGCATGCCTCCATATAATGGCGGTCGTAGTTTTGCCAATAGAGAGTGTCGTAGGCTTCGCGGTCGACGAGCGGCAGGTATTCCTTCGGCGCGAAGGATCGGTTACCGAAAACCTCGCCGCCGTTTCGGTCGATCGAGTCCCAAACGGTCTGTACGGAGTCGATCTCTATGCCAAGCCCGCACAGCGTATCGAAAATTATGGTGCGGATGATGCCTTTGGTGTCGGAAAGGGTACCGTCGAGGTCAAATACGATGAGCTTTCTTTCCATTACTTTATCAGGATTATCATGGCGGCAACGCCGGCAATGATGGCGATAACGAACAGTACAAGCTCAACGACTGCCGCAATTTTTGAGATGACCGGGAACGTCGGGCGCGTTTCGCCGTCCGGTGTCAGCGCGAGAGCCGTATCGGATAGCTTGTATGCTCCGAGTGCAAGTCCGCCGGACACGGCGCAGGTGAACGTTAGGGCAAGTATCAAAAGAATGGAGTATGCCAGCGCGTAGAGAACGGCGCCGACCATTGCTTCCACGTCAATCTCCTCGCCCGCGCCTATCTGTGAGGAGGCGTTAAAATCCATACCCATACCCAATAAGCAAACGACGGTTACGGGCAAAGCTATTGCGATTACCTCGAGTATGAGGGCAATCAGCGAATACTTTTTCTGCTTCTTTTCCATGCCGTATTCCCTCTATGCGTCAGCCGAGCAAGGCACTTTCAAGTTCGTCTAAAAAGTCACGTAATTTCTTCTTGTTCGGGATATAATAAATGCGGTTGGATTCGCGCTTGATGTCAACAAAGCCGGCTTCGATGAGCATCGACATGTGATGAGAGACGGTTGCCGTTGAAAGATCGACGAGGGAAGCAATCTGCTGTCCGTAGCGCGGAGCTTCGGCAAGAAGCTTGAGTATCTCGTACTTGCGATTGTCGCCCAAGGTGCGCAGATTTTTGCATATCTTGTCGTCCACGGTCGAAACGTCCGTAATTTCGCGCAAAGGCTCAAAAAGCACACCTACGTAAAGGAAGTCCGTGATGCGCTCCGAGGTATAGCTCATCAGATACTGCGTGGTGTTGCACATGGCAATGGAGGGTTGCAGATAGATCGCATCAGCCGCCGCGGAGAGAGTTGCGCCGTAATTCTGTTCAATGAAACGTACACCGCCGTTTGCAAGAGGCTCCGATGCCGCCGCCAAGAACCATCCGACGTAGTGCTTGACGGTGTCGTACTTTCGCATGTAAAGCTCTCCCGCCAGGGAGAGAATGTCGGCAAGCTTCTCGCGGTAGTCCTCATAATTATTATAAAGACGGCATAGCTGCCATTTCTCGTCGTCAGGCACCGGCATCTTCTCGATAAAGGAGAAAAGCTCGGTAAAGTTCGTGACAACTCCCGTGAAGTCGGACGGAGCAAATTCCGCCAGAAGCAGGGAGGAGAAGTTGACGAAGAAGAGGGCGGTCGATTGACGCCTCAGGTCAGCAATATCTGTTTTGAAATCGGGCTTCGGGCGTCTGCAGAGGTCGTGAATGAGATAAAACGCAAAACAACCACTCATAGAGGAATGTTTTCCGAAAAGAAATTCAAGCAGCTCCCCGTCGGTTTGAGCCTCTACGCCGTCACACACATATTCACTTGCTTCAATAATGGCGTCGAAACAGCTGTTAAGCACATTTTCGTCGATTGCAAACTTTTTTCGTATCGAGTTTTTCAGCTCCCGGCATGAGCGGTTGGTACGGCTGTTGAAAAGCAGGGTCGCCGTTTCGAATATCAGATTGGGTTCACGAAGCAATATAGCTTCCATTTTTCTTAACTCCTTCGATATCATCAAATTACGGTTAAATGTATATCATACTTTCTCATTTAGAACTATATCACATAAATCCAAATTTGTCAATAGTTTTTTGAAAATAATTATCTAACTTTCGATATTATAATATATAAATTATATTACAGATATCGAATTATTATAATTATCTACCAAATGAATTAGATACAAAACAAACAAAATGACAACAAATTAGAATACGATAGACGAATATAATATTACTATCGTCAAATTATCTTGTTAATTAGATATCTAAATACATTTTTCGGTTTTTATCTCGGATTGAGGGGACTTTGACAAATATTGCGTTAGTCAAGTGACGTAATTCGGGTTAGCCCGAGGTCTCGGGTTGGTCGAAACGTCTCAAAACAAATCAAAAACAGCAGTATGCACAAAACAAACTGTGAATTTTTTGTAATATTGACTATATGCCACTTTTCACGAAGCTAATTTTATGCTATAATATTATGTAATTTTTTTGCGGATAATATCATAAAAACAGTTTTGACGAGAAAGAGACGGGATATTCAATGAGAATCAAAAGAGAAGACCTGCGCAACATAGCGATTATTGCTCACGTTGACCACGGCAAAACCACCCTTGTTGACGAAATGCTCAAGCAGGGCGGCGTTTACAGACAGAATCAGGAAACAGTCACCTGCGTAATGGACTCCGGCGACATCGAGCGCGAGAGAGGCATCACAATACTTGCAAAGAACACGGCGGTACATTACGGTGACGTTAAGATCAACATCGTAGACACCCCCGGCCACGCCGACTTCGGCGGAGAGGTCGAGCGCGTGCTTAAAATGGTAAACGGCGTTATCCTCTTGGTTGACGCGGCCGAAGGCCCCATGCCCCAGACGCGCTTCGTGCTTCAGCGCGCTTTGTCGCTCAACCACCCCGTTATCGTTGTAATTAACAAGATAGACAAGCCCGATGCGCGCATTGCGGAGGTTGAGGATGAAGTCCTTGAACTTCTCATCGACCTTGACGCAACGGACGAGCAGCTTGACAGCCCCGTACTGTATTGCTCCGGCAGGGCAGGCACGGCAACCCGTGATGCTTCCGTTGAGGGTACCGATCTGAAGCCCCTTTTCGAGACCATTCTCGATTACATTCCTGCTCCCGAGGGCGACCCCGACGAGGACCTCCAGCTCCTCGTTTCCACCATTGACTATAACGACTACGTGGGTCGCATCGGCATCGGCCGCATTGAGCGCGGAACGCTGAAGCTCAATCAGGACGTTGCGATATGCAATTTCCATTCCGATGAAAAGCCGAAGCGCGTGCGCATTGCATCCCTCTTCCAGATAGACGGACTTCGCCGCGTTCCGGTTGAGGAGGCACGTATGGGCGATATCGTTTGCTTCTCCGGCGCAGGCGACATCAACATCGGCGATACCGTTACGTCCCTGACCAACCCCGAGCCGCTTGAGTTCGTCAAGGTCAGCGAGCCGACGATCGAGATGACCTTCTCGGTCAACGACAGCCCCTTTGCCGGTCGCGAGGGCAAGTTCGTTACCTCGCGCCAGATCCGCGAACGCCTTTTCCGCGAAGTTCTCAAGGACGTTTCCCTGCGCGTCAGCGAAGGCGAGACCACCGATGAATTCCTCGTTGCCGGACGCGGCGAGATGCACCTTTCCATCCTTCTCGAGACCATGCGCCGCGAGGGCTACGAAATTTGCTGTTCAACTCCGCGCGTATTATATAAGGAAATAAACGGCGAGAAATGCGAGCCGATGGAGCGCCTGACCGTTGACGTTCCGGAGCAGTACATGGGCGCCGTTATCGAGAAGCTCGGTCAGCGCAAGGGCGAGCTTATTGAGATGCACCAGGTCGGCTCACGAATGAGACTTGAATACACCATCCCGACACGTTGCCTGTTTGGTTACAGAACCAAGTTCATGACCGATACGCACGGCGAAGGTATCCTCAACACCATTTTTGACGGCTACGCACCCTACAAGGGCGAGATCCCGATGCGATTCACCGGCTCGCTCGTTGCAAGCGAAACAAGTGAGACCACAACTTACGGTATCTATAACTGCCAGGACCGCGGACGCATGTTCGTTTCCCCCGGTATGCCGGTTTACGAGGGCATGGTTGTCGGCGAATGCCCGAAGATGGAGGATATCACCTTAAATCCCTGCAAGAAGAAGCAGCTCACCGCCATTCGTTCCGCAGGCGCGGACGAAAAGCTCCTTCTGACGCCCCCCGTCATTTTCGGCCTTGAGGAGGCGATCGAATTTATCGCTGACGATGAGCTTATCGAGGCAACGCCCAAGTCCATACGCATCCGCAAGCGCATTCTCAATACCGAAAACAGAATGAAAGCGCAGATGAAGATCCGCCGTGCGCTTGAGGCAAATAAATAATATATTTATAGGAAGAGCAGTCCGCAGGACTGCTCTCAGATTACTGACAAAGTCTATCTCTCAAGCGAGAGATAGGCTTTGTTTTTT
>JBJDZD010000043.1:0-2859 GCA_051867815.1 Eubacteriales bacterium | reverse complement strand
CGCATGATGGAAGCCATTGAAGCGGAGGGCTGTCCCGTTTACAACGCATTGCCCGGCCAGACATATTCGCTTGGTGAGTTTGACATGTTCATCCTCTCGCCCGATCCCACGGCAAAGCTCGATTCAAACAATTCATCCATAGTCATTCGCGCCACTTGGGGCGATACGACCGCAATGCTGACGGGCGACGCCGAAGAGCCTGCGGAAAAATCCATCCTTAAAACATACTCCTCGGCAGACCTCGGCTCAATGCTTCTCAAGGTCGGTCATCACGGCTCAAAGACCTCGTCAACGGATGAGTGGCTTGCGGCGGTACGGCCTCAAATAGCGGTCATATCCTGCGGCAAGGACAATAAATACGGCCATCCGCATGCCGAAGCGTTGGCACGAATCGAACCGTACGTTGGCGACAGCATCTACCGCACCGACGAGCTTGGCACGATAGTGTTCATCACCGACGGAGTGGCTTTTACGTTTCATAAATAAACAAAACCGGGGCGTTGCCTCGGTTTTGTTTTATAATCAATAAATTCTGACCTCGTAGACCTTGATTCCGGGGGCGCCGTTGGTGGCGTGGACGACGATCTTGACCTCGTCGGCCTCGGTCGGTTCTATGTTGCAGACCGCAAGGCGGAGATAGTTGCCACGTACTTCTTTCTTGGCAACTTCCTTGCCATCCTTGTAAAGAACGACGTCGAAATCCTTGAGAAGCTCCATGGGAACGCCTATTCTCTGCTGTGCTTGACGGTTTGCCGACATAGTAACGCGGATCGGGTATGCAAAATTGGAATCCGACGTCACTCTTACCTGGCTTACGGTCTTGGTGCCGTCGAGCTTGAGGGTGAGAGTCTCGCCCTGCTCGGAAATTCCGCTCGTCATCCATGCATTGTGCTCCTCACCGATCTTACGGGACACGCCGTTAATGACCTTTTCAGGCTCGCCGCCGGGGACATAGGAGGATGCGGTGACGGTCGCGCGGCGCGCATAGTCCTTTTCGTCCTCATTTTTGAAGGGCATGGGGAGATAACCGTCCTCGCGGAGCATGATCTGCTGAAGCTCCGTGATATGCTCACCTACGCCGCGCGGGTCACAACCGTACTTCGTTGCAAGCGAAGCGGCAACTCCGACCGCCTGACCGCCGTTTGCACAGCAGGCGATGATACGGGTGGATGCAAGGCCGAGCTTTGTTGTGCTGATATTTCTGCCTGCCATAAAGAGGTTTTTGATATTCTTGGAGTAATAGCAACGGTAAGGGATCGTGTAGATGCCCTCAAAGTGCTGGCAATCCGAGGGGAGAAGGTCGAAGTCCAGCAGGCCGTGGGGCGCGTGAAGGTCAATACACCAACCGGCATGAAGCACGGCATCATCAAAGACCTTATGGTCAAGTATATCGCTCTCGGAGAGGATGTAGTCGCCCATAAGTCTGCGGCTCTCGCGCATTCCGGGGAGAGTGCCGACCCAAATCAGCTCAAAGTTCTCGGCTCCGTGGTCGGCGCCGTTCTTGATGTGATCCCAAAGGCCGTAAGCGTATGCATAGAGGTCATCGCGAATCTTCTCATAGTCCTCGATGATATCCTCGCCGTCGCCCATAAGCTCAAGCCACCAATAGCCGTAGTCAACCGCCGCGCAGGAGGTTGCGGAAAGGCGAAGCCATTCTTCGGGGTCGGGAGCCATGCTCGCGTCGACCTTCATGGTCTTGGAGTGAACTCTGTATCTGAGCTGATGCTCGCTCAGGTGCTTGGCGAAGGAGGGGGGCGTGAATTTGACCGGGTGACCTGTGTCAATCGCTTTCATAAGTATTGTATTGCCCATGCGATTGTTGTTCGGCTTTTCCGGAGCGTGCGGCTCGCCTGTTTGCGCCTTTGATTCGCTTCCCTGGCGGTACTCGGCACCTGCGAAATAGCCGAGAGTGCCGTTACCTGTGCAATCCGCAAAGAGGGGCGCGGTAATCTTAAGGCGAAGCTCGGTAGTCTCCTGGAAGCAGGAGATTGATTTGATGGTATCGTTTTCCACCTCACAATCGTACATCGAGGTATTGAAATAAACGGTGAGGTTCGGCTCTTCCTTGGCTTTTCGGAAAAGAACCATGTCCCACGTGGTGTAGTTAAAGGAATCGTTGCAGGCCTTGTTTTCAAGCATAAGCTCGTAAACCAGGCCGCTCTCTGCGTAGTCGGGCTGGCGAAGGCTCTGGTCTGCGCCTGATATATGAATTCTTATCTCGCTTGACGCATTGCCACCCAGCACGGGACGGGCGTGGATGAGTGCCGTTTTTACGCCCTCGCGTGCCGCCGCGATCGCCGCACAAAGGCCGGACATTCCGCCGCCGACAACGACGAAGGAATAATGTTCTTCTTTGAATCTCTTCATTACCGTGATCTCCTCCGATAGTTATTCAATGAATTAATTATACAATATTTTTTCGATATAATCAAGTCTTTTGGCAAAAGAGGTTAAAATTATCCGTAAAATTTACGGAAAATTCGATTTTTATCTTGACACGGGGCAAAAATAGTTTTATAATTATATTACCAATGTATTTATGGCCGGAGGTTTAATATGGCAAAAAAGAAAAGCTCTTTTTGGGCTGATTTCAAAAAGTTTATTTCACGCGGTAATGTAGTTGACATGGCAGTCGGCGTTGTTGTCGGCGGCGCATTCAGCAAAATCGTAACCGGTTTCGTCAACTACATAATCAATCCCTTCGTAGGTATTTTCATTAAAGGCGGCAGCCTTGACAGCATCAAGACCGTCATCACCCCCGAAGAGCTTGATGAGGCAGGCGCAGTCGTTACCAAGGAAGTTGCTATCCTTTGGGGCACATGGCTGCAGACCATCATCGATTTCCTTATCATTGCTTTC
>JBJDZD010000042.1:0-15443 GCA_051867815.1 Eubacteriales bacterium | reverse complement strand
AATCGCATGCAAATATTTTCATTTTAACCTCTTAAATATACGCTGATATGCCGTGCCGCGCCGTCCTGTGTCTTGTCGATGACAACCTCGTAATATCTGGCGGGGAGACATTCCGGAATATTTTCAAACCATTCAACAAGGCAAATTCCTCGGTCAAGATAATCGTAGTATCCGGTTGAATAAAGGTCATCGTCGTCCGCCAAACGGTATATATCAAAGTGGAATATCGGCACTTTACCCTTTTTATATTCATTGACTAGGGCGTAAGTCGGCGATTTTACCGTACTGCCGGGCGAAGCCACGGAAGCGAAGCCCCTTGTAAACTCCGTTTTTCCGGCACCGAGGTCTCCGCGAAGTGCTACGAATTGCGGCGCACCTTCGGTATTTATGATTTCCTCTGCAAGCCTTGCGCCTGCGGCATCCGTGTCGTCGGGCGAAAACGCATCGGTCTCAAAAATCAATCTATCCATTCCTGCTACCATAATTTCAACATATATAATAGTATATCATATTTTATGAAAAAAGTAAAGTATTTATAAGAAAAAAGCTGTCTCCGCTTGTACGGAGACAGCTGATTCAATCTGTATTTTTAGCTCTGTCCGAAAGGCGCTCACGGCTTCCGTCGGGTGATACGACGGTGGTATGGTTCAGAATACCGCGCATTGAAGCACGAAACTCCTTGATATACTCCTCACGCAGAGCCTTTTGCTCGGCCTTTTCTTCCGCCGTCAGCTCCATAGTCTTCGATTTTCTCGCAAGCTCATTGATGCGGTCAAGCTTTTTCTGTTCCATTAAAACCTCACAAAAACAGTAAAATTGCAACAGCCGCTATCTGTGCGGCAAGTATTAGCGGAATGCCGAGCATGAATTTGATATGCTTTGTCTTATGTCTGATTCCGAGCATGGTCAGGAGCATTGCCGGCGAACCGCCCAAAGCCGATATAAGAAGCAGTATTTTCTCCGGCGTGCGCGCCTTTGGCCTTTTTTTCGCCGCCCACTTGTCGTAAACGGTCACACCGATTGCAACGACCGAGATGGCCAAAAGATATACGAGCATCAAGAGAAGGAAGATCTTATTTTCGAGTAAAAAGTCTATCTTACTTTTTGGGGAAGCTATCCTTAAGACCGACGATGCGGTTGAAAGTATTTGCATTCTTGGTGTCCTTTACATAGTATCCGTTGCGAACGAACTGGAAGCGGTCGCCGCGCGCGGCATTGCCGAGCGAAGGCTCAATCATACAGCCCTCAAGCTTGATTGCGGAATCGGGATTGAGATAATCGTTGTAGGTCTTGTCCTCGGGCATATCGTCGATGTTCTCAAGCGTGAAGAGATAGTCATAAAGCATAATGTCGGCCGTGAGTGCGTAGTCGGAGGAGAGCCAATGAATCGTGCCCTTGACCTTTCTGCCGTCGACGGGGTTACCGTTGCCGGATTCAAGGTCAGCCGTTACATGAATGGTATCAATGCTTCCGTCTTCGGCGTATTCAATTTCGCCGCACTTAACGATGTAAGCGCCCATAAGGCGAACCTCGCCGTCAGGCTTAAGGCGGAAGAATTTGGGAGGAGGAACTGCGGCAAAATCATCGGCATCGATGACGATGTTCTTCGTGAACGGTATCTTTCTTGTGCCGGCTTCGGGGTCCTGTGGATTGTTGGAGACCTCAAAATACTCAACCTTGCCGTCGGGATAATTATCTACAACGAGCTTAATCGGCTTCATGACCGCGATCCTTCTCGGAGCGGTTGCGTTGAGTTCCTCCCGGATGCAATGCTCGAGAAGCTCGATATCGACTACGCTGTAAGCCTTGGCAACGCCTGCACGGTCAACGAAATCAAAAATAGCTTCGGGAGTATAACCGCGGCGGCGTAAGCCGCAAAGCGTGGGCATACGGGGGTCGTCCCAGCCGTCAACCAGACCCGTCTCAACGAGCTGGCGCAGATATCTCTTGCTCATTACGGTATGGGTCACATTCAGGCGAGCAAATTCTCTCTGCTTCGGCTTGGGGTCAAATCCGATGTTCTCAACCACCCAATCGTAAAGGGGACGGTGGTTTTCAAATTCAAGAGAGCAGAGCGAATGCGTGATCCCCTCAAGAGCGTCCTGAATGGGATGGGCGTAGTCGTAGAGAGGATAGATGCACCACTTGTTGCCCTGACGGTGATGAGAAGTGTGAACTATGCGGTAGATTGCAGGGTCGCGCATGTTCATGTTCGGAGACGCCATGTCGATCTTTGCGCGGAGAGTGTGGGTTCCGTCCTCAAACTCACCGTTTTTCATTCTCTCAAAAAGGTCAAGGTTTTCCTCAACAGAGCGGTCGCGATAGGGCGAGTTTTTACCCGGAACAGTCAAAGTTCCGCGGTATTCGCGCATTTCTTCGGCGCTGAGATCGCAAACATAAGCTTTGCCGTCTTTAATGAGCTTTACGGCAAACTCATAGCACTTGTCAAAATAGTCCGAGCCGTAGAATACACCGCCGTTCGGTTCGCAACCAAGCCACTTTAAGTCCTCGTAGATGGACTCAACGTACTCGTTGTCTTCTTTGGCCGGGTTAGTGTCGTCGTAGCGGAGATTGAAAAGTCCGCCGTACTTCTTGGCAACCTGCGTGTTGATTCGTATCGCCTTCGCAGAGCCGATATGCAGATAACCGTTAGGCTCCGGAGGAAAACGGGTGTGTATTTTCAGATCGGGGTTGAGTCTCAGATCTTCGTCAATAATTTCGTGAATAAAATTACTTGCAATTACTTTTTCTTCATTCATTGCTTTATTCTCACTTTCAAAGATTGTTTGCAAATGCCGTAACGCGAGCAACAATGCGGTCGCGTCCGATGATATGGATAACGGTGTAAAGGTCGGGGGCATTAATTTTGCCGGTGATGGCAACACGGATAAACATGCTGATGTCGGCAACGCTACCTTTGTAAGACGCAGGGTCGGCCTTGTATGCCTTCATGTCGGTGGCAAAGCCAAGCTCGGCGGCAATGACTTTGATCTTCTCAAACCAAGCGGTTGCGTCATCGTTCATATCAAGGGTCTCAGCAAACTTGATAAGCGCCGCATTTACGGTGGACTTATCAAAATTGTCGGGGATGCTGTCAACAACGGTGTAGTAATCGTCATAGAAGAAGTTGATAAAAGGCTTGACTTCGTCCCATCTGCCGAAGTCCTTACGTGGCTTTTTACCGCCGCGGCCGATGGAGAGTATCGCTTTTGCGTATTCGGGGTCGGCTTCAAGCTTCTCGGCAAAATCGGCGTCGTACTCACGCGCCCACTCAACAAGGAGAGCATAAACCTTATCGGCGGTCATCTTGGAAACGACGTTCTTGGCAACGTCGCTGAGCTTGACGATGTCAAACAGACAACCGGAAACGCTCATTTTGTTGATGTTGAACTTGAAATCGGTGTAGGGCTTGTCCGCATTGCCAAGTCTCCACTCCTCAAAATTGGAGTTGAGAACGGTCAAGAGATACTCCGCAACCGCTTCGGGAGCGTATCCGAGCCGGGAATAGTCGCTCATATTTGCGCCGAGATCACGCTTGGAGAGCTTCTTCTTGTTTCCGTTTTCGTCAAGCTGCATTATTTGCGCGGTGTGCAGGTACTTGGGAAGCTTAAATCCGAGATATCTGAAAAGCATGATATGCTTTGCAACGCTGGGAAGCCACTCCTCGCCGCGAATGACGTGCGTGGTGCGCATCAAGTGGTCGTCGACCGCATGAGCAAAGTGATAGGTTGGGATGCCGTCGCTCTTGAGAAGAACGAAGTCCTCGTCGTTTTCGGGAATCTCGAGCTTACCCTTTACAAGGTCGGTAAAAGGTGTTTTTTTATCCGGATCGCCATCGGAAAGAATACGAAGAACGAATTTGTTGCCGGCCTCAAGGTTCTTTTTGACATCCTCAATAGTGAACTCCCGCATTTTAAGCATTGCCGCCTTTTGCTCGGCGTTTGCATCATCTGTCCACTCTTTTGCCTTGACTTCCGCCTTTTTGTCAACCGCTTCAAGGGCGGCAAGCTCCTCGTCGGTCGTGAAGCATGGGTATGCCTTGCCCTCGGCAACGAGTTTCTTTGCGTAAACGTGATAGATTTGAGCACGTTCACTTTGCTTGTAGGGGCCGTAAGCGCCGTTGTCAACGACCTTGCCGTTTTCATCGACCGTCGCGCCCTCGTCGAAGTTGATGCCGTAGTGAGCCAGGGTCTTTATAAGATTCTCGGCAGCGCCGGGAATCTCTCGTTTGGAATCGGTATCCTCAATACGAAGATAGAATACACCGCCGGATTGATGTGCAAGTCGCTCGCCGACCATAGTTTGATATACACCGCCCAGGTGTACGTAGCCCGTGGGGCTGGGTGCAAAGCGCGTTACCTTTGCGCCTTCGGGAAGATTGCGCGGAGGATACTTTTCTTCGAGTTCCTCCGGGGTCAAGGTGACATTCGGGAATAGAAGTTCCGAAAGAAGCTTGTAGTCCATTTTAGGTTTCCTTTATGTTAGATTTTTATTTCTGCTTTGTACGGAGATAAACAATGTATTTTGCGTCGGAAAGCCGACAGGTGTCGCCGTGTCCGGGAGAAATTACTGGGTCGTCCCTGCGGTCAGCAAGGATATCAAGCGACGCTGAGAGCTTTAAGGGGTCGCCGCCGGGCAGATCATATCTGCCGTATGAATCTGAAAACAGCGTGTCACCGCAAACGAGAATGTCTCCGCATTCATAAATAACCGAGCCATCCGTATGCCCGGGTGACGAGATAACCTTGACTACATCGTTGCCGATGCAAAGCCGGTCCTTGTCACGCAATAGTTTGTCGGCGGGGCTTGTCTTAATGTCGAGGTGTAAGAACGGCCCAGAGCAGTTGAGAACAGCATTGGTTAAAAACCGTGCATCCGCTCTGTGTATGCAAACCGGCGCGTGCGTTTGCTTTCGAAGGGTCTCCAGTGTCAAAAAATGATCAAAATGACCGTGAGTAAGCAAAATATACTTAATTTTTGCGTCACCGACAGCGTCAAGTATCCGCGAGATATCAGCAGAGGGATCAACGACAGCCGCTTCGCTGGACGACAATAGAATGTAGGTGTTGGCCTCACCGTGAACGCCGCCGATTATCCGAATCTCCATAAATACCTCGCACCATTATATAGATATATTATTATAACACATTATTTGCGTTTTGTCTATATAAAAATGCAAAAAACACCGCAAGCAGGGCAAAAACCTTGCTTGCGGTGAAAAAACATCAAATTATTTGTTCATTGCCTCGTTAAAAGTCTTGAGCTTCGTCTTAAGGTTCCTGGAAGCGGTCTTTGCGACGGTACCCCAAGGAGAGCCGTTCTTAACAGCATCTCTGAAGGTGGACTGACCGATGAGGGAGCCGGAGAAGAGACGTCCTACATCGTAGGTTATGTTCTCTCTGATAATATCGTACATAAGTCCGGATACGGGGTCGTCAACGTATCTGGTCTTGAGGGAAAGCTCGAATACGGCGGGAGTTACCTGACGGTATCCCTCGGACGCAAAGCATTCGATGAAGGCGGAAGCCATCTTGGGGTCTCTGACGTCAGATGCGATTGCATAGAGAGTGAAGGGGTTACCCATAACGGTGATGTAATCTTCCTGGTCCTCATCATATTTGGGGCAGGGAAGAATTACGAACTCGGTTTCGTCGTATTCTGCCGCGAGAATTTTGTGGGAAACGCGTGCGCGCTCAAGCATAAAGAGTGCACGGCCCTGACCGAATGCTCTTTGGTGTGTTACGCTGGAGGTGTAGATGCCGTCCTCGCCGTTAAGAAATTCGACAAGCATGTCAAGAGTATCGGAAACGCGCTGACTTTGGAATGTCGGAGACTCAATTATAACACCGTCGGCGTCGCGCTCGCAGATAGTAGCACCTGTGCCGTAGAACCAGGGGTCAACGTGAATACCCGAGGTGATGTAACCGAAGGTATCGCCGCTTTCGTTGGTGCAGTTCTTGATTCCGTCGCCGTCGTCCTTGTAAATGCCTTTGCACATCTCAAAGAACTTAGCGTAAGTCCACTGACCGGGTTCAACCAGATCTTGAGGATTTGAAAGGGCATTATCTTCAAGGAGCTTTGTATTTGCGTAGCAAACGTACATCATTTCAAGAGCGTTTCTCGAAATATCACCGGAAGCAAAGTAAAGGCTGTCGCCAAAGGTTGCCTGCTCAAGAAGAAGCTCGCTCCACCAAGGCATATCGAAATCAAGATATTCGCAGGAGTCATCGAGCATGTTGTACAGGTATCCGTTTTTTGCGCATACAGCAATTGAAAGCGAATAGCCACCGAGAATGTCAAATTCACGAGCTGTAATGGAAACACTGTTGTTTACATACTGGTTCCATGCGTTGACATAGTCAGAGTTACCCTTGATTCTGATGAAGTTCAGATCAACGCCGAGTCTCTCTTTTACCTTTTGGTTTCTGTCGTAAAGGGACTGCTCAACGATGTCGCCGTCAAGGTCTTCCTCGGCAATCTCAAACTCTTCGTGCTCAACGTCATCCCAAACGAGAATGTTGATGGTTTCGCCGAAGTTCAGGTTATCGGGGAGGTTGTCGCGCTTGTAGCCGTTGGGATCAAGGTCGCTTGTTGTAACATCGTCGGTTACCACGGGGCCTGTTGACTGTTCCGTTTCACCCGTCTTGCCGGTCTCTGCACAGGCTACGAATGCGGACGTCAGCATGCATGCCAATATAAGCAATGCTGCGATGCGAAATAGTTTGAAATTGTTTTTCATCGTAATACATCCTTTCGTGTATGTAGGTAATACTATTATAGCATAAAATTTTGCCAAAGTCAATGAATTCGGAAAAGTTTACTGTAAATTAATAAAAAAAGCATACCGCCCTTGGGCGGTATGCATAAATAATAACGTTTATTCAGCGTCGGTCTCGATATCAAGATATTTAACGTAATCCTTTAGCTTGAGCTTGTCGAATACGTGGTAGCCGTAGTAGCAGTAGTCATCCTTGGAAAGCTCACCGGAAATGAGGTATGCATGCTGATTGAAGATTATCGGAATAACGGGCATATCCTCAAGAAGCATCTTTTCGGCATCATGGAGCTTTGCGGAGCGAGCTGCAACGTCGTTCTTAATGCCAAAGATTTCTTCGATAAGAGCTTCGTACTCGGTGCTGTCGTAACCGGTTCTGTGAGGGCTGTCCTCATAAATGCCGGTAAGAGCCGCGTTCTTCATATCCTGACCCTGACCGGAGAAAGCACGTGCAAAGGGAGCAAGAATGGAGAATGCATCGGGAGTATTTGCAATAAGGTCGATGGCAATGACCTCAAAATCGTTTGCGGCAAATCTCTCGGAGAAGGTATCGTCATAGAAGGACTTTGCATCCTCACCCGCGTACTTTTCGTCGTTGATGGCAAGCTGTACTTCGTCAAGTGTAACGTTAAATCCGAGCTGGCACCAAGCGGCACAAACGGCAGTTGCGATTGCCATGTGAACTTCATCCTCGGAGCGGACGGAGATGGTGAAAGAATAATCGGAGGGATTGATTCCGGAGGAAGCAATGTAAGCCTGTGCCGCCGCCATGTCGGCAGAAGTGGAAATGATATTGCCGCCGATTTCTCTGAAGCTTACCTTAGCGGAATCTTTGTCGAATACACCGTAGGGAACGAGAGCCGAAGCTGCCTTTGCAAATACAACGGTCTGCGCGATGGCATCGCGGTCGATAGCGGCGGAAAGAGCAAGTCTTACGTCCTTGTTTGCGAAGAGCTTTTCGGTTGTGCCGTCTGCCTTCTTGATGTCCGCATTGTGGTTAAGATAATATGTATGGGTGGACATAATATCGGTTATGATAGCCTGATCCTTGTAGTTTGCTCTGAGCGAAAGGGCAATATCGCCGACATAGAATATCTCGCCTTTTGCAAACAGATCGAGCTGTTCTTCCTTGGAAGTCGAATAATCGATGATAATTCTGTAAGGAGTTACGGATTTGTCAAGATATTTGTCCGATGAAACGCGGCGGAAGTAGGGGTTGCGCTCAAGAACAAGCTCAGCGTTCTCAAGAGCGGCGGTGCCGTCCTCGTTAAGGCCGTAGTTTACGCGGCGAATCATGAAGGGGCCGGAATATACTCCGGTAGCAGGTCTCTTGGACCAGTCGGCATAGTCATCGACAACGCTTTCCTTGAGCGGAGCGAGCGCCGGGCTTGTCAGGTTGAGAATAAACTGATCATAGTCGATCTTGCCCTCAAAATTTACCTGGAGAGTGAGCGAATCTTGCGCGTAGATACCCACGTCGTCGATGGAGCAGTCACCGAGCTTTGCCTTGCGTGCATTCTGAATATCAAAAAGGAGGCATGCAGCTTCGCTGTTAAGACCTGCATCGAGGATTCTCTTCCATGCATAAACGACATCCTCTGCGGATACTACGGTACCGTCGCTCCAGCAGTTGCCGTCCTGAAGCGTGATCATCATGTAGTATTCGTCGGTCTTTTCGTCTTCGACGATCTTATAGCTCTTTACAAGGGATTTCTCAACTTTACCTTTTGAGTTGACGGTGAAGAGGGTGTCGAAGAGAAGGCCGCAGAGCTGTGTCGCCGAGTCGTTGTTGTAGCAAAGAGCGGGGTCAAGATCGTAGACCGGCTCGCATAGATACATCGTGATTTCCGCGCCCTTGATGGGGTCGTCGTCTGCGGTAATGCTTCCCTGGCAGGCCGTAAAGATACCGAGGCAGCAGAGAAGGCTGAGAATTAAAGCTGTAATACGCTTTGTCATGATTTGAGATTTCCTCCTTGAGTGTTGAAAATCGTAATATTCGCGTTGCGAGATAAATACCATTCAATATATTATATCACTTTCTTCTTGATTTTTCAATGGGAATTTATGATGATTAATTATGTTTGGTGGGTTGCACAAAGTTCGTCAAAAAAACTGTGCAAACTGCACAACCGGGCAACGCGGCTCGATGGAACGTATAATTATTATAATCTAAAAAGAGAATAAAATCAAGTGCAGAACAGAATTTTGCCGTAAAAATTAACGATAAGTTTATATTTTTGCACGATGAAAGGATGATAAAATGGTATCGCAAACGGATCTTGCCAGAGAAAAATATACCGGGAGAGAATTAAAAAGAAGAGAAAAATACGAGTTCGAATTCGTCTCTGAGGAAATTGATGTCGGGCGCGAGGGAAAATACATCACCGTGCTTTCACCGAAGCTTATTTGCGACTTGAGCATCAAGGAGTCGCTCTATTTATCCCGTATCATAAGCAGGGAGATATTGATGCTCACCGCTAAGGTAAAAAGCGTAGCGGTGATTGGTCTGGGAAATCGCAATATGACGGTCGATTCGTTCGGTGTAAAGACCGCCGAGCTTATAACACCTACAAAAACTCCCGATTCCGCGAACGGCATTTCGCTGATTATTCCGGGTGTTGAGTCAATGACGGGAATATCTTCATTCAAAACAGTTTCGTCCCTGCTCGGCATTATCTCGCCGGATATCGTAATAGCGGTTGATTCTCTGGCGGCTCGATCTCCCGAAAATCTCGGACGGAGCGTACAGATCAGTAATATTGGGATATGCCCCGGCTCGGGCTTGGGAAACAGACAGCACAGGCTGGATAGTTCAACGCTCGCCGTTCCCGTCGTGTCCGTCGGTATTCCCACGGTCATATCCGCCTCAAAGCTGTACGGCAACGAAAGCGGCATGTATGTCGCCCTTTCGCAAAGCGACGCCGTTGTTGATTCCGCGTCGCGAATAACCGCATCTGCAATCGAAAGCGCATTTTCATAATAATTTCGCTCCGCGCTTCATATTATATAATGAAACAAACCGCGGAGGAAGAAATGGAAAACAAAGACATCATACCGTATGAAGAAAAGCCGATCGCAGAGATACCCGAAGAAAAAAACGATGATGAAGAAATAAGAATATATATTCCGGAAGAAAAGGCGAAAAGGGAAGCATGGGTCAACGTATTTTTGAAGTATTGGCGTTTTGCTTCGATAACGGTAGCATTTGCGGCAATATTTCTGATGATCGTAATCGTTAATAACCCAAAGGAGGCAGGCGCGTCAGCTCCTTCGGATATAACCTCGACGTCGGAAACAACCGCGGAAAGCATTGAAGTTGTCGCACCGCCGCAAAAGGAACCGCCGATGCTGATCGACGAATCAAAAATCGGAATAAATGCGGATGATTATATAAGCACCGATTATTCGCTGTCACATTTGCAAAGCTCAAAGGTGCTGATAGTGCACAGCCATAACTCCGAAAGGGTAAGCGATACCGTGAGTGTCAGCGATGCCGGCGAAGTTATTTCAGAGCTTTTGAACAGTGCCGGCATAACAACGCTGCATTATACGGCTGAGCATGACGCAGAGGGCAGCATCGGAGCTTACGACAGAATGAAGCAGAGCGTTCTGCAGCTTCTGAAAGATAATCCGGACATTGCTCTCGTAATAGATCTGCACGATTCCGACAGCGGAATGCCAATGACTTTGACCGTCGGAGCAACCGATGAATTCTGCTGGACGGAAAACTTAAGACTCGCGTATGCTTTATATGCAAAGACCGACGGCATTGAAGCTGCCGTGCGTTTGCTTCCCAAAACGCTCGGGCAGGATACGGGGACGCTGACGCTGAATATAGGCATCAGCGAAAACGGCACGGATGAGAGCGCGGCAAGAAAGCTCATTGCACAGATTGCCAACGCGCTGATAATACTGTTCAATAACAATGACTCGAGGTGAAAACCGTCGGGTCATTATATTTCAAGAGCGTGCGGACGGCAGTGCTTTACTCTCGGGATTTATGCAAATGATCATTTGTCGAAAATGCTCCGTAATTATTTGATAATATCAACTTGACATATTGTAAAAAATATGGTATAATAATTGCGCTACACAAATTTTATATAATGCAAAGGCGGTTTACTATGTTCTGAGGGATAGCTATACCTTTTTTCGTCGTCTGCTTGCTTCGTGAATTTGATAAAAATGCAAATTCCAAGGATGTAAGCATGACGATCCATCTTTGCATTAATTTGTGTAGCAACAAATCGGAGTTTGCGTTTTTTGTGCGTTGGCTTCGGTCAGCGCACTTTTTATAATTTAAAATGCAGACGGAATAATTGAAATATCAGGAGGTTAACATGAGCATCAAGCAATATTTGTATGAAAAGACAGAGAACAACAAAGCATCGGCAAAAGCTAAAAGAATAATAGTGGCAGTACTTGTCGCGAGTACGATTTTTACGGGAGTATTTCTTACTGCGTGTGAACAACAATTAAATATGTCAAATGAAGAACTTGCAAGTGGCATGGTTGAAATTCTTCAAGGCCAAAACGAAGATTTGGAATTATCAAATATTATTATCGGCAGTGTTGATAATATGTATATGATGGTAGTTAGTAATTTTGATATGTCCGAATATGTGGGATATGAGATTTCTAAATCTCAATTCAACAAATTATTAAAGTTGGCAAATGAAAAAAATAGCGATTATATTCAAGTTAGTCCGACTGGAAATGCTTTTGTTATCACTGAAGGTGGAATTTATGACGAAAATTTGAAGGAAATCAATGAAATTATTTATTCTACAATTTCAAAAGGGAAAACAATTGATTTAAGTAATTATATTCAAGTTGACACTATTGAAGATACAACTCAGTCGGCAACTAAACCAAGTATAGATTTGGATAATGCAACGGATAGAGAGTACATAGAGTTTGGTCTTTCAACTAATATTGAACTTGAAGACAAAGAGCATCGTTTTGATGGCTTCAAAGCTGACTATATTTATGTGTATCCACAAAAAGAATTAATTAAGGTTGGAGGAAATTTTACACTTAATTTAGGTGTTCATGATTGTTTTGAATTTGTTGACGTTTATTCAAAAAATGATGGAGAAATCTATGATTCTAAAAAAGTTGTGACATTTACTGCTGAAGATAATTTTGATATGGAAGGTTTTTTAGCTCTATTGGAGTCTAAAGTTGACAATGATAAAATTAGAAAAGTAGAAAATGGATATTTATTAAATACAAGCATATTTGATGATAAAAACATGTCAGATATAAATGCGTATTTAAGAAAAATCGCAATAGGAAGTGGAAAATTTTATAATATGTTCAGTTATGTAGCACCATTAGAAGAAGGAGAATTTGCTCAAGAGGAATCCGAACAGGTAAAATAATTCATTATTGATTTTCAAAAGTCTTAAAATTATTTAAGTCATAAAAATAGGAAGAACGCGTGTTCTTCCTATTATTTTCGAGAGCGTTACATCTCAATTCCTTTTGTGCTTCTTGTGCTTTTTTCTCTTGATCGGTTGCTTTTGCCCGATGAGCGTTCCCAAAAAGGAGAACGGAATAACCGCGCAATGCAGAATAGGCGAAAGCCAAAGAGGCAGGCCGGCGGTCGATGCCGGGATGAAAAATTTCGTCACGATTATTACTGCTATGAGAAGCGCGGAGGCAATGGCCGAGGCGGCGTATGCCTGCCCGTCCTTAAGACATTTTGCGGCGTAAAAACCGCCTGCAAGCGCGCCCGAAAACAGCGATACGGTGCCGATCGGACGAGCCAGCACTACCGGCGACTGCGCCTTAAGTGAGAAAAAAGTTGAAATAACCAAAATCAACAGCCCCGATAAAAGCATGATAAGTGCTGCTTTCGGGGCTGTTGACGTGACGGTATGCGATGATATGGTCTTGCGCATTTTTGCACCTCCGAATAATGTTTGTTACATTATATTCGGACAAGGAGAGGCGTATGCAACCGTGATTATTTCTTTTCTTCTTTTTTGTCGTCTTCACTTTCGGGCGCGTTAGCCGGAACCTGAACGCGTGAAACGGCGGACTTGAGAAGCTGAATCCTCGTACGATCGCGAGAAGAGATGATGGTGATGGTTTCCTCGGTAATGTTGGTGATGATCCCGACGATACCGCCGATGGTTACGATCTCGTCACCGATGCAAAGTGCGTCGCGCATCTGCTGCGTTTCTTTTTCCTGCTTCTTCTGGGGGCGAATTGCAAAGAAATAGAATGCGGCAAAGAAAACCACCATCATAATTATGGTGCCCCAGGTGCCCCAGATGCCGGTGTTTGTTGCGGCAGTAGTGTCAAGAAATGTGAACATGTTGACCTCCGTTAGTGTTTAATATAAAAATTATACAACAAAAAACCGAACAGTGCAATACCAAATCGTTAATTTTTCTGAAAAAAACGTAAAAAAACTTGAAAACAGCTGACTTTTGTGATATACTTAATGTGTATGTAAAGATAAAATAGAGGATAAAACTGTTATGAGCAAAAAAGATGAAAAATATCTTGAATGCGGTAAGATAGTAAACACGCATGGCATAAAGGGTGCAATCAAGCTTGAATCCTGGTGCGACAGCCCCGAGACGCTTGCCGAGCTTCCGTTTATTTATTTCAAGAACGAGGCTTCATTCTTGAGAAGAAAAGTGATATCGGCCACGGTAATGAAGCGCCACGTCGTGGCTTATATAGAGGGCGTTGCGGACATTGATACGGCGGCATCATTGAAGGAAACGGTCGTTTACGCCGACCGGGACGATATTCCCCTTGAGGACGGCGACTACTTCATCTCCGATCTCGTCGGCCTTCCCGTTATTGACGCCGACAGCGGCGTTGAGTACGGAACGATATCGGATGTTTTCAATACCGGAGCTTCGGACATCTATACAGTAAAGACTGCGGACGGCGAGCGCATGATTCCTGCCGTTCCGGAGTTCATCATCGAGATAGATACGGACCGCGGCGTGTTCGTCCGCCCGATCGAGGGGATGTTTGATTGATGCGCTTCGATATAATGACACTTTTTCCGGAGCTTGTCGAGCACGTTCTTTCGGAGAGCATAATCGGAAGAGCGCAGAAGGCCGGCTGTCTTTCCGTGTACGCGCATAATATTCGCGATTGGAGCGAGGACAAGAACAGGCGCGTAGACGATACGCCGTACGGCGGCGGTATGGGCATGCTCATGGCGGCACCGCCCGTGTATAATTGCTTTGAAGCCGTTCGTGCAATGGCTCCCGAGGGCAGAACGCGAGTTATTTACATGTCTCCCAAAGGTCGTGTGCTTACCCAAGCGCACGCCAAAGAGCTTAAGGAGAATTATGACCGTTTAATCATTCTTTGCGGACATTATGAGGGAATCGACCAGCGAGTTATTGACGAGATCGTTGACGAGGAGATCTCAATCGGTGACTATGTTCTCACGGGCGGCGAGCTTCCTGCCTGCATACTCGTCGACTGTATTTCACGGCTGATCGACGGCGTTCTTGCCGCTCCCGAGTGTTACGAGAGCGAAAGCATAGCATCGGGGCTTCTTGAATATCCGCAGTACACCAGGCCCTACGAGTTTCACGGCGTCAAGGTGCCGGACATCCTTCTTTCGGGGCATCATGCCAATATTGCCAAGTGGCGCGAGGAAGAAGCTCGCAGGATCACGGCTGAAAAACGCCCCGATCTGTTGAAATAAACCAATAAATCCGTTCTCGGAGGTGATTAGATGAACGGCGACGAAAAATTCAATAAAAAGCGCGGAATCATTTTGGGGCTTTTGCACGCTATCAGCTCAAAGATCGCCGCAACCTTTACCCAGGGCGCCGTTTACAAGCTGTTTACATCGCACCGGAAGGCAGAGGAGGCGTATCAGGCATCTGCCTTGGTCAGTCTGCTTCGTAGATTCGGAAGAATAATCGGAAAACCGATCGGAAAGCTAAGAACGGCAATCGCAAAGCAGTTTGAACAGTCCATGGTTTTGCACCTTTTCTCATTGTTTTACCGCCGGTTGCTCAACACGTCGTCGCGTGTGTTCGGCTCGTTTTCACTAACATGGAGCGCTTACGCGGTCCTTATTGCAATAATCAAACGCTACGTTGTGCTGGAGGAAGGCTCAACGGCCACATCCGTTTTATGCGGCGTTATAGTGTTCGTGGCTTCTCTTCCGCTCATTTTCTCGGATAAGCCGATAATCACGCTCTTTGCCGAAAGCCCGGTCTTTTCTTCAATTCTCAGTCATGTGATAGGTGTACCCGACGAGATGCTGAGAGCAAACAAAACCGTCCGCTCAACGCAGAGCTATGCGGTCATTCTCGGAATCGTACTCGGAACGCTGACGTATGTTATTCCACCGCTGTATATGATAGCGGGATTTTTCGCTCTCATCATCGTTTCGTTGGTTATGGTGTATCCCGAGTGCGGCGTCGTAATATCGATAGCCACGGCGCCGCTTCTCGGTTTTGCAACATTTCCGTCAATAGCCCTTGCGGCGTTGGTATTGCTAACGGCGCTGGCGTACGCCATCAAAGTAATCAGGGGCAAGAGGGTGTTTACCGTCGGTGTAACCGAGCTTGCCGTTTACGCGTTCATTGCGGCTGTCTTTTTGGGCGGATTTGCTCCCGGCCACGCCAATACATTTGAGACCGCTATGCTTTCGGTTGCACTGATGTTGATT
>JBJDZD010000041.1:0-2912 GCA_051867815.1 Eubacteriales bacterium | reverse complement strand
CGTTGACCGTCTGCTCCGTGAGTTCAAGGTCGAGGCAAACGTCGGTGCGCCTCAGGTAGCATACAGAGAGACCTTCCGTCTTGCCGTTGATGCCGAGGGTATGTATAAGCGTCAGTCCGGTGGTAAGGGTCAGTATGGTCACTGTAAGCTCCACCTCATCCCCGGCGAACCCGGCTCCGGTTACTCCTTCGAGGACGTTACCGTCGGCGGTTCTATTCCCAAGGAATATATCCCTGCAATCGACAAGGGTATTCAGGAAGCAGCGAAGAACGGTTTCCTTGCAGGCTACGAGATCGTAGACTTCAAGGTACAGGTTTACGATGGTTCCTTCCACGAAGTCGACTCGTCCGAAATGGCGTTCAAGATCGCAGGCTCCATGGGCTTCAAGAACGGCGTTGAAAAGGCAAAGCCCGTCCTTCTTGAGCCGATCATGAAGGTCGAGATCGTAACGCCCGACGATTACTTCGGCGCCCTGATGGGAGACGTTACCCGTCGTCGCGGTACCGTTTCGAGCACGGACGAAAGAGCAGGTTCCAAGATCATCGACGCAGAGATCCCTCTGTCCGAAATGTTCGGTTATGCGACCGCGCTTCGTTCCAATACCCAGGGTAGAGGTATGTTCACCATGCAGTTCGACCACTACTCCGAAGTGCCCAAGTCCGTAGCGGATGCGGTCATCAAGAGCCGCGCGAAGGGTTGATTGCTTCAATAAACAAAAATCGCCTGTCCGAAAGCGGCGGATAACTCCGCTTTCGGAAAATTTCGGCGAAGTGATGGAATTTTTTTGAAAAATTACTTCAAAAGGATTGCATTCTTTTCCGAATTGGGATATAATAATATCGCTATTTTGAGAGAGGCTTAGCATTGTGTATACAATCGATAGTTGCGTGCTCAAAAAGGCGAAAGTTATCATTTTTAATTTCAGTAATTTTTTTGGAGGAACAAAAAATGGCTAAAGCTAAATACGACAACAGCAAGCCCCACGTTAACATTGGTACTATCGGCCACGTTGACCACGGCAAGACCACTTTGACCGCAGCTATCACCATGGTAATGGCATGTAAGGGTCAGGCTCAGAAGATGAGATACGACGAGATCGATAAGGCTCCCGAAGAGAAGGCTCGTGGTATCACAATTAACACCGCACACGTAGAATATGAGACTGCTGCTCGTCACTATGCACACGTTGACTGCCCGGGCCACGCAGACTATGTCAAGAACATGATCACCGGTGCAGCTCAGATGGACGGCGCTATCCTCGTCGTTGCAGCTACCGACGGTTGTATGCCTCAGACCAAGGAGCACATCCTTCTTGCTCGTCAGGTAGGCGTTCCTTATATCGTAGTATTCATGAACAAGTGCGACGACGCTGACGAAGAGATTCAGGAGCTCGTTGAGATGGATATCCGCGATACCCTCAATCAGTATGAGTTCCCCGGCGACGATACTCCTATCGTTCGTGGTTCCGCTCTGAAGGCTCTTGAGAAGGCCACCTCCGGCATTTCCGATGCAGAGATCCTCGCTTCCGATGAGTGCCAGTGCATCCTTGAGCTCATGGATACCGTTGACAGCTATATCCCTACTCCCGAAAGAGATACCGCAAAGCCCTTCCTTCTTCCCGTCGAGGACGTATTCACGATCTCCGGTCGTGGTACCGTTGCTACCGGTAGAGTAGAGCGTGGTACCGCTAAGGTTGGCGATCCCGCTGAAATCGTCGGTCTGATCGAAAAGCCCCGTCCCACCGTCATCACCGGTCTTGAGATGTTCCACAAGTCCGTTGACGAAGCTCTTGCAGGCTTCAACGTAGGTGCCCTTCTTCGTGGTATCGATCGTAGAGATATCGAAAAAGGACAGGTTCTTGCAAAGCCCAACACCGTTCATCCTCACACCGAGTTCGAAGGCCAGGTATACGTACTGAAGGCTGACGAAGGTGGCCGTCATACTCCTTTCTTCAACCATTACAGACCTCAGTTCTTCATCAGAACGACTGACGTTACCGGTTCCATCGAGCTTCCCGCAGGTACCGAAATGGTTATGCCCGGCGACCATGTCACCATTAAGGTTGAGCTGATCAAGCCCGTCGCTGTAGAAGAGGGTCTTCGTTTCGCTATCCGTGAAGGCGGCAGAACCGTAGGTTCCGGCGTTGTTTCCAAGATCGTCAAGTAATCATTCGCGACAATCAAAGCAGTGTGATCGAAAGATCACACTGTTTTTTGTTTTTCGGAAGGCCGAGAAGGCGGCACATTTGTCAGGGATCGGAGCATAGGATGGGGTGTAGGGGAGAAAGCCCCTGCAATATATTACGCGGAGAAACACGAATGTATTACTATGCTTCTTATATGACTTGCTCATCTTGTCCCTGTAACAGAAGCGGGCGGTCCGGTTCGGAGAATAGAAGCGATCGTTGCGATTGTTGCCGAAATTCCTGTGGCTCTTGTTCTTCTTCCTGGTCTCAGTCGAGATCCGATTCCTGCGGCTGTAACTGCGGAAACGGCTGGTCAGGCGGACTGACGAATGCAAACTCTCGCTCGGCAGAGCGCCGTTCCGGTTGCGGCAATTGTCCTTGTGGCTGTTGCTGTCGCTGTTGCTGTAACAGACAGAGATGTTGTGCCGATGAATATTACATCAGACAGTATGCCTTGGATAGCTGCTCCTGCTGCTGTCGGAGAAACAATGACTAAATGAGAGATATCGACCGCGCCAAAGCAACGCCATATCGATACCCAAGACGAAGAGACCCGATGACTCGGGTCTCTTTTTTGCGTTTTGGATGCAGAGAAGCAAAATTCCTTTTGTTTGGAACTCGTTGCTTCTATAAGAGGAAAGACAAAGTCGAATAAGGATTTGAACCGAATACTCCTAATAATAAAAAAGAGTAATGAAAAGTACTGGTTTCCTATTTACTTTTGCAG
>JBJDZD010000040.1:0-3063 GCA_051867815.1 Eubacteriales bacterium | reverse complement strand
GAAAAGGGAGTATTTGCTCCGCTGATTATCGTATGCCCTACCTACAACAACACCAACGAGAACGGTCAGGACAGCGACAATTATTCTCTCGCCCTGCAACTCACGCGGAATTATCATAACGAACTTACAAACGATCTGATACCTGCCGTGGAGGGAAAGTACTCGTCTTATGCGGAAAGTACGAATGCCGAAGATCTCATCGCTTCCCGCAATCACCGCGCGTTTATGGGCTTTTCTATGGGTTCGGTTACAACCTGGCGCACATTTGAATATTGCCTCGATTATTTCCGCTATTTCTTCCCGTCAAGCGGCGCAATTACTTTCGACGGGGCTTATATGGAAAATATCGTAAAACAGTCGGGATACGGTGCGGACGATTTCTTTATTTTGGCTATGTCGGGAACAAACGATTTTGCTTATTCTGCTTTTACGAGTCAGATAAACGCCATGCTTGCGACGGATATGTTTACGGAGGCGGATAACGAAAAGGACGGAAATCTCGCCTATCTTGTAAAAGAGGGATATTCTCACGACGGAAGGGCGGCAAGCGAGTATTTTTACAACGCACTGTCCTGGGTGTGGAAAGATACTGGCAATACATTAAAATCGGATTATACGGCAGATACGAAAATTACCGATGTGATCAACGACCCTGCGTTCGGGGATTTCGGCAGAATGATATTTCCTGTGGACAGCGGCTACTTTAGCGGAGATACTCTCGGCAATCTGCGCCTTACCTGGTATAACTATATCAACGTAGATCATACGGTAGAGATCTGCAATTATCTGAAAGACCAGACGCTTTCGGGGAATCAGGTGTTCTACGATATTTATACGGATGCGGAAAAAGCAGCAGATCCCCGAAAGGCAGACACGGGACTGTTCTTTTTCAGAGGAGAAAAGGGAGCGCCGTTTGCGGTAACTTGCGCAGGCGGAGGTTGGGCATACGTAGGCGCAATGCACGACAGCTTCCCTCACGCTCTGGAACTCTCGAAAAAAGGATATAATGCCTTTGCAATCATATATCGTCCCGGCGCACAGACGGCTTACGAAGATTTATCGAGGGCAATCTCGTTTATTTTTGCTAACGCTGAAGAACTCGGCGTAGATACGAATGGATATTCCGTATGGGGAGGAAGCGCAGGCGCAAGAATGGCGGCAACCATCGGTTCGTGGGGCGTACAAAGATACGGCGGTTCGGCAGGGATTCCCAAGCCGAGCGTGGTAGTGATGCAGTACACCGGACACAGCGAATATAATTCCGAAGGCGAGCCTGCTACTTTCGTAACGGTTGGTGAAAGCGATGGCATTGCCAACTATCAAACCATGAAACGCAGAGTGGATAACCTCGCCGCTATGGGTGTGGCGACCGAATACCATTCCTATCGCGGACTTCCGCACGGGTTCGGACTTGGCGTCGGCACGAATGCCGAGGGATGGTTTGACCAAGCGGTTGATTTTTGGATGAGGAACAGATAAATTCTGTGAGATAAGTGTTTTGCTTTGGATTCTGAACAAGAATGTCAATTCGGTATATTTGCACATAAGTAGATCGAAATAAAACTTTGTCAGATGTATAAGCATGTTGAAATTTGATTGCTTATACGATTCGCGCGAAAAAACAGACTGTTTTGGTTCGGTCAGATTCACACAGAACTATTTCATTAAACAAAAATAAAGCGAATCCCTTTATTCATTTGAAATCAATGAAAATTCGCTATAGATTAAGTAGATATTGTTATTACGGCGCAAAATAATTGCCCCCGATAGGGTTATCGGGGACAATTTGATTTTTCTGTCAGCATTTCAAGCATTATCTTCGTTCCAATCTTGAAATCATATTCAGACACTCTTGCTTCTGCAAGACTATCAACTCGATTCGGTGCCAACATCTTGTTAAGAAGTACAATTTGCTTGCTATTCAATGTCTCTCACAACTTGCCGCGATGCCGGGCGGTATCGCCAAGTAGCTTCTTGAATTCGGATTTGTTAAGTATACCGTTATCTTGAGGAATAATATTACCATGTCATAGTTCTGTAATAACAGATCTCATTTGTAAATCACCTCCCGAAGCACAACTTCCTCGGCGGATGCCTTGCAGTTATTCATTTCTTTCACCCACTGGAGTGAATTGCTCGCTTTGAGGTTTTCGTCGATGCAGCGCTTCTTGGCTAACTTTGTGGTCAGATATTCGACTTGTGAGCGTGCTTTTTGATCTATGGCAAATAAATGTGCCGCTAATCTTCCTTCGGTCAATAGAGTAGTATACGTGCCTCTACGGTGCTTTTTCAAGAAGTCGAGCCGCATATGCCCGTATTTTCCGATATTAACATTCGGTTGCTTCGGCAATGCGAGGTTCGGATAGTTGATGCCATTGATTTCTGTGTAAGTAATTTCGTTTTTCATGATATATCCCTCCATTTTGTGTTTGAAGGAACGAAAACAGGCGGTTTGAGTGCCGAATATGTGTGTTACGGCTTGCTTTTCATGTATTTAATCAAATCCGTTATGAACACTCGTACCAAAAATCCATAGGTGGACTTGTCCACCTATGGATTTTTTGATTGCATATTATCGATTTGAAGCTCGCAAATGCTTGCATTTGCCATAGCGCGCGGTAAAGCAATACTAAGTGTTTGTACTGTTTCTATCGCGCGCATAGGTTCTGAATCCTGTCATCTCGACCAAAAATCCATATCGTAATAATAATAAAAAACAATGTTGTTGCCAATGTTGATATTAACAATTTACATACTACCAAAAGAGAAAGAGGGAAACACGGTTTTGGTATTGCAAGTATAAAGCAGTTGGTTGAAAAATATGAAGGAGACGTGGCTTTCACTTGCGAAAATTTGATTTTTGAAACGCGTATTATGTTGCGAAACTGCAACGATTAGGCGGATTACTTCGACGAACAGGAATGAATTATTGACAACCTCCGAAAATAATGATACATTTTATGTATATTATTTCCGGAGGCTGTTTTGTATAAAAAAATCGCCATTGGCTTATCTATGTATTCGGTTATTTTGAGAAAAGAACTTTGTACCGCATCTTCTGCG
>JBJDZD010000039.1:0-3096 GCA_051867815.1 Eubacteriales bacterium | reverse complement strand
CTTCAATCAAGAAAAAGCACGCCGACGCGAGGCACAACGTCTTTGCTTACGTTTTGCGCGGCGGCGCGCTCAAACGATATTCCGATGACGGCGAGCCGCAGGGAAGCGCCGGCATGCCCGTGCTTGACGTTCTCTGCAAGAACGGCCTTGACGGTGCCGCCGTGGTCGTCACGCGGTATTTCGGCGGAATACTGCTCGGCACGGGCGGACTTGTCCGCGCCTATTCGTCTGCCGCAAGCGCGGCGGTCGCAAATGCGGGCATCATAACCCTTGAGGAGGTCGTGGTGCTTAAAATGAAATGTTCGTATAACGACCACGCTCGCGTTCAGAACGAGTTTTCAAAATTTGCCATTGAAGTGGAAGGCTCGGAGTTTGCCGCGGATGTCGTTTTGACTCTCAGCGCCCCAACAGCCACGGTCGAAGCCTTCAGGATCCGTATGCGTGACCTGACGGGTGGACGGTCGATTCCGGAGGAGACGGGCAGAAAACTTGCGCCGCCGAGGAAGGTTTTATAACGGTTTCCAATAAAAAATGCGAAAAATCGCAAAAAAGTCTTTGCAAAAAAGAGTTTTTTGCGATTTTTCTGCGTATATTGTATAATGTAGCTGAAAATCGGCCGATTGTAAAACGCAGCTTTACAATTTGTTAATTAATAAGGAGGTGGGGACGATTGAAGATACCGAGAGATGTTGTCGAAGAAATAATTCGTCGCAACGACATCGAGCAGGTCATCGGATCATACGTGACGCTTAAAAACGCAGGATCCAATTTGGTCGGCCTTTGCCCCTTCCACAGCGAAAAATCGCCCTCCTTCACCGTTTTTTCGGCAACGGACAGCTTTTATTGCTTCGGTTGCGGTACGGGCGGCGATGTCGTCACCTTCATCATGAAGATGGAGAACGTCGATTATCCCACGGCGCTTGAACTGCTTGCGAAACGCGCAGGCATCGAGATACCGGAAACGGCAGAACAGGCGTACGGTGAACGCGGAATCAAACGCGAGCGCATCCTTAAAATGAATGAAGCCGCCGCGAGATTCTTCCGTCATTGTCTGACTAAAGAGCCGTGCGGTGCAGAAGCGAGGGAATATTTCAAAAAGCGCGCCATCACAGAGGCAACCTCAAAGCAGTTTTACCTCGGCTACGCCCCCGATGATTTCGGCAAGCTGACAAACCACCTCAAGAGCCTCGGCTTTACCGAGGAGGAAATGATTGCCGGCTTCCTTTGCGGGAAGAGCCAAAAAACGGGCAGAGCTTACGATTATTTCCGTAACCGCGTCATTTTTCCGATAGTGGACACCTCGCGCAACATCGTCGGCTTCGGCGGCAGAGTTATGGATGACAGCAAGCCCAAGTACCTTAACTCCTCGGATACCCCGGCGTTCAAAAAGAGCAAGAATCTCTTCGCACTCAATTACGCCAAGGGCTTCTGCGCGGATCAGCTCATTCTTTGTGAGGGATATATGGACGTTATCTCCCTCCATCAAGCGGGCTTCCCCTATGCGGTCGCCACTCTCGGAACGGCGATAACGGATGAACACGCCCGCATCATTTCAAGATACACCAAAAAGGTCATTATTTCGTATGACTCCGACGAAGCCGGTCAAAAGGCGGCAAGCAAGGCAATGCTTTTGCTGGGGCGCGTCGGCGTTGACGTGCGCGTATTGAAAATGCAGGGTGCAAAAGACCCGGACGAGTTTATCAAAAAGAAGGGCGCGGACGCGTTCCGTGCGCTTCTCACCGAAAGCCGCACGGGATTTGAATACAAGCTTGAGGCAGTACTCGGAAAGTACGACATTTCACAGGTCGATAACAAACGCCGTGCCGCGGAGGAGCTTGCCGCAATAATTTCGGATTATCATTCCAGCGTTGAGCGCGAGCTGTATTCAAAGCGCGCCGGCGAGGCACTTTCCATCTCACCCGACGCGATAAAAACGGATGCCGAGAAGCTGCGAAGCAAAAAGATTCGTGACTATAACAAAGACCAAAACCGCGAGGCGCACGCCTCTCTTCGCCAATACTCAAATCGGATAAATCCCGACGCCGCAAAGAATTTGCGTGCTTCGTACGCCGAGGAAGCTCTGCTCGGCCTGCTTATGATTTATCCGGAATATCGGGAGGGAGTTGCCAAAGGTGAGTATCAGCTGTCGGAAAACGATTTTCTGACCGAATTCGGCCGCAGAGCGTTTAAGGCAATCATGGAGCTTGAAGCAAACGGCGGATTCGTTTATGCCCTGCTTGGTGAGACCTTCAATCCCGATGAAATGTCCGCGCTTCAGGATATGCAGATCCGCCGCAGAGCATTGGCAGAGAACGGTCCCGAGGTATTTAAGTCAACTGCCGCAATTCTTCGCTTTGAAAGTGAAAAGGAAAGCGAAAAGCAGAACGGAGGGCTTTCGCTCGAGGACAAGCTTGCCCAAAAGCGACGCATGCTTGAGGAGGCGCGCAAAAAGCGCGGCGAATAAAACAAAGAAAATTAAATTTGTATTTATACATAGGAAAGGATAAAAAACGATGGATAAGAAAATGGAAGTCAATGATTTTCTCGAAAATCCCGATAATTCCAATATTGATTACAAGGACGTAATCGACGGTATGACCGATTCCGATGATATCACGGAAATATTCGATGACGGCGCAGACGACGACCTGCTCCTTGCCGACGAAATGCCGGCAAGCGAAATGGACAAGATCGAGAGCGAGGTCGAAAAATTCGCAGACAGCGACGAAATGGAGCGTCTGCTTGAGCAGGAAGGCCTTGCTATCGACGACCCGGTCCGCATGTACCTCAAGGAGATCGGACGAGTCGAGCTTCTTTCTCAGGAGGAGGAGCTTGAGCTTGCAAAGGTAATGTACAACGAGGAGCTTCCCGATGAGGTCAGAAAGCAGGCAAAGGATAAGCTCGTTGAGGCAAACCTCCGCCTTGTCGTCAGCATTGCAAAGAGATACGTAGGCAAGGGCATGTTCTTCCTTGACCTCATTCAAGAGGGCAACCTCGGTCTTATCAAGGCGGTTGATAAGTTCGATTATGAAAAGGGCTTCAAGTTCTCCACCTATGCAACCTGGTGGATCCGTCAGGCGATCAACCGTGCTATTG
>JBJDZD010000038.1:0-3110 GCA_051867815.1 Eubacteriales bacterium | reverse complement strand
AAATTCTTTTTTGTTTATCTTCATGGCATTAATATACTGTGTCGCCGCCGACAAAGACCTGCTCTACGTCTATTTTGAGCGGCGAAAGCGAGCCGATGATGAAATCGGCGCGGTTGCCTATGTCAAGCTTTCCGACGGAATGGTCAAGTCCGACCGCACGGGCAGGGGTGAGTGTGGCGCATATAAGGGCATCCGTTATCGGGATGTCCGCAAATCGCGCGAGGTTTTCAACTGCGCGGACGAGTGAGAGCGTGCTTCCGGCAAGATTGCCGCCGAGCGTACGCGCTACGCCGTCCTTTACTATAACGGGGTTGCCTGCTATCTCGTAGTCACCGTCCGGATAAGCGGTTGCCGCCATGGAGTCGCTGACAAGAACGAGACGGTCTCGCCCTATCATCCTGTATGTGAAGGCAACCATTTCAGGTGAAATATGATGGCCGTCACAGATAAGCTCGCAAAAGCCGCCCGATTCGAGAGCGGCGAGAACCGTGCCGCCGTCCCTATGGTGGATGGGGTTCATGCAATTATACGTATGCGTGAACGAAACGCCGTACTTGCGGTAAATCTCCTTTGTCTGCGCGTAGTTTGCGCCCGTATGGCCGAGGGAGAGGAATATGCCGAGCTGTTTTGCCCTCTCGGCAAAGGCATCACCGCCCTCAAGCTCAAGCGCCGCGCTGACACGCATCGGACTTTTGCAATGTGACGCAAGCTCTTCAAGCTCCGCGACATTCGGCAGGGCAAGAAGCGAGGGGTTGTGCGCTCCGCTCTTTTCGGGGTTGAGATACCTGCCTTCAAGATGAACGCCGAGAAATTCCGCTCCGTCGGTCTCGCCCTTCAGACTTTCGATCAGGTCGGCTTGGGAACAGAGATCGTCAAACTCCGCAGTTGCAAGTGTCGGAAAAACGGAGGTCGTACCGTATTCGGCGTAGGATTTTGCCATTGCGCACATGTCATCCGCATTTGCGGTGTTAAAGTCACAGCCGACTCTTCCATGCGTGTGGATATCAACCAGACCGGGAATGATTTGTTTTCCTTCACAGTCAATGACGGAATCAACGTCCGGCATGGGATCCGTGTTACGCAAAAAATCAAGAATTATGCCGTCACCGACAAGCATTGATCTGCTTTTGAATATTCTGCTTACGCTGTCAAAAACCTTGCAGTTGTCAAACAAGACCTTCATGCCGACACCCCCCTATCAAACTTATTCATTATATTATTATATCAAATTAATTGTTTTTTTTCAATAGGTAAAAGCAATTTTTCGTGATTTATGAGCGGTTTTGACGTCAATAATTAAAACAACACTCATATAGGAGGTCAAAAATGCCCAATATAAAGCCCGAAAACGAAAAAAAGTCGCTTTTGTGGCTCGGCACGGTCAAGGGGGAGGCCGTTACCGTGGCGGCTATCGGCGGAAGCCTCTGGGCATTCGGTGCGGCACTCGTCGGTTACTTTATCCGCTATATTTCACAGCTTTTTTACCCGTTTTCATACCAAATTGTTCCCGTTCCGCTTCACACTCTTTTGCCGAGCGTCATAAGCGAGCCGAATTTTACAGCAAATCTGCTTTTCGGAATGTTATTCGCACTGGGCATATATTTCTTTGAGAAAAACATATTCTACCGTCGATTCAATCTTATGTTAAAAGCAGCGTTTGCTTCGGTCGCCGCGTGTTTGTATGTTTTTCTTTCGGGCATGATTTCGCATTACGGGATCTTCGGCTACTTATTTATGTCTGCCGAAGCACAAGCATTGCCAACGCTTTTCGTTTATTTCTTTCTCGCTTCCCAGCCGCTTTTCGTGCTGTGTAACACCATAAGGCGCGAGATATTTTTAATGCCTTAAAATTTATGAACAAAAGCCGCGAACCCTACGATTCACGGCTTTTTGATTTTATTCTTCATCGTTCATCATCGAGGCGTATTCCATCGCAGCCTTCATTTTTGACTCAAACACTTCTGCGGAAATCAAAGCAATGCCTTCCTCGTCGCTGAGTACGATCAGGCGCTGTCCGCCGCTCAAGCCGAACTTATCCCTTGCCGCCTTTGGTATGACCAGCTGTCCGCGTTCGTTTATCGTCACGCTTCCCCATATATTCTTACCCTTAGGCGCAGGCGGAATCATACCTATCTTGTCGTCGGCTGCCGTTTTCATCAAGCTGTCAATGGTCACGTCATAGAAGTCTGCCAAACGCTTGCATTTTTCAACATCGGGCACAGTCGTGCCGCTCTCCCACTTTGCGTACGCCTGACGGGAAATGCCGATCTTTTCCGCAATCTCTTCCTGAGACATGCCATACATATTTCGTAAAACGATCAAATTATCTCGTAACATAAGCTTTCTCCTTATAAGTCAATTCGTTCAAAATTCCGACAAGCCGAGCGATACGACAAAACGGTAAGCGTAATATATAAAACGATACCGCAGGCAAGCAATCCGAGCTGCAAGAAGAAATGCTCAAAACCGAAAGCATTCAAAGCCTGTAATCCCGGAATATGATGTAACGCTTCGCCTGCTCCGATCATCACGAATGTCACAACGATGTGTGCAACGAAGGGCTTCCCGAATTTATAGGCTGTTTTGAAGAAACCGCCGATGAAAATCAGGTTAAACAGGCCGAAGATAAACATCGCCATTCCCAATGCAAAGAGATTTGCATTCATCAGGGCATTATTTCGATATACGCCGGTATCTTCTGCAACTGTCATACGAATAACGGTTGAGATTGCCATCAAGATCAGACTGCACAGCTCAATGAAGCAGGAGAAAACAAATTTTCCCTTGACGACATCCTTCTTGGCGATCGGCAGGAGAGCGGAAAAAACAATGTCGTTTGCCTCACGTGCATTCTGAAAGCTTTGAAAAATTCCGAGCGTCACGAAAAACACACCGCACAGGATCGGATAACCGGGAACGAAGAACATAAGTCCGAAGAATACGAAAAGATATGACAAAACGGAAGCGCTTAGCGTCAATTCCTTTTTCAATATGTATTTCATACCGTTTTCTCCTTTTCCATGCGCAATACGGTTTGCTCTAAGTTATCGCCGGGCAGTGAATATTCACTGCAAAAAGTGAAAATTGTGAAAAACTGAATTAGTGTAAGG
>JBJDZD010000037.1:0-3120 GCA_051867815.1 Eubacteriales bacterium | reverse complement strand
TACATTCAAAAGCAAGATCAAGGATAGATACCCTGCATGGAATATTCCCCTTTATTCCGGTCTCTTCCCACACATTAAACGGTATACCGATAAATGCGCGGCCACCCTCAGTATATATGTCCGCATGAAATCTATATGTCATTTGACTGTCCGCCCTTCGCCTATTTTTGATATATCATTCCCGACTTACGATTTATTTTATCACATTACAGAAAAGATACAGTAACAGCCACAGCAGAGCAGACTCCTGTGGCTGTTACTGTCGTATGACCACGCGCTTTGCTCGGGTGGTTTTTGTTCAATTAACCGCAAGTGCGACGTCCAGCTTCTCCGTCGATGTATTCGTAACGGTGATGATACTGCCCTCGCCGATCTCGGTAGTGTAAAGCTCCGCGGTTGCGGTCAGCTCGGTGCCGTTTACGGCTATTTTAATTCCGTTCGCGGAAACTCTCAGCGTCTTTGTGTCGCCGTGATATTCAAGCACGGCAGTCTCGTTTTCCGCAAGGCGAACGACCGTTCCCGCATACGCAGGTATCGGATCGGCTTGCGTGCCGGCATGGAGAGTGACCGTAAACTCAACCGTCGTGCTGTCAACGTCAAGGCTTGAGGCAACGGCTATCGAAACCTCGTCGCCCGAGCTTACCTTGACAACGACGCTTCTGCCGCCGGCGGTGTAACCGGTAACGACATACGCGGTCTTGTTATACATCATGATGTTGTTCTCCGCCGTGGGGCACTCAAGGACGAGGAAGCCGTCCGCCGGAGCGGTGACGGAATAATAAACAGTGGTGTCCTTTTTTATATCCGCCGCGGTCGTCTGCGCGAGAACGAGATCGAAGGGCAAGTCATAAGAGCCGGGAGTCAACTCAAGAGTAAGCGTTAACTTCTCCGCTTTCGAGCAGGTGACGGTAAATGGCGTCGTTGAATTGGAATCCGCCCCTGCAAGTAGAATCCGGACCGTGCCGTTCTCGGGAAGGTAATCGTTGCCCGAATAGGTGACCTTGACATTCTCGCTGTTGATAACGAGGTATTTGTCCGAGCCTTTGGTGTAGAAACAGAGGGTTTGGTTTGCCTCAAAATCAATCTCAAGCGGCTCTGTGGAGATATAGAACGGATGCTCCTCCGTTCCGTCAGCGGCACTTGATGCCGCCGTAAACTCGAAAGTATTTGAGTCCTCCGACAGAGTAACTCTCAAGCCGTTCGATTCAACGAACCAACCGTCCGCAAGCCCCTCAAACATAACGACGTAGCTACCCGGGATCAGACTACCCGTAAACTTGCCATCGGAATTTGTTTGTCCCTCTGCCGCAAGCTCACCGTCCGCATAAAGCTTGACGGTAGCGTACGCTACTGCAGTCTTGTTCTCATCGGTCAGGATAACGGTATATTCGACGGGAACGACCATTATGATATCGCACAAGTCGCAGAGATTGTCGCCGTCCAGGTCAACGTGATTGCAGTTATTGCCAAGCTCAGCGCCGCAAACGTCGCAAACGCCGTCTGAATCCGTGTCCGTATGACGGGCGCAAGCGGTGGTTTCCGCCGTAGTGTCCACACCCTCGCCCGTGCAGGCAATAAGTGAGGGAATTACCATGCAGAGTGCCAGAATAATTGCGGATATTTTAAGCTTTAATTTCATAATAAATCTCCGTAATATAGCGATTGAGTGTCAGTAATCCGACGGGCTGTCCGAGGACAGCCCGCGTTTTAATCTGTTAAAATAAGATCATTAACCCCAAGAGAACTCGGTAAATACGGTCTGAGTGGAATCCGCAGCGGTAATGGTGATATTACCGGTAGAGGAATCGTATGTCCATGTTGCATCTGCAAAGGGAGCGGAAGCATCCGTAAAGGTTACGGTGATGACGCCGTCTGCATACGTATAGGAGAAGTAATAATTGGTCCATGTGTTGTAATCGGTGAGAAAACTTTCGGTACCGAAGTCAAGACCCCAATTGTTATCGGTGGAGTCATACATCTTGCCCGAGATCGGAGCAGCGGAATCGTCACGGGGAGTAAGTGCCAGCTGTGCTCTGCCGTTGCTGAAGGTCCAGCCGCCGAAGCCGTCGTCAGCGATGGAGTAGCCGGAGATCATGCCCTCAGCGGTCATGAGGTTGTAGTAGCCCCAGTATGCGTCCCACTCAAGTGTGTAGGTGGTAGTGGTGTAGGTGCTCATATCCTCAACGGTAACGGTGTTGTTTTCACCGAAGGTAAGAACGAACATGGTTGTGCCGTAGAACTGTGCTTCGTAAGTGCCGGTAAGTCCCTGAGAAGCCTGTGCTTCTGCGACGGTAATAACGAGGGTTGCGGTGACGGTGTTGTCAGCATCAGCAACGATGGTTACGGTGTAGGTGCCGACGGTTGCGTCGGTGAGGGTGTACGTGCCGTCGTCGTTCTTAACGAGCGTGCCACCGTTGTCAACGGTTGCGGTGATCGTAGTGGATGCGCCGCTGTTGGGTTCTGCGCCGAAGATAACGCTTGCCTTGCCGCTTTCGTCAACGCGTGCGGTGAACGGATTGCTCGTATCCTTCCAGCCGTTATCCATTACAAAGGGGCTGAGGGACTCAAGCTTAGCGGGAGCGACCTCGACGGTGTAGGTTGCGGACTTGAGAGAGGTCTTGACTGTGACCTGATAGGTTCCCTCGGTGTATGCGGTGAAGTTAATGGTTTCGCCCCAGTTGTAAACGTTGATGCCCTCGCAGGTGACCTCGATGTTATCCATGGAGATATCTGCGGTTTCGGGTGCTTTTGCCTTAATGGTGAAGGTGTTGTACTTACCGGCATTGACGTTGATGGTGTCGGTGATTACGTTGCCTTCTGCGTCAACAAGCTCCCAATCGGTTGCCCAATACTGTGCGGGGCTGTACTTAGCCTCGGCGGTGCGCTCGCCGACAGTCTGAGCGATGACGTATGTGCTTACCTTGTTGGGTACAAGACCTACAACGTGATAGGTGTCGGTAGCGCCAGGTGTAGGCTCGTCAGCCTCGCAGGTGTGCTGAGAAGAAGTGACGCTTACGGTCTCGATCGTGCAGTCATCGCTGAGAGTGAATACGACCTCGATCTCGTAGAGGTACTTGATGGGCTGGTAGGTTGTGCTGTCATAGCCGTCGTAAACAGAGG
>JBJDZD010000036.1:0-3128 GCA_051867815.1 Eubacteriales bacterium | reverse complement strand
TGCCTGCCGCATCTGCATTTCATGCTTGTAAATAATATCATGCGACTCCTCGCCCTTACGGACGGAAACGAGCGCGTTATAATAGCGGCGAATTATCTCGCGGTTTGCGGCGGCGCGAACGACGTCATCGTCAACGATACAGTAGCCTGCCATGTTTACGCCCATATCCGTGGGGGACTTGTACGGGCACGTTCCGTAGATCTTCTCAAAGGTTGCCGAAAGCACGGGGAATATCTCGATGTCGCGATTATAGTTGACCGAGGTCTCGCCGTATGCCTCAAGGTGGAAGTGGTCGAGCATGTTCATGTCGTTGAGGTCGCTCGTTGCCGCTTCGTAAGCAATATTTACGGGATGGCTCAGCGGAAGATTCCAGATCGGGAAAGTCTCGAATTTTGCGTATCCTGCCTGAACGCCGCGGCGGTTCTCATTGTAGACCTGTGAAAGGCAAACCGCCATCTTTCCGCTTCCGGGGCCGGGCGCAGTAACGACGACGAGCTTTCGCTCGGTCTCAATGAAGTCGTTCTTACCGTAGCCGTCCTCGGACACGATAAGCTCAATGTTCGAGGGATAGCCCTCGATGGGATAGTGGCGGTAGACCCTGATACCGAGTGCCTCGAGCTTTGCGCGGAAGGCGCGCGCAGCAGGCTGGGATTCATATCTTGTCAGCACGACGCTTCCGACGTAAAGACCGAAATATCTGAAAACATCAATAAGACGGAGGACGTCGGTATCGTATGTAATGCCGAGATCTCCGCGTTTTTTATTCTTCTCAATATCGCCCGAATTTATTACAATGACTATTTCGGCCTCGTCCTTAAGTTCGAGAAGCATTTTCATCTTGCTGTCCGGCAAAAAGCCGGGCAGAACGCGCGAGGCGTGGTTGTCATCGTAGAGCTTGCCGCCGAATTCGAGATAGAGCTTGCCGCCGAAGCGATCAATTCGCTCCCTTATGCGCTGCGACTGCAGGTGCAGATACTTATCGTTGTCAAAGCCTATTTGATGCATGATCTCCCCCCAAAAGATCCCGCCCCTCGGACGGAAATAAAAATACATATTTATTATACAACATTTAACTGATAAATGCAAGAGAGGAAATGATTGTTTTACAATTATTTTTCAAATGTGGGAACGATGAAAAGCTACTCGCGCCGTCCCAAGGTCATGCTCTCGGCGTGGATGAGACGTTCGGAAAGCCGAATATCGAGGTCTGCACTCTCTTTCCCCCTCCTCGGTTAACGAGGAGGGGGCGGGGGGTGGTGTCCCTTATAGCCGATGCTGAATTATCGGATATCGGGAAAGGACAGAGATCCGAACGTAACTCCTCTGAAAACGAGCATCCCCTCCCGGTTTACGGGAGGGGACGGGAGGAGTGGGTACCTATTGATGCGGCGAAAGCCGCGGCATCCGTACGATCCATCAAATAAACAATATCAGCAAAAGGCAAATGAGAAGCTCGTTATCGCGGTGGCTTTCATCGGCAAATATAAGGAAGATCACACCGAGCAACAGCAACTCCTCAAGTCCTATATTGTCACCGAGGAGACCCGAAAGGCCGCCCAGCCCCGGGGGCATCGGCTCGGCACGGCACTTCTCCACTCCCCCGTCATCGTGCTTCTCACATGCACATTCCTCCGCCTTGCACGGACATTCCTCTTTCTTCTGCTCCGGCTTTACGGGCGGCGGCATGTGTGGTGGCGGAGGGGGCGGCGGCGAGGTTCGGCAAGCCTCGCGCATAGGCGTTTCCCGGCCGCCAAAGGGAGAAAAAGCGTTACCGCTGTAATCACGCGGCAACTCTACCGATACTTCATTTCTGTTCTGTCTCTGATACATCTCAACCTCGCTTCGGAATAAAGGTGTCTGATAGCTTGGAAATACCGATCATGTAATCAATGGTCTTGCATCTGTGCTCGTTGCAATAGGGTTTGAGAGCGGAAAGCAGAGCGCATCTGCGCGCGGACAGGCCGCTGCCGCCTCCGCCCGCTCCCCCGAGCATCGAGATCACCGGCAGGATGGCGTCAAGTCCGGCTCCGCCACCGCCACCCGACGTGCCTGCGCCCCCGGACGGCGCGGATGCCGCCTGTGCTTTTGCATCAGCCGCCTGTGCCTCGGTATCCGCCGCCCTTTTCGGCGCGCCCTCGGCCTGCGGCGGCGCATCAATGCCGACCGTTGAAGCAATTTGCGAGATCAGCTCCGGATTGGAAAGCAGCTTTGATACCATTGCACCGAGATCGGGCGTCTGCTCGCTCATTTCCTGCCTCCCGACAGTTTTGAGCCAAGCTCGCTCAGCTGTTCGTCGCTGAGCGACCCGAGGGCACGGCGAACGCTTGAAATATCACCCTCCGTAACGTTATAGCTTGCAAGGTCGATGCCGTAATCACGGGCAAATTTGGTAACTAAGAATTTCAGCTGCGTGTCGTTAAGTGAAAGCAGGCGCGAAAGCGCGTTGCGGTCAAATTCCATCGTAAATACCTCCGAAAATATGTTCAATACAGTATATGCAGTCAATTCTCGGTGGTGAATTTGCAAAAAAATGTAGACAAAGGTGAAATTTCGTGTTATAATATATAATGTATGTCAATAATTTGACCGAAAGGATCGCAAATGGCAAAAACGATACTCGTTTTATCGGATTCGCACGAAAATACGGGAACTCTCAAAAAGGCACTCTCGCTCTGCCCCGACGCCGACCTCATCGTTCACCTCGGCGACGGCATTGCCTACCTCACCTTCTCACTCCCCGACGATACGGAAAAGCGCACGATACTCATCGAGGGCAACGGCGAATATTTCGGCAACGTTCGCACGGATGCGCGCAACCGTCTGAAAGCTAAGAAAACCGTGCTGATAGAATTCGAGGGCAAGAAGATATTCATGACGCACGGTCATCTTTTTGACGTCAAATGGGGGCTTTCCCACATTCTCGCGCGCGGCTACGAGGAGGGTGCAGATATCATTCTGTTCGGTCACACGCATCGCCCGCTCTGTCGGTATGTACCTGTCGGCACACCGCTGGATTTCACAAAAGCAACCACCCGTCCGATCCTGCTTTTCAACCCGGGAACCGTCGGAAGATGGCCCGAATACACCTTCGGCGTTGAAATCTGCGAGGATCTGTGGGCGGCGGCTCC
>JBJDZD010000035.1:0-3140 GCA_051867815.1 Eubacteriales bacterium | reverse complement strand
TGGAGGGCAGACCTGCCGCGGCAACGTCGATCTCTTCGAAGCTTTCGCCGTCGGGAAGGACCACGAGGAGAGCTTCATTTGCGGAAGCATTTCTGTTTGCCTCGATGATGGGGCCTGTTACCATGTTAACGGCGGAGAGGATGAGAGCAACTGCCATGCAGATGCAGGAGAGGACGAGAGTGGGTTTGAGATTTTTCATTACTCAGCTCCTCCTTCCTTGACCTTTTTTGCGCCGATCTTATCAATATAGGGGCAGAGAATGTTCATAAGGAGGATCGCAAAGGAAACTCCCTCGGGATAGTTGCCGTAGAAACGGATGAGAACGGTGATGAGCGCGCAAAGCAGGCCGTAGATCGCCTTGCAGTACCACTTTTTGGGCGAGGTTACGGGGTCGGTTGCCATAAATACCGCACCGAGGATAAGTCCGCCGCCGAGAACGCGGTAGAGAGCGGCCGTGACGTCGCCGCTGAAGGCAAGCGAAAGAAGGAATGCGCCGCCGATGTAGAAAACGGGGATCTCCCAGGTGATGACCTTACGGATGAGCAGGTAGACACCTCCGAGGACGAGAGCTATTACACAGGTCTCGCCGATAGCACCGCCGCGGTTGCCGAGCAGCATATCGAGCATGGAGGGAAGAGTTCCGGCCTCGCCCTTAAGGATGGCGAGGGGAGTTGCTCCCGATTCAAGCTCGGCAAAGCCCGTCATTGCGCCGCCCGAAACATCGGTAAAGGCGATGAGAAGCATTACTCTTGCGGTTATTGCGGGGTTTGTTATGTTGCGTCCGAGTCCGCCGAAGGCACACTTGACGATAACGATAGCAAAAACTGAGCCGACAACGCATTGCCAGATGCTGACCTTGGTTGAAAGGTTGAGCGCGAGCAGAAGTCCGGTGACTACTGCTGTGAGATCGCCAACGGTCTGTTTCTTCTTCGCGAGCAGGTTGAAAACAAACTCGGAAAGAAGAGAAGTGCCGACGCAGACTGCGATTATGACGGCAGCTTTAAGTCCGAAGAAGACTATTGCCGCAATCAAGGCAGGCGCAAGAGCGATCAGCATGTCGATCATCACGCTTTGCGTTTTGCGCGGCGCAATGACGGGAGAATTTGAAGCTTTCAAATTGTCCATTGATTTCACTCCTTATGTAATTAAAATTTTTCATAACAAAGCGGTTGTATTCGCGGTGAAGCTCGCCACAAAAAAACCCATAATATTATATCACCAAAATCACTAAATGTCAAGAAAAACAGATGCGAAAAAGCTCGAAGTTCGCGAAGAGCGCAAAGTGAACAACAAAACACCGCGATACGCTCACGGTGTTTGGAAGAATATTTCAAAATTGCTCAATCAAGAAACGAGACAAGCTCGTCGAGGCTCTTGCGCTTTTTGTCTCGGAGATGGTCGCCATCCTTGGGGTAGCCGATAGTGACGACAAGGCGGACGGGAGCATCGAGAGAGCATATTTTGCGGAGCTTTTCGTCATCGAGCCAGCCGAGTATGCATGAGCCAAGCCCCTGCGCGGTGGCTTGTGCCGTGATGTAGGCGGAGAGGATCCCGATGTCGATTGAGCGGTAATCGTTGCCCTTAACTTTTGCGCCGAGGGCGGCGGAGGGAACGTACGGCTGCTCGGAAATCACGATGATGACGGGCGCGTCGGATGCGAATTTGTTCATTCCCATGCCTTGAGTGGCCTTGGCGGCTTGTTTTGCTGCCTCGCCGGTGCAAACCGTGATGTGGTAGGGCTGTCCGTTGCAGGCGGAGGGCGCGAGCCGCGCAGCTTCGAGTATCGCATCAAGCTTAGCTTTCTCAACGGCACGCGCCGGATCGTAGTTTCGGCAGGATTGGCGATTTTGAGCTATTTCATTGAAATTCATGTTTTTTCCTCAACTTTCAAATCCGTGAGCTTGAAATCAAGTGCTTTCCTAAGCTCATCAAGAGTTATTTCGACCTGATAGCCGATCTTTCCGGCGCTGAAAAGAATGGTTTGGTGGTCCTCGGCGGTGACATCGATGAAGGTGGGAAACTGCTTTTTCATGCCGATGGGTGAGCAACCGCCGTGTATGTAGCCGGTCAGCGGCAAAAGCTCCTTTTGCTTTATCATGACTATGCTTTTCTCGCCTGCCGCGCGTGCCGCTTTTTTCAGATCAAGCTCGCGGTGGACGGGAACGAGAAACACGAAGTGGTTCCTCGATGCCCCAACGGTTACGAGGGTCTTGAATACGTGATTGGGGTCTTGATTGAGCACTTCGGCGATCTCCACGCCGCTTATGGCATCGGTATCTACATAGAGATGCTTGTCATAAACGATATTTTTGGCATCGAGAAGCCGCATCACGTTGGTTTTTTCGTCGTTTTTCTTCATTTTATTGCAAATTCGCCGAGATGTGCGAAGAGTATGTATTCGTCGCGGAAGGCGCGCATTGCCGCCATGTGGGGCTGACCGATGTGTACCTCTTGATGCTCTTTGGATTCCCAAGCCTCGATAAGGAGAAGCTCATTTGCATCCTTTTCCGAGAAGTAAAAATCATATTTGATACAGCCGTCCTCGGCGCGCACGGCATCAAGAACGCCCTCGGCACGAAGCCGCTCGACATAATCTTCGCGTCTGCCCTCACGGCAGGTGAAATTAACGTAGATGGTGTACATTTTCTTACTCCTTAAAATCAAATTCCTCGCGCTCGTATATCTTTTCCTTTTGTGAGTTTATCAACATTTTGCCCTTGTAAAAGGCAACACATTCAACCTCCTCGTCGGCAAAGACGGCACCGGAGAGATCCTCGCAAAGGCAGTATTCCTTTTTGGTGAGGTCAACAACGTTGAGCTTATCCGGCGAGTCCTCGCGGCCGAAGCCGAAGGAATAGTAGAGCTTGTCACCGTAGATCGTGCCACCCTGAGTTGCAAAGGCGTTGAAGGGCAGGGTGAACTGATCGAGGATATCGAGGGCGGTGAGGGTGACGTCACCTGCGGTCGGGTCGGGCAGGGCGAATTTGGTGACAATGTAGGCGTTATTGGGGCGTGCAAGCTCTCGCTTGGTGCGGAAGCGAGCGGAGAAGTAGTAAAGGAAGCCTTTTTCGGCGTCAACGAGTGCGGCAGGCCAGCCCCAGCCGGGGCACTCAAACTCCGTCTGCTCGATGCCGTCGTTC
>JBJDZD010000034.1:0-3190 GCA_051867815.1 Eubacteriales bacterium | reverse complement strand
TGCGTGTTTGAGTATTCGCGCGCCGCAAATCCGCGAAAACACACCTCTGCCGGCTGATGATGCTCGATATCGGTTATATTATACCATGAATATCAAGGCTTTGCAAGAGGCTTGGACGAATTTTCGGGGGAGGGGCAGCGTGAGTGCGGCAATAGATCATCAAAAGAAAAATCGTCGCGAACGATAAAACGTCCGCGACGGGGTGGCCTGCCCGAAAGGATTCGAACCTTCGGCCTTCAGAGTCGGAGTCTGACGCGCTATCCAGCTGTGCCACGGGCAGATATATGAATTATTATACTACATCGACACCGAAAAGTCAAGTATTTTTTGTCGGCTTTGTTATTCGAGCCAAAACAGTAAAATATAGTTTTACAATCGTCTATGTGATAAAAACCGAAAAGCTTATCTGAAACCGGGTATTTGAGATTTTTACAAAATCACTCTTTGTCGGTGATAGCCTCGAGACAATTCCCGGCTTGCTTATTTTCCAAGCTCAGCAATACGCAAATAAGAATATCGAAAACAACGAAAGCAAGGCAAACTGCGACTTGGCTGAAATTCAAACCCAATATCAAAGATGCAATGGGTATGATAATAGAGGCATAAAAATACGTCGGAGAAAAATAGATCCAATAATAAGTCAGGAAATGTGCGCCGACGACCATGGCATACACCATAATCATCTTATCCGGAACAGCATACATTACCCACAAAACAATCGGAAGGTACAGCAACTGATTTAGTGCCGCTACAATGGAAAGACTGCTGAGCGGATTTTCTTTGCTGAATATATTAACTTTTATTATCTTACCAAAAAGAATTCCTACGGGCATAAGTAATGCAGAGCAACACATGGCAATCCAATTTTTTGTGGCAATATCCAAATCCGTGAGAAAAGCAATCAGCATGATCGTCCACAAAACAGCGGATGACATAATGAAAGGCAGGCCTTTCTTTTGCTTAACTGCATATTCGATTTTCATTTTATTCATTACCTGATTTTTTCAGACATAACCGTCCTCGTCTCCTATTGTCAAAATTTCGGTTTATCACACTCATTATATCACAAATGATGCCGGTTGTCAAGGGAGAGGCCGCGCCATGGCACAGCCTCTTCCTTTTGCGGCGATTTTCGGTTATTTTGCCGTAAGGGACTCTGAACCCGCGTTTGCGCGCGAAGTGCGGCGACAAGCCAAACCTCCCACTCCGCGCAAACTGAGGTGTTCGCTCCGCGAACAGCTCGGGGTCCGGAGTCTTTGGAGTGTGGCATAAACAAAGCAACCACCGCAAAGCGGTGGTTGCTTTGTTTATGGCGCGCCGTAAGGGACTCGAACCCCCGGCCTTTTGGTTCGTAGCCAAACACTCTATCCAGCTGAGCTAACGGCGCATGCGGTTTTAACGCCTAAATATGATACCACAAATCGCCGTGTTTGTCAAGCCTTTATTGAAAAAAATTTTGAAATTCGCAAAAAATTAATAAATTGCTTCGTTATTCGGCTCTCCGATACCGGGTAAACTCCCCGGTACCGGTTAAAACCGACTTTAAGGATTCTGAGTGGTACCGCCGATGATGGGCAAAACGGTATCCGTGCCGCTGACAACGGTATCGGGGAGCTTGCCGTCCCAGCCGAGCGCCTGGAGATACTTGATAAGCTCCGGGGTGAGCGACTCGGCAAGAGCCTTGTTCGCCTCGGCTTCCATTTCGCCGGCGTATTTTTCGGCGTCTGCCTGAAGCTTTTTAGCCTCTGCTTCAGCCGCGGCGGCGATCTTCTTGACCTCGGCGTCGGCCTGTGCCTGAATTGCCTTGACCTGCGCCTCGGCATCCGCCCTGATCTTCTCGCGCTCGGCTGCCTTCTCCTCCTCCATGTTCTTCTGCGCCTGCTCGGTCTGCGCCTTTAAGAGCGCCTGCTCGGCAACGACCTTTTCCTCAACGCTCTTCGCGAACGCATCGGAGAAGTCGATATCCTCAACCGAGGTCGAAACGACCACAATGTTGAATGCTCCGAGCTGCTCGACGAGCGTATTGGTAATCTGGATGGAGAGCGCATCACGGCTCTCGATAAGATCCTCTGCCGTGTACTTGGCGATAACGCTCTTGACGACCTCCTGAATTCTGGGCGCCATGACGGTGTTGTAGTAATCAACGCCGATGTTCTTGTATATCGTCTGCGCGTTTGCCTTTTCTATCTGATAGTTCATGGAATAGCTGACCAGAACCTCCTGGATATCGCTGGAGAACGCGGAAAGCTCCACGCGAGCGACCTGAGTGCGGTTGTCCATATTGACTATCTGCTGGAAAGGAAGCTTAAAATGCATTCCGGCCTCGAGGGTTCTGTCCTCGACGTGTCCGAAGGTGGTCAGAATACCGGTATGACCGGTAGGAACCATGGCAACACAGCCTCCGAGCATCAGAAGCAGACCGCAAAGGGAAAGCAACTGACGGGAGCGGAGCTTCCAGCCCGACTTTGAGAATCCGAGCGCCGCAAAGAGCGCAACAACGGCGATTATTGAAGCAAAGATCCAAAACATTTTAATAAACCTCCTGATTGAAATATGTTCAGTTTTGCTGTATTTATATTATATCACACAGTCAAGTGATTGTCAATAGTTTTCGGCATTATTTTTCAAAATTTATTGAAATGTTTGGGGAATAATGGTATAATATAGGCAAGGACATCGGCTTGCCGATTTATAAGTAATATGTAATAGTGAAAAAACAAGAAGTTCGGTAGCTTTTCGCTTACTCGAAAAGCACTATTTCGTAATTTATGCTTATACCGCGCGCCGTCCCAAGGCCACGCCCTCGGCGTAAAGCGCTCCGAAGCACTCGCCTGACGGCTCGTGCCAAGCGCCCAACCCCGACACGGGGTTGGGCATCGGAGCATTTTCCACGACTTTGCTTTGCAAAGCCGTGGAAAAACGCCTCTGCCACGGCGCGGATGGGGCGAGAGCGGTAATTTTGTATCGGGACGCGAGTTTGCGGTAAGATTGAAGCAACATCTGCCGTCTCCGCTTCGCTCCGCGGAGAAAGAGGTACATTTTGCTTCGCAAAATGATTTATAAATAACGAAAAGCAATCTGTTTCGATGTCCGGAAAGCTTTGCAATGGAGTTTGCACGCTCTTTTCCCCTCCTCGGTTTACGAGGAGGGGGCAGGGGGTGGTGTCCCTTTCAGCCGATGCAGAATTATC
>JBJDZD010000033.1:0-17305 GCA_051867815.1 Eubacteriales bacterium | reverse complement strand
GAGGTAGGCAAAAATGGCAAAGAAGGCAATGATCAACAAGCAGCAGAAGGCACAGAAGTTCTCCACCCGTGAGTACAACCGTTGCAAGATCTGCGGCCGTCCCCACGCTTACCTTCGTAAGTACGGCATCTGCCGTATCTGCTTCCGCAATCTCGCTTACAAGGGCGAGATCCCGGGCGTAAGAAAGGCATCCTGGTAATTTAATTACCAACCCCACACTATCGGCAGGAAATTAAGCTGCGGCCCGATTTAACCGCCGATACGCCGCCGTTTGCCAACGGCAGCAAGATAAATTAAACTTGCATATGGAGGAAAATTAAAATGCAAATGTCAGACGTAATTGCCGATATGCTCACACGAATCAGAAATGCTAACGACGCAAAGCATCCTACCGTGGACATTCCGGCATCCAACATGAAGAAGGCAATCGCCGAAATCCTCGTAAACGAGGGTTATGTTTCCGCTTACGAAGTAATCGAAGACGGAAAGCAGGGTATCATCCGTGTCACCCTTAAGTACACAGGCAAGAAGCAGAAGGTTCTCCGCGGCATTCGCAGAGTATCCAAGCCCGGTCTTCGTATCTACGCAGGCTGCGAAGAAATGCCCCGTGTAATGAACGGTCTCGGCATCGCAATCGTATCCACTTCCAAGGGCATCATGACCGACAAGCAGGCTCGCAAAGAGAAGGTTGGCGGCGAAGTGCTTGCCTTTGTATGGTAAGATAGGAGGCAGAAAGATGTCAAGAATAGGAAGAAATCCCATCACCCTCCCTGCCGGTGTTGAAGTCAAGGCCGAGGCAGGACTTGTAACTGTTAAAGGCCCCCGCGGCACTCTCACCGAAAAGATCAGCGAGAGAATGACAGTTAAGGTCGAGGCAGGCGTTCTCACTGTTGAGCGTCCCACCGACGAGAAGGCAGACAGAAGCCTTCACGGACTTACCCGTACACTTATCAACAACATGGTTATCGGTGTTACCGAGGGCTATACCCGCGTACTTGAAATCTACGGTACCGGTTACAGAGCAACCATGCAGGGTAATAACCTTCTCCTTTACGTAGGTCACTCCCTCGTAAACGGAAAGCCCCAGGCAAAGTTCACGATCCCTCAGCCCGAAGGCATCACCTTTGAGGTTGCAGAGAAGGTCGTTCCGATCACCATTACCATCAAGGGTAACGACAAGCAGGCCGTAGGCCAGATCGCAGCCGTTATTCGCGGTAAGAGACCTCCCGAGCCTTACCACCAGAAGGGTATCCGTTACCAGGGCGAGAACGTCCGCCGTAAGGAAATGAAGAAGAAGAACTAAGAGAGAGGAGTAAAGAACAATGGTATCAAGAAAAGATAAGAACGCAGCGCGTATCAAGAGACATACCAGAGTCAGAGCTAAGATCTCCGGCACAACTGAGCGTCCTCGTCTCGCTGTTTATCGTTCCAACAGCAATATCAGCGCACAGATCATCGACGATGTCAAGGGCATCACTCTTGTAAGTGCTTCTTCCTACGAGAAGGATTTTGAAACCGGCAGCAACAAAGAGGCTGCCAAGAAGGTCGGCAAGCTTGTTGCCGAGAGAGCAATCGAGAAGGGTATCACCGAAGTCGTATTCGACCGCGGCGGCTATCTTTATCACGGACGTGTATCGGAACTGGCTGAAGGCGCTCGCGAGGGCGGCCTGAAGTTCTGAGTCGAAAGACTGATTTCCGGTTTGTACACTGTTCAACTTATCACAAATTGAACATTTTAGGAGTAAAAAATGGCATTCAGAAACAATAATTACGAGGAAAAGCAGTATATTGAGAACCTCGTAGCCCTGAACCGTGTTTCCAAGACCGTTAAAGGCGGTCGTATCGCTCGTTTTGCCGCTCTCATGGTAGTAGGCGACGGCCACGGTCGCGTTGGCGTCGGTATCGGCAAGGCTGCCGAAGTTACCGAAGCTATTCGCAAAGGCGTCGAAGACGCTAAGAAGAATATGGTAACCGTAGCTCTCAAGGGCACCACCATTCCTCACGAGGTAATCGGTGTGTTCGGTGCAGGCAAGGTGCTTCTTAAGCCCGCTGCCCCCGGTACCGGTATCATCGCAGGCTCCAAGGTTCGTATGGTCCTTGAGGCCGCAGGCATCAGCAACATTCGTGCAAAGTGCCTCCGTTCCAACAACCCGATCAACGTAGTAAAGGCAACTGTTGCAGGTCTTACCGAGCTTCGCACGGTCGACGAGGTTGCTCGCCTGCGTGACATCACCGCTGACGACGTTAAGGGAGGTACTCAGAAATGAAGAAAGTAACTCTCGTAAAGTCCCTCATCTGTGCTAAGCCGAATCAGAAGAGCACTGCTGCTTCTCTCGGTCTTAAGAAGATCGGTGACTCCATCATCCACCAGGATGGTCCCGTACTTGACGGCAAGGTTAAGGTTATCGCACACCTTGTAACCGTTGAGGATGTAAAGGAGGAAGCGTAAATGAAGCTTAACGAACTCAGACCCGCAGAAGGCTCCGTTCAGGAGAGATTCCGCAAGGGTCGCGGAACAGGCTCCGGCAACGGCAAGACCGCAGGCAAGGGCCACAAGGGACAGAATGCTCGCTCCGGCGGCGGTGTAAGACCCGGCTTCGAGGGCGGCCAGTTCCCCATCTACAGACAGCTTCCCAAGAGAGGCTTCAACAATAAGAGATTCGCTACCGTTTACTCTGTAATCAATGTAAGCGACCTCAACCGCTTCGAGGACGGAGCTGTTGTTGATATCGAGACCCTTCTTGCAGCTCGTGTTATCCGCAAGGCAAACGACGGTCTCAAGGTTCTCGGCAACGGCGAGCTTACCAAGAAGCTCACAGTTAAGGCTGCTAAGTTCTCTGCGGCAGCAAAGGAAAAGATCGAAGCAGCAGGCGGAAGTTGCGAGGAGGTATAAGGATGTTTGCGACATTCAAGAATGCCTGGAAGGTAACAGAGCTTCGCACGAAGATGCTCTTCACGTTGCTCATCCTCATTGTTTACCGTCTCGGCGCGCAGATTCCCGTACCCTTTATTGACTCAAACGCGTATTCGTACTTTACGACTACGATGTCCGGCTCAATCTTCACTTATTTGAACTTGCTCTCGGGTGATGCATTCGCAAAAGCTACGCTCTTTGCGCTCTCCGTATCTCCCTACATTACCTCCTCCATCGTTATCCAGCTTCTTACGATTGCCATTCCGTGGCTCGAGAGAAAGTCGAAGGACGGTGAAGAGGGTAGAGCATTCATCACTCAGCTTACCCGTTATACCACTGTCGGCCTTTCAATACTCACCGCTATCGGTTACCTCGCGTACATGGAAGCTGCCGGAATGCTTGTTGACGGTATCACCTTATTCAATAAGATCGTTATCGTAGCATGCTACTGTGCAGGTGCATCCATTATCATGTGGCTTGCAGAGAAGATCAACGATCACGGTATCGGCAACGGTATCTCCATGATCCTCTTTGCCAACATCGTAGCAGGTCTTCCCGGTATGCTCGGCCAGCTTTGGACTACGGTATTCCACGGTCCTGCAGCATTCGCAGGCTTCAATCTCGGCGGCCTTTTCATCGCGATCTTTGCCATTCTCTTCGTGCTTGCAAGCATCGTATTCATCGTTTGGTTCACCGAATCCGAGCGCAGAATTCCGATTCAGTACGCTAAGCGCGTAGTCGGCAGAAAGATGTACGGCGGACAGTCCTCCAACCTTCCGATGAAGCTGAATATGAACGGCGTTATGCCCGTCATCTTCGCAAGCTCCATCGTATCCCTCCCTGCAACCATTGCGGCGTTCGTCCCCAATAGCGGTTTTGCCAAGTTTATAAATTCGTATTTCAATTATAACACTTGGATCTACCTCATCATCAACATGGGTCTGATCGTAGTATTTGCATACTTCTACGTGCTGATCTCCTTCAACCCCGTTGAGGTTGCGAACAACATTCAGAAGAATGGCGGCTCCATTCCCGGCATCCGTTCGGGTAAGCCCACCATCACCTATATTAAGAAGATTCTTAACAGAGTAACCCTTATCGGCGCTATCTTCCTGTGCCTCGTTTCCGGTCTGCCCATGCTCATCAACATCGTGATTTCGATGATCAACCCCGGTAGCGTTGCGTTCTCCGCTATCGCTTTCGGCGGTAACTCACTTCTCATCGTAATCGGAGTTGCTCTTGAGACGGTACGCGACCTTGATGCACAGCTTGCTATCCACAATATGGGCGGCTCAAAGACCAAGGGACTCTTCGGTTAATACCGATCCGCAAGATTTTCGGAGGAAGATTTAATGAATCTTATCATTATGGGAGCCCCCGGTGCGGGTAAAGGCACTCAAGCCGAACTCATCGCCGAGAGAGAAACGATCCCTGCGATCTCCACAGGTCAGATACTTCGCGACGCCATGGCAGCAGGCACCGAGCTTGGTAAGACTGCAAAAGCCTATGTCGAGAGCGGAGCGCTCGTTCCCGATGAGATCGTTATCGGCATCGTTCGTGACTATCTTACGTCCGACGCATGCGCAAGAGGATTTATTCTTGACGGCTTTCCCCGTTCGATCGCTCAGGCAGAAGCACTTGAGAAGATGGGCGTCCGTATTGACGCAGTCCTCTCCATTGATGTCAGCGACGAGCGCATCGTAGCTCGTATGTCGGGCAGACGCGTTTGCAAATGCGGCGCTTCTTACCACATCGACTACAAACCGTCCAAGGTCGAAGGCATCTGCGACAAATGCTCCTCGGAGCTTTATATCAGAGCCGACGACAAGGCGGAGACCGTACTCACCAGACTTCATAACTACCACGCGCAGACCGAGCCGCTCCTCGCTTTCTATAAAGAGAGAGGAAAGCTCATCCGTGTTGAGGGTCAGGAAGAGGTTGAGGATACAACAAGACTTGTGCGCGAAGCGCTCGTCAAGGTTGGCGGCAGATAATGATACCTATTAAAAATCCCCGGCAAATAGCCGTAATGAGAGAAGCCGGCAGGATTGCCTGTGAGGCGATGTTCAAGGCGCAGGAGATGATCCGCGAGGGCGTTTCCACCTACGATATCGACAAGGTGATCCGCACACACATTGAAAAATGCGGTGCGCGCCCCGGCTTCCTCGGATACGGCGGCTTCCCCGGAAGCGCATGTATCAGCATCAACGACGAGGTCATCCACGGCATACCGTCAAAGAAGAGAATACTCTTCGAGGGTGATATCGTTAAGATCGATACCGGTGCGTTCTATAAGGGATTTAACTCTGATATGGCAAGAACCTTTGCCGTCGGGCGCGTAAGCGACGAAGCCGCGCATCTCATTGAGACAACGAAGAAGAGCTTCTTCTGCGGTCTTGAGGAGTGCCGCGAAGGAAAGCGCATCGGCGACATCGGATACGCGATACAGAGTTGCGTTGAAGCAGAGGGCTTCAGCGTTGTAAGAAGGTATATCGGTCACGGAGTCGGACACGACCTCCACGAGGATCCGGAGGTTCCGAATTTCGGAACTGCGGGCCGCGGTGTAAAGCTTATGGTGGGCATGACCCTTGCCATCGAACCGATGGTAAACATAGGCGGTCACGAGGTGCGCCAGCTTTCCGACGGATGGACCGTCAAGACCGCCGACGGAACGCTCTCGGCGCATTACGAGAACTCCGTTGCAATTACTCCGGAGGGACCGGTGATACTCACCGCGCTTTCCGAGTGAACTCAACCTGAATATGATTGGAGAGAAAGTTTATGCCTAAGAATGACGTAATCGAATTTGAAGGTACCGTCGTTGAGGCTCTGCCCAACACGATCTTCAAGGTTCAGCTTCCCAACGGCCACATTGTGACCGCACATATTTCGGGAAAGCTCCGCCAGAATTTTATTCGGATCCTGCCCGGTGACCACGTTACCGTTGAGGTGTCTGTTTACGACCTCAACAAGGGACGCATCACTTGGCGCACGAAATAAGTTTATTACAGAAAGGTATGGTAAAATTTAATGAAAGTTAAGCCATCCGTTAAGAGGATCTGCGAAAAGTGCAAGATCATCAAAAGACACGGCCGCGTAATGGTCATCTGCGAGAACCCCAAGCACAAGCAGCGTCAGGGTTGATAGCTATTTTATAAGAAAGAAAGGATTAACAGAATGGCTCGTATAGCTGGTGTTGATATTCCTAATTCCAAGCGTGTTGAGATTGCTCTTACCTACATCTACGGTATCGGCCGCAAGAGTGCACAGGATATTCTTGCAAAGACCGGCATCAATCCCGACACTCGTGCTAAGGACCTCACCGAAGATGAGGTTGCAAAGCTCCGTGACGAGATCGAAAACAACTACGTAGTAGAGGGTGACCTCCGCCGCGACGTTGCTCTCAATATCAAGCGTCTCGTCGAAATTAACTGCTACCGCGGTACCCGTCACAGAAAGGGACTCCCTGTAAGAGGTCAGAGAACTAAGACCAACGCAAGAACTCGTAAGGGCCCCGTAAAGACTATCGCTAACAAGAAGAAAGGTTCGTAAGTTATGGCTAAAGTTGCTAAGAAGGTTATCAAGAAGCGCCGCGATAAGAAGAATATTCCGAACGGCCAGGTACACATTCGTGCTACCTTCAATAACACCATCGTTACCGTAACCGATACCGAGGGTAACGCAATTTCTTGGGCTTCCGCCGGTGAACTCGGCTTCAAGGGTTCCAGAAAGTCCACTCCCTTCGCCGCTCAGTCCGCTTCCGAGACTGCTGCAAAGGCAGCAATCGAGCACGGCCTTAAGTCGGTTGAAGTTTACGTCAGAGGCCCCGGAGCAGGACGTGAGTCCGCTATCCGCGCACTCGAGACACTCGGTCTTCAGATTACAATGATTAAAGACGTAACCCCTGTACCCCACAATGGATGCAGACCCCCCAAGCGCCGTCGCGTTTGATCAATAATTAGGAGGAACCACAAAAAATGGCAAGATATACAGGTCCTGTATGCAAGCTTTGCCGCAGAGAGGGCGTTAAGCTCTTCCTCAAGGGCGACCGTTGCACCTCGGGCAAGTGCCCCTTTGACCGTATCGATCCCAATTCCCGTAACCGCAATGCAGGTCCCGCAGCTCCCGGTCAGCATGGTGCTGCAAAGAAGAAACTGCAGGAGTACGGCAGACAGCTCCGTGAGAAGGAGAAGGTAAAACGCGTTTACGGCGTTCTCGAGCGTCAGTTCTACAACTACTACGAGAAGGCAGACCGTATGCCCGGCATGACCGGTGAGAATCTTCTCATCCTTCTTGAGAGACGTCTCGATAACACAGTATTCCGTATGGGCTTCGGCGAGAGCAGAACTCAGTCCCGTCAGCTCACACTCCACGACCACATCCGTGTAAACGGCAAGAAGGTCAACATTCCTTCCTACCTTGTAAAAGTAGGTGACGTTATCTCCGTTGCAGAGAACGCACTTGAGAAGGATTCCGTCAAGGCTCTCGTAGAGGCTATGGGCAGCAAGAACGCTCCCAAGTGGCTTGAAGTAGACGCAGCAAAGGCAAGCGCAAAGGTCATCGCTCTTCCCACAAGAGAAGACGTCGGCTTCGACTTCAACGAGCAGCTCATCGTCGAGCTCTATTCCAAGTAATACCGCACATTCTCCCACATGCAAGCACATCGCCTGCTTTGGGGTTGTGCAGTATTCGGTGGGAGCACACAACAATCGCGTAGTTTTACGCAACACAATATTTTATGGAGGGTATAATCTGGAATGATAGAGATTCAAAAGCCAAATATCGTAACGGTAGATGAAAGTGAAGACGGCAGAAGCGGTAAGTTTATCGTTGAGCCGCTTGAGCGCGGTTACGGAACCACACTCGGCAACTCTCTGCGCAGAGTTCTGATCAGCTCGCTTCCCGGTGTAGCAGTTACATCTATCAAGGTAGACGGTGCATTACACGAATTCACCTCGCTTCCCGGTGTCACCGAGGATCTGACTGAGATCATCCTGAATATCAAGGGCATTGTTGCAAAGCTCTATACTCAGGCTCCCAAGACAGTTATCCTTGATGCGGTAGGACCCGACAATGTTACCGCAGGACACATCAAGCAGGATTCCGATATCGTAGTTCTCAACTCCGATCACCATCTCGCAACTCTTGCAGAGGGCGCTCACCTTTATATGGAACTGACCTTTGAACACGGCCGCGGCTATGTTTCGCAGGACAAGAACAAGCTGCTCCATGCAGACAGCTTTGGTACTGCAGTATCCGCTCCCATCGGTCTGATCTATACAGACTCGATCTACACGCCTGTTTACAACGTCAGCTACACGGTTGATAACACTCGTGTCGGAAGCAATATGACCGATTATGATAAACTCACACTTGAGGTTCTGACAAACGGAACCATCACGGCAAAAGAAGCGATTTCGCTCGGTGCCAAGATTCTCAACGAGCATCTCAACTTGTTTGTGGATTTGTCGGATGAAGCAAAGAACGCGGAGATCATGATTGAAAGACCCGAGAAAGAAAAAGAAAAGGTTCTTGAGATGACCATTGAGGAACTTGACCTGTCTGTACGCAGCTTCAACTGCTTGAAGCGCGCAGGCATTGACACGGTAGAAGATTTGGTCAGCCGCTCCGAGGACGAAATGATCAAGGTTCGTAATCTCGGTAAGAAGTCGCTTGAAGAAGTTATCCAGAAGCTCGAAAGCCTCGGCCTCACCCTTCGCAACGACGAAGAGTAAGGCGGATAATTTCAGTCACAATTAGATTCATTAAGGAGGAGCATTAAAGATGCCCGGAACAAGAAAACTCGGCAGAACTACCGCTCACAGAAAAGCAATGCTTCGCGGTCTCGTTACCTACTTGCTTGCACATGGCAAGGTTGAGACCACTGTGACTCGCGCTAAGGAAGTCCGTGCACTTGCAGAGAAGATGATCACTCTCGGCAAGCAGAATACACTTGCAAGCCGCCGCGCAGCTCATGCCTTCATCACTTCCGATGAGGTTGTAAAGAAGCTGTTCGACGAGATCGCACCTCGCTACGAGGATGTAAACGGCGGTTACACCTGCATTTACAAGATCGGCGCTCGCCGCGGTGACGCAGCAGAGATGGCTCTGATTACTCTCGTTAAGACCAAGGCTGAGGAGGAGGCTGAGGCTGCAGCCAAGAAGTCTTCCAAGAAGGCTAAGGACGCTGAGTAATTCGGTAATTCAAAAAGCCTACCCGGATTTCGGGTAGGCTTTTTTGCGGCTGTTGCCTTATGCGCAACAGCCGCGTTTTTCATTTATGATTATCCCGCGAAACGTCGCGCACTGCGCGCGCAAGTGCTCCGACATCTTCTGCGGTGTTAAAATAGGAAAACGAGGCACGGATACTGCCGTGAATATCGCTTCCGAGGGTTTGGTGGGCAAGCGGATTGCAATGGAATCCGCCTCGAACGCATATTCCGCGTTCTGAGAGCGCATTTGCCACTCTGTCGGACGGCAGTACGCCGACATTGAATGATATGACCGACCCGGGATGACGTGGCGCATATACCTTCACACCGGGAATCTCGGAGAGCATTCTCTGTGCTTTTGAGAACAAAATTCTCTCATGCGCCGATATTTTTTCAAGCCCGATTGCACAGAGAGCGCGAATTCCTGCCTCTAAGCCCACGACCCCCGGGGTCGAGAGAGTACCTGCCTCCAGCCTTTCGGGCAATTCGGGAGGCATGTCGGGGTCGAGAGAGGAGCTTCCGGAGCCTCCGTAGAGCAAGGGGCGAGCAGGAAAGTCCTCACTCATTATCAAAGCGCCGCTGCCCTGCGGTCCCCATAGTCCTTTATGCCCCGGCAGAGCAAGAGCAGAGATGCCCGAGCGCTTCATATCTATCGGAAAATGCCCTGCACCCTGCGCACCGTCAACGATGAAGAATATACCGGAGCGTTTGCAAAGAGCGCCGATCTCATCAAGCGGCATTGCCTGAGAGCAGATATTCGGGCATGCGGTGCAAACTACGGCGACCGTTTCAGGGCGAATGAGCGACGAGATCGAACGGCAGATCTTCGGCGGACTCCTATCCGGGTCGAGTGCATGGGAATTGAAGGTTGAATATGAGCAACCCTTCTCACGGATGAGGTATTCAAGCGGACGGCGCACGGAATTATGCTCCATATCGGAGCAGATGAAGTGTGCGCCTTCCTTGGCGAGGGAGTATATGGCAATATTGAGTGCCGCCGTAGCATTAGGAGTGAAGACAACGCTTTCGGGTGACGGGGCATTGAAAAATTGCGCGAGCAGGGTGCGGCAGTCGTATATTTTCTCGGCGGCCGCCAAAGCGAGACTGTGACCGCCCCGGCCGGGATTGCCGCAGTATTCCCTCATGCACCGAGACATTTCTTCGATCACTTCGGGCGGCTTGGGAAATGACGTAGCGGCGTTGTCTAAATAGATCGGTTCACTCATGGATTATCTCCCGTTCTGCTATGGAGTGATTGGAGAATATCATTCTTATGCGAAAAAGGTCGTTCTCGTCAAATGCTACGCCCCAAGAGCATCCGCGCCTCGTCTTGGACGAATCGACCTTAACCACCTGCGCTCCCAAATTCTCGTTTTTGATGGCTCGCCCTGCCTTTTGCGCCAGAGTGAGCGTCGGAAAAACCGCAATATATCTCATTTCTTCCTCCGATTTATTGTCTTCTAATGTTAGTATATGGCGAAAGCTGTCGAAACGTGCGGATCGCAACAGAAAACCGCAGGCGTTTACCTGCGGCTTTGCTGTTATTTTGTTTTTAGTATTCTCGAACTGTTTATCAGCACGGCAAATGCGCCGACATTATGGAAAACAGCACCGAAGAGGGCGGAGATCGCTCCGAAGAGGGAAAGGCCTATCATCGTAAGGCTGATCAGCACCGACAGAATGAGATTTTGATAAATAATCTTTCTTGTGCGCCTCGAGAGGCGGATGATGAATGGGATATTCTCAAGGTTATTGTTCATCAGCGCGATGTCCGCGGACTGAATTGCAAGATCGGAGCCCATGGCTCCCATCGCAATGCCGACGTCCGCCTGACGGAGTGCCGGGGCGTCGTTGATGCCGTCACCGACGGCGAGAACGCAGCTGACCTTGCGAAGCTCGTTGATCGCTTTCAGCTTATCCTGCGGAAGCAGTTGAAATTTTACATTATCTGCGCCGACCTCTGCCGCAATTTTTCTTGCGGTGATCTCGCGGTCGCCCGTGAGGATGACGGTGTTTTTGATGCCCATTCCTTTAAGCGTCCAAATGCTCGCCGACGCTTCCTCTCTTGCGGTGTCGTTGAAGCCGAGACAGCCTATGAGTTTGCCGTCGCATGCGACGAAGCTGACAGAGCCGGTGAATTCGTCGCCAAAGCCTTCGGGAATGGCGATTCCGAGACTGTCAAACCAATATTTATTGCCCAGGACAAGGGTCTCGCCATTTTTGTTTTTGCCCTGCATGCCGTTGCCGGGAATCTCCATGACCTCGTCAAGCTTTTCGTAATCCCTGTCCGCAATGGCGTCGGTGACCGCGCGCGAAACGGGATGATTGGAGCCGCAGGCAAGGGAAGCGGCGAGGCAGAGAAGCTCGTCGGCGGTGTGACTTTCAAATGGGAGAATGTCCGTCAACGAAAGTTCACCCACGGTAAGCGTACCCGTTTTGTCAAACACAACGGTATCGACCTCAGTCATTTCCTCGATGAATTTGGAATTTTTAATCAAAATTCCGCGTTTGGTTGCAACGGAGAGGGACGCTATCATCGGCGCTGAGCTGACAAGCATCTGTCCGCAGGGGCAAGAAACGACGAGAATGGCGATCGCTTTGGCAAGGTCGTTCGTTATGAGCGCAACTGCCGCCGCAAGCGCGAGAACGAAGGGAATATAATAGCGCATAAAGCGGTCGATCAGCTTCGATTCCGGGATGGAAATGCTCTCGGCTTGCTCAAGCATATTGAGAATATTTGAGAACGAGGTATCGACGTACGCCTTTTCGACTTCCACAAGGATGCGCCCGTCGATGTTGACGGTACCTGCGTAAACGCGGTCACCGACCTTGATATGCGCCGGAAGCGGCTCGCCGGTGAGCGATTTTTGGTCAACGTTCGTCTCGCCCGAAATGACTTTACCGTCAATCGGAACGCCCGAGCCGGGCTTGACAACGATTATCTGACCGACGGTCAGCGAGGATGCCTCAACCGTCCTTTCTCTGTCCCCTTCAAGTAGAACGGCGGTGTCCTGCCGCATCTTTTTTAAGCCGTCGATGGCTTCTCTGCCGCCCATGATGCTTCTTTCTTCAAGCAGATGGGCGATATTGAGTATCAGCGGAATGAGTACTGCGAGGATGAGGTCGCCCGAAAAATAGCAGGCGGTGATTGCAATGGCAACGAGTATTTCCATTGCATTGGTGAAATTGCGTGAGAAGATGCCTCCCAGCGCCGCCCAAAATACGGGGATGCCTTCAATGAGAAAGCCGATAGTATAGAGGAGAGCAGGTAGGGTCGTCTTGTCGGGAAAGACCGCGGCATAAATAAGTCCGACTGCAACGCAGACGAGCGACGCGGCGGCACTTATGAGATTTACGGTAAGACTGCGCCTGTTTTTCTCGTTGAGATTATCCTTTGCAAGTGCGTCGAGGCTGTTTTTGGCAATGTTATCTATGTTTTCCATGCGCGGCCCTCAGTTGATGATTATCTTGGAATCGGAGTCGTCAACTATCTTGACCGTACCGATTCGGCGGATAATATTACTTATCGCGGTGTTATAAAGACGGATGCGAACCACATCGGGATTGGCGTTGAATTCGTCAAGCACGCCGTAGAACTCATAGAGGTCGGAATTTGCCGCGGCTATGGAGTTTGAATACCGTGCTTGCGCCTCGGCGATCAGCGCGTTTGCCTGTGCTTCTGCGGCAGGAATGCGCGTTTCATAATATTGGCGTGCCTGCTCAATGCGCGTGCTTGCCTGAATCGTGGTGGAATTAACAAGCTCGTAGATGCCGCGCACCTCCTCGGGCATGCCCACTTTGGTCAGCTCAAGCTGGCTGAGCGTGACACCAATGCCGGAGGCATCGAGTTTTTCCTGCGAAAGCGTGCGGATAGCCTTGGTAAACTCGTCTTTGCCGGCGGTAAGGATATCGTCGACGGCGTAGCTTGCGGCAACATTGATCATTGCATTGCTGACTACGGCGTTGATGACGGCCTGTGGATCCTTGACGGCAAGGGCATATGCCACGGGATCGGAGATCGTATATTTGACGGAAGCGGATAGGATAGCTATATTGTTGTCGCCGGTGATGACGTAGCCGTTTCTGTCGTAGGTGGTCATTTCGCCATCCGTGTAATGGGTGTTTACGGTCATTTCTTGCACGCTGCCCGTGGGTACGGTGATGACCTCGTCGATTATGTAGGGGAATGCAAGCAAGAGGCCTGCATCGTGAACCTGTTCTTCGGGCGTATCGCCGACTATCTTACCGAAGCGCAGAATGATTGCCGATTCACCGCTCTTGATAAATCTTATGCCCGAACAGCAAATCAGAACGACGACTGCGATAATGATAACGACAAAATAGCGCGACACGGTGCGAAGAATGTCCTCAAACAAGAGATTTTTCTTCATTGCAGATCACCCTTCTGTGCTTCATCGAGAAGCTGACCGATGGCGGCGATGAGCGCATTCCTGTCCGTTTCGTCCAGTTGAGTGAGTATGTAGGAGAGGTCTTTGACTATGGTGTTATCACCCTCGCCTTCAAGCATGTCGGAGTAGTCCTTCAGGACGTTGAAGGGATATGAGTCGGTGCTGACGATGAGGGTGGTGCCTGAGTTTACGGATGCCGCAAGGGTGTCAAGACTCTTGAGGAAGGTAAAGAGATCGAGGTTTGCCGCCTGCGCGTTTGCGTAAATCTCGGCAACCGCCTTTTCGGTTTCAGCCTTTATCTTGGCGGCTTCGTTTGTACCGTCCGCAATGATCTCCTCGGCTTTAACATCGGCATCGGAGGTGATCTTGTTTGCTTCCTTTTCAGCGTTGGCAAGGATGGTATCGATATCGGTCTGCCTGTCCTGGCGCATCTGGTCGAATACGCTCTGGAGATTGATATCGGGGAGGGAAAGACGGAGAATGCTTACGTCGCTGATGAGAATGCCATAGTTCTTCTCGCAGTTTTCCTTGACCTTCTCAAATATCTTTTGCTGTATCTCTGCGGTCTTGATTGTCTCCGTGTCAAGCGAGACGAGTTCGGTCAGATTATACATACCCATAACGCTCTGTGTTGCGCTTCTGACCTGCTGGTCGATATATGTTTCGGTGCTTCCGAACGCGCCCACGCTGTTGTGGAACAAGAGGGGATCCTCGACCTGCCATACGACGTATGAGGTCAGTATGATGTTCCTCTTATCCTTGGTGACCGTTTCCTGCGCGTAGGATTCAAGGTACTGCATTCTGTTTTCATACTGAACTACGTTCTCAAAAGGCCAGGGCAGGCGGAAGTAAAGCCCGGATTCCGTTATCTGCGCGCGCGGAGCGCCGAAGCGAAGAACGACTGCGCAGTTGCCCTCGCGTACCTCAAAAGTAAAGCCGAAGTAGGCTACCGCGGTGACAAGAACGAGCGCGATGAATATCTTGACAAAGCGCATGCCGAAGCTGCTCTTTTCACGCGTCTTGGGCGAGATAGATGCCTTATCGTTTGTTTCGTTTATCTGTGTTTTCTTCATAATTTATCACCCGATTATTTATTGAAGGAGCCGAAGTAGATGCGATTCTGATCTACATCCGAGCCGACGATTATGAGGTTTGCGTTGCCGTATGCGTTTTTAACGGCATTCAGGTATTTGTAATAACGGTATGCGTCGCTGTAGGAATTGTCCGCGCTGACACTTGCCATGAATTCCGCCACCTCGGCCTGTGCCGCCGCTATCTTGTTGAGGCGTTCTGCGGTTGCAACGGATATATTTGAATTTCTGACTGTTTCCGCTTCAAGAATGCGGACGGCTGCCGTTGCTTCGGCTTTCATTATGATGGTTTTTGCCTCGATCTCCGCGCTGACGAGCTGCTGATAAATATCCGCAATGCCGAGCGGCGGATGTATGCTTTCAAGCACTACGCTTACGACCTCAAGCCCCGTGTTATGCGCGCCGAGCTTTTGCGTAAGCTCAACCAAAAAGTCGGCGGCAAAGGCTTCACGGTCAACGGATAGAAGGGTGTCAAGGTCGGTGACGATCGTCTTTTCGGCAACCAGCTCGTACGCGCTTGCCTCAAGTATCGCCTCCGGGTTGGCACAGTTGAGCAGATATTCATTCAGGTCTTTTATCTTATATTCAAGGCAGAGATTGATGGAAACCAGTTCTTCACCGCCGCCCAGCAAAAGCTCGTATTCCTCCGAGCCGTGCGTTTGTGTCCAAACGTTGTCCGCGGCCGTGTTTGAACGGTAGCCGATGGTCATGGTAGAAACAGCATCGGTGTCGTAAATGACCGTCTTGGCAAAGGGCCAAGGGAGAGTCAGGTGGATGCCGGGTTCGAGAGGTTCGGGAGCGAGCCTGCCGAAATTGTAGAGCGCAGCGTGCTGACCGGAACCGACCTCAACAAAGCCCGTCGATATCCAGAAGAGAAGAAATACGGCGACAAGAGAGGGAAGGGTAAGCTTTTTTATCAGCTTAACGCTCCAAAGTCCGCGCATCGTGATGCCCGTGTTGTCCTCAAGGTATGAGATGATCCCCATATCCTTGCCGCTTCCGCCGGAGAACAGCGTGGGGATACGTATATCAGGTGCGCTTTCAAGCTCCTGCCTTACCGCACGTGCGATATAAGAAAGGAGCGTGAACAGCGAGCACCAATAAAAGAGCACCGCAAGAGCGATAACCACGTATTTTTGAAGCTCATATAAGCCGAGCAGTTTTATAAATATTGCAGGTATGATGACGATGAGCGCAAGCCTTGCGACGGCTATAAGTGATCGAACGTTGCAGGTGAGCGCCTGCGCGTATTCATCCGTTCCGTCGGTGTGAAGCATCCATTTGTCGAGGACAATGAACAGAAGAAAGAGAACTATCAAAGCCACCGCAATCGCGTAATTGACTTTGTAAAGCGAGGTGGAGGCCTTAAGGGAGATCGCAAAGAAGTATTGCAAGATCACGAAAGCCGCCGCGGCGGTTACATAAGAGATGCACCGAAGGAGCTTTCCGCTTATGTGCCTGCCGATAAAGACAAAGGGCTTTGCTATCGCGCGCAGCACTTTCTTGAATTTGCCCACATTGTCCGGCGCGACGCTCGTAGGTCGCTTGCCTTTGACGGTAGGTATTTTCAGAATAAAGAGTGAGACGTAAACCGCCGAGGGGAGAAATAAGGTCAAGCCGAGCAGGTAGAAGGGAAGGTATTTTGTAATGCCGTAAAGAACTGTTAAGCCGACGCCCGATGCCGCTCCGAGAGCGAGCGATGTCAGCGGTGGAAGCATTGCCGCGAATTTTTTGTTATTCATTTATACCTCCCGTGTAATTGAAAACTTTGTTGATGCGTTTGAAGCTGCTTTCATTGTCGTTTATTGCAACGGAATCGAACCGTGCCTCGCTTCCTCCGTAAAGCACGAGGCAGAGGGAGGGGCAGTCCTTGAAATGTGACGACCTCAGCTCCGTCAGGCTCTCCGGAATGAATACGGTTCGGAGCGCCTGGCAGTATTCAAATGCATTTTGCCCGAGATTGCACAGGCTCTGTCCGAGATAAAGGTATTTAAGCTCGTAGCAGTTAAGGCACGCCTGTGGGCCGATGCAGCGCAGAGTATCGGGGAAAACCAAGGAAGTAAGCTTCTCGTCACCGGAGAAGGCTTGCTCGCCGACGTAAACCAGCGAAAGTCCCGGATCTACCAAAGCAAGGTTCTTGCAAAAGGCAAGTGCCATGGATGATACGGTAAGGACGCCGCGCCCCAAGGTGAGCGAGCGTATGGCCTCATTGGCGGCAAACGCACCTCCGAGATGACGGACGGTGTCGGGCAGGACGGGCGTGTTGCTCGTGCCGTTGTAGGCGATGAGTACGTCGTCGCCTGCCGTAACGAACTCATCCGTCTGTGCGGCGAGCCACGGAGTACCCTCAAAGGCAAAAGGTTCAATGCTCCACACAGATTTCGGAATACTGACGGATCCAAGTGCGGTGCAGTCTGAAAATGCGTATATACCGATTGATTCAATCCCGTCGGGAATGGTAAGGGATGTTATGGTCGTCGCCTTATAGAACGCGCCTTCACCGATGGCGGTGACCTTTTTTCCGTTAAGCTCTGCCGGAAGCACGACGTCGCCCGAAACGTCGGCGCCCGTTATCATCGCGCTTCCGTCGTCAAGCTCCACGAAGGTGTATCCGTTTTCAAAGCCCATGCTGTCCGTCGCATTTCTTACGGTAAATTCAAAGTTTTCGGGTGTAAAGCC
>JBJDZD010000032.1:0-3242 GCA_051867815.1 Eubacteriales bacterium | reverse complement strand
CAGATCTCTCCGCCCCGGAAAGGCAGGACAAATGACTTCTTTTTTACACCCGGCAGATTTTCCGGTTCAGGGCAGTCGAAATACCTCGTGCTGTCATTTGCAAAAAACTGTTCAAACAATTTCATAATACTGTGTCCTTATAAACAGTAATCGGTGAATTCACCTTCAAACGAAAGCTTCTTTCACATTAGCCTTCTTTTTTTCTGATAGGATGTCGAATGACGGTTTTCCATTTCTCGGAAGCAACCTTTCTTGCATCGGACATATAGATTTCGTGATGCAGCCGTTTGTCGGTAAAATCATTGACATATCCGTTTTTTTCCAAGTATTCGTCCATGAGGGCAACTGTCGCAGGCTCCTCATCAAATGGACCCGTGTGCATGATTTGAACGCACAAGCCCTCATCAATTGTCAAAAGCTCTGCCATTGAACAGTCAATCTTTTTCTTTTTTGTCGCAGTCCGGACTGCCCATTCGAAATCCGATTTGGAAACAAAATCGGGTAAACGAATTACCGAAATCCAATTAAAGGTTGACTTGTCGGAATAGTCAATGCCGCAGATGCCGTCCTGCCACCAAAAGCCCTCAAGAGGAGGCACAACATATTCAAAAAAGCCCTCGATCTTGTGATCCGTTTTATGGCTCATTTTCAAGGTGTACGCCACGGCATATAAAACGCCGATCGCCTGTTTATATGCTCCGCCTTCTTCATTCGGATCGCCCGTACCTCGGACGGCTATATAATTTGCCCTTGGAACATTGACAATTTCGGGCTTGTCCTTGGGCATATAAAATTCTTTGTATTCTTTCTTAAAATCAAATGCCATAACTGCCTCCGTATAGTTAAAAGGAATGTGCTTGGATTGTTTATCCTTATTTTGCCCCTCAATGCTTCAAGAAACTGCCTTTTTCGCGGAGAATCAGACCGTAGCTGTGTTCATAGTCTTCGGCAAAATAGAAATCGGCGCAGAGTCCCTCCGGGCAATATACGATGCTCCACATGGTTTTTTCGTAGCTGCCGGCTGACTGCGGATAGTTTTTCTGCGCCACGGATGCAAGCATATCGCGGACGTCCATAGCGTCGGCCGTGCCGGTGTAGGAAGAAAGCTTATCAAAACGAATATGGGACTGCTCCGAGCCGACGCCCTGCTTTTCGCAGTCGGCAAGATAGTGATTTGTCACCACCTTCGTTTCCGTTACAAGCATTTCTCCGCCAACATATTCCACCACCACGCTCTTGCCCGTGGCATCTGCAATAGACAGATGATGTGCAGAGCCGATTGATGAATTCATATCGTACTGACGAAGCAAGGCAATCGCTTCGTCGACGGTCGCCGCCTTGTCCAGCAAAAGACGAATGGCGGTAGTGGTCGTCAGGTCTGCCTTGTCGGTCCTTTGATGAGTTTCCTCCTTGTCTCCCGCCATAAGGTCGGCAACGACAAGGCCCTTTTCGTTCATACCGTCAAGAGGAACGTAAATTGCCGCCAGGGTCTGCATCCGCTCCATCATGGAGCCGTCGGGCGCATAGTTCTCGTCAAAACCGAGAAAATCAAGGCAGGAGGTGGATATGGATTCATATCCGTTATCGGGAACGGTATGTACGATTATGGCGCGGCACTCCTGCCAATCGTAGTTGCGGCCGAAAAAGACGGTGCCGTTTTCGTCCTTCGTGCAAATGGTGGAACAGCCGAACTCTCCTGTTTGCACCTCGCTTTCGATCTTGTAAAAGCCGTGAGAAAGGAAGGAGACCAGATAATCCGCCACGGCGCTGTCGCTGTCGGCACCGCCCCCGGCGAGAAATTCGTCGAAGCCGTAATCTCCCTTGTACTCCATGGAATAAAGGCCGTCCTCGAGCTTAACGATCGTGTTTGCCGCCGTGATCATTGTGCCGAACATCGCCCATGCGCCCACGGCAATGATAACCAAAAGCGCGGCAACTATACCGCAGACCCATTTCAGAATGTTTTTTCTGCTTTTTTTCATAACTGTATTCCTCCTTTGATTGTTCAGGACGATACGCCGTTATTTGTCGGCGTTATCCTCGGTTCTCCACCGGATCTCATAGCTGCCGACGAAATCCTTTGCCGTAAAGCAAACCTTATACTCGCCGGTTTCATCCACGATAACATCGAACGAGGCGCTGTCCAAGTCCCTGCCGGTATAATCCTGCTTATCATTACTGCCGACCTGATAGATATCTATATCGAGCCGTCCCGACACTTTCGTAATACTAATGGAAATTATACCCTTTTGGCCTTCTTCAACCTGATAAGTGTAATACTCCGTTCCGTTTCGAATCATCCCGTTCTCGCCGAACTCAATATTCATTGCTCCTTTTTCGTCGGAATCATCTGCGGCCGCGCACGCCGTGATCGATAATACGGCCGAGAGTAAGAAGCATAAGATAATTATTCTGGCATGCTTCGTCTTCATACTATTTCATCCTTTCCGCTTTCGGATTTTATCAGCATCATCATGGCGGTAAAATCCCGTGTCAGCATATCGGCGATCTGTTCGTGCGGGAAATCGCACATTCCGGTGGCGCAGAGCGCGCCGATGCCGAAGGTGTGGATCCAAACGTGCTCAAACAAAGCTTTGGCGTTTTCCTTGCTCAGATCATAATCCTTTTGAAGCACGTCAAGGCATTCATCGGCAACCGTACCCAAGCGAGAGTAAATTTCATCGAAGGTATGCGCTTCGCCGCCCGATGACATATAAATGAGTTGGTACAGCTTTGGCTCTTCCTTTGCAAACATTATCATCTGCATGCCGATCTGCTTGAAAACGGGCGTAATATGTGCCGCTTTGTGTGCGTATTCATCAAATCGCTCCATGGCGGCAAGCATGACGGCATCCCCGACCTCCTGCATGGAGTTGAACACGGTAAAGATAGGGGTGGTGGATGTGCCGAGCGCCGCGCTCACCTCCTTGGCAGTCAACGCCTGCGCTCCTTTCTCGGAAACGACCCCGAGTGCCGCTTTTATAATTTGTTCTCTTGTAAACCTTGCTTTCGGTGGCATAACGCTCCTCCTATCTGTAACACTCATTCTGTAACGTCTGTTATAGTATACTGCTTTTACTTGAAAAAATCAATAGCATTCACAAAAAAGATACAATTTACGGTCAAAACGGCAGTTTTTGAACTCGACGGTCAATATGCGATAATGCCGTATGGTAAGCCCCATCGTGGATGAGATTGCGTAGGAAAGAGCGGACATTAAGGTTGGAAAAATCAAAGTGGAC
>JBJDZD010000031.1:0-17515 GCA_051867815.1 Eubacteriales bacterium | reverse complement strand
GGCGGTGCTTCACCGGGATAGCAGAGTTACCGAATGTGCGCATTCAAACGTTCACATCATCAAGGACGGAGTTTTCCGCACCGCACCTACCGACAATCTCATCCTTGCCGGCATTGCGCGCGCGAATCTGATAAGATACTGCGGCGTACTCGGCATCCCCGTCAGAGAGGAAGCATTTACCGTAGACGAGATGATGGATGCGGACGAGGTAATCGTTTCCTCGGTCAGCTGCTTCTGCCTGGCAGCCGAGGAGATCGACGGCAAGCCCGTCGGCGGCAAGGCGCCAAAGCTGCTCAAAGCCTTGCAGGACATGGCGCTCGGTGAATTTACCGAAGCAACGAACTGAACGATTTTCAATTAACCGCGCAGGGACGACCGCCCTTGCGCGGTAAGTTTTTCAAGCAAAAGCATCAGCCATTATCTGCTTTGTTTGTGAACGAAGCGTAAATAATAATCAAAACGCTTGACTTTCAGCACAGCGTGTGCTATAATATCAGCACACATTGTGCTGAAGGTGGTGATAACCGTTGGCTGAACCCGAAGTAAGCCTGATACACGACGAAATGTCGCAACACATCATTGACGCGGTCGAGGAGATCGTCATGGAGGGCGGCGCATCAACGCTGACAGTCCGCCGGATCCTGCGCAAGCTCGATATCTCAAACCGCGTGTTTTACAACCGCTTCCAAAACGTTGAAGAGGTGCTTGACATCGTCTACCGCAATACGATAGTCAAGGTTCGCGATGCAATCGCAACGCCGCCGGGTAGTGACGAGGATTTTTTTGAGTACGTCATGGACGCGCTCACTCGCACACTCGTTTTCTCCTACGAGGTAAAAATGAAATTCAATCAATACGTCTTTGAGGAGGATTCGCTCGGCGACCTGAACCGCACCTGGTGGACGGAAGAGATCAAAAAGCTGATAATTTACGCCAAAGAGCATAAACTTATCAAGGATGTGGACGAGGACGTCCTCTCCTATTCGATATGGTGCTTCTGCCGCGGCTACAATGCCGACGCGGTTGCGCGCGATCTGCCGCGCGAAAAGGCTATCGCAGATTTCAGATACAGCTTTTCCTTCTTTTTGGACGGAATGAAGATCAATAATTAATTATTTGAGGTAAATAAAATGGCTAAAACTGTTAACAAGTATCAAATCCACGAAAAACACGAATTCACCAATATGCGTGAGCTTATTGAGTGGGCGGGTGAAACCTACGGCGAGAGATTCGCATTTTCCTTCCGCCGCACCCCGAAATCCGAGATAACGAAGATTCGTTTTTCAAGCATGCGCGACGACGTCCGCGCCCTCGCTTGCGAGCTTTCGGATATGGGATGTGCCGGCAAGCATTGTGCCGTCATCGGTAAGCTCAGCTACGACTGGGTCCTGATCTACTATGCCGCGCTCTCAATAGGTGCGGTTCTCGTCCCCCTCGACCCCGAATGGCTGAAGGAGGATCTTGCAGACACCGTTGCCAAGGCAAACGCATCCTTTCTCTTCTGTGACGAGGACATCAAAGAAAAGGGCGAGTACATTGCCGAGCAGATAGAATTTGAAGCAGAACCGATATGGCTTGCGGCAAAAGATACCGAACGCAGTCTCCGCGCCGCTATGCGTGCCGGAAAGCCGAAGTTCGAGAAGAACCCCGACCCCTACTTCCTTGCGGAGATAGACCCCGAGGCACTTGCGCTGCTCGTTTTCACCTCCGGCACGACCGGCAAGGGCAAGGGCGTAATGCTTTCGCAGAATGCGGTTCTCTCCGACGTTACCAACGTAGTTCCCTATGTATCATACGGTAAGAAGACCGTCGGAGTTCTTCCTCCCCACCACACCTACGGCTCCTCCGTTATGCTCGTCGGCCATACCGTTATCGGTGCCGAGGTCTACATCTCAGCCGGACTTAAGTACATCACCAAGGAGCTTCAGGAGCAGAAGCCCGAGCATCTTTGTCTGGTTCCCCTCTATCTTGAGACCTTCTACCGCAAGATCTGGGCAAATATCAAGGCGCAGGGCAAGGAGGATCTCATCAAGCGCATGATCAAGGTCAGCAACGGCATGCTCAAAGTCAAGATTGACCTGCGCAAGAAGATATTTGCACAGGTGCGTTCTGCATTCGGCGGCGAGATCAGCATGATCATCTGCGGCGGCGCGCCCATCAATCCCGAAATTCTCGAATTCTTCCAGGCAATGGGCATCAACACCCTCAACGGCTACGGCATTACCGAATGCGCGCCCATCGTTGCGGCCAACCGCTCCCTCCACGTCGTTCCCGGCTCCATCGGCGACCCGATTGACATTGACGAGATCAAGATCATGGAGCCTAACGAGGACGGTGAGGGCGAGATCTGCGTCAAAGGGCCGAACGTCATGCTCGGCTACTACAACGACGAGGAAGCCACCGCCGCAGCCTTCACCGAGGACGGTTATTTCCGCACCGGCGACTTCGGTAAGCTTGACGAGGACGGCGTTCTCTTCATAACCGGACGCAAAAAGAACCTCATCATCCTCTCAAACGGCAAGAACGTCTACCCCGAGGAGATTGAAAACGACCTCATTGCCACCCCCGGCATTCTTGACATCGTCGTTTACGAGGGTCAGAGCAAGCGAGGCCTTGCGCACAACGCCATCGTTGCCGAGATCTACCCCGACGAGGACTACATCAAGGCAAACAAGATCGAGGACATCAAGGCACATCTCAAGCCCTATATCGACGATTACAACAAAAACGCGGTTCCATACAAGAAGATCGGCATCCTTAAGATCAGAACCACGCCGTTCCCGAAGAACACGCTCAGAAAGATCACTCGCTTCAAGCTGGATATGACCATCGACTGAATACTAAGCCCGCCTCGTTTTGAGGTGGGCTTTTGGTTATTCAAAAAGGTCGGTGCTGATATACCTTTTTATGTCTCTGTGCAAGGCTTTTTGTCCATATGTTTACATCTTAATGTTTTCTTAAACAAAATAACTATTGCAATTTAATAAAAAATGATATATAATAGAGTCATAACCACGAAGGAGGTTTCGTTATGCCGTTATTGAGACTTTCGGGCATAGGTAAGATCTACTATTCGGAGGGCAACGTTGCCGTGGGCATCCGCGGTATCGACCTTTCCTTTGAGCGCGGCGAGTTCGTTGCGATCACAGGTGCATCCGGATCGGGTAAATCTACCCTGCTCAACGTAATAAGCAGCATGGACAGTTTCGAGGAGGGCGAGCTTTATATTGAGGACACGCCAACTTCGCATTATCTTGAATCCGATTGGGAAGAATACCGTTCGAAGTACATTTCATTCATCTTTCAGGATTACAACATTCTTGAAAGCTACACGGTCCTGCAAAACGTCGAGCTTGCGCTGATGCACATCAAGGATCGCCGCGAGCGCCGCAAGAGGGCGGTGGAGCTTTTGACGCGTGTGGGAATGGAAAAGCACCTGCGCCAAAAAGGCTCCAAGCTTTCCGGCGGACAGAAGCAACGCACCGTCATTGCCCGTGCGCTTGCCAAGGACAGCCCCATAATCCTCGCGGACGAGCCGACGGGCAACCTTGACGAGGCAACCTCCAAGGAGATCATCGAGCTTCTACGCGAGGTCTCAAAGGATAAGCTTCTCATCATCGTTACCCACAACTATGAGGAGGTCGAGGCGTACGCAACGCGCCACATCCGCATTTTTGACGGCTCCGTGGAATTTGACCGTGGTGAAAAGCCGGCAGGCGAGGCGGTTCGCGAGGTTAAAGAATTTAACTACGCTCCCCCGAAAAAGAAAAAATTCAACCTGCGTGCCTTCCTTTCCGACCTGAAAAACGGCAGCACTCTGGGCGGTCACGTATTTGCATCGCGCCCCAAGCTTGCAATTTTCACCTGCATGCTGATGGCAATCGGCATGCTCGGCATATTCCTCACTACGTCTATATGCTTCAGCCGCGATATCGTGGAGATGAACCAATACAATATGTTCGAGCATATTGACGGCCGTGTCGTCGTTGTTCGCAGGGACGGCACCGTACCCACGCAGGAAGAAATCGATGCCCTTGCCGAAAAGTACGGCGCAGAGAGCGCGGTTCGTTGCGATTATCTATACGATCGCAAAGTTACGGCATCCTCCTCATATTACACGGAGTATTTCTTCTACTACGAGTACGAACCGCTTCAGCTCTTCTTGCGCGACGTCTCCGAGCTTGACGGACAATACGATGGCTCCCTGCCCGAAAAGGCCGGCGAAATACTGCTCCGCCTTCCCATCTCGCGCAAAACCGAATATGAGGACATCGTTTTCGGCGAGACCGCCATCTACTTTGACAGCATCCGCTACGTCATAACCGGCATCGGCTACTATTATGACAACAACGTCACCCCCACCGCATACGTTACGGCAAGCGAACTTGAAAGCATCTCTGCCATCCGGTATACCAGTAACCGCACCGATCAAATAAACATCACGGCAACCGTTGACGGTCTATTGAATCAGTTCACCTTGAATAAATATGACAACGGTTACGGTCTGTCACGTGAGCTGGGAGATAAGATATATTTCCGCAAGGAAACAATGGATCCTGCCAAAGTGGAGTCTGCCACCGTTTCGTTACAGGGCGGCGACCCGATCGAGCTTGTGAAAGACCGCTTTGCAACTGCGCTCCCCGAGGAACTGAACGACTACTCCGCCAAGTACAGCCAATTCATCGGCGTAGACCTGTACGCCGAGCTTGCAAAGCAGTACACCGAGGATAATTACAAGCAATTCTCCCTGATGTTCGGAAATGATTCCGAAGCAAAGCGCGCGGCAAATAAGCTCACACAAGAAGGCTATATTGCCGTAATGTCCGATGCGACCTACAAGCCGGACGCATTTGAAAGCTTCGCCTACGGTTTCCTTTTGATCATGATGCTTGCAATATGGCTGGGCGCCGTGCTTTGCCTTGCCTTCTTCATCAGACTCTGCCAATCCCGCTCCATCGTTTCCTTCAAAAACGACATTGCAATAATGCGCTCGATGGGCATTAAGACGAACGTCATAAAGATATCAATGTATATGCGCTCCGTAATTGCCATCATCCCGGCGATAATTGCTCTGGTCGTCGTTGCGATCTATATATTTACCTCTCCCACGCTCAATTCGTTATTCACATATCTTTACGGCTGGCAATACGCGCTGATCTGCATCGGTCTGCTCATTATTGCTCTCAACGTTTCGCGCAAGCAACAATCGAAGCTCTTCGCCGACAGCGTAAAGAAAACTCTTACGGGAGGTGCGCTCAATGATTAAGATAACTTCTCTTCAAAAATACTTCAACCGCGGCAAGCAAAACGAGATACACGTTCTCAACGACATAAGCCTTGAGCTGCCCGAGCGCGGCATGGTTGCCATCTTCGGAAGAAGCGGCTGCGGTAAGACCACGCTTCTCAACGTTATAGGCGGCCTTGACTCCTATCTTTCCGGCTCCGTCCTTATCGACGGCGAAAAGATCAGCTCAAACGCGGATGCATTGCGCAACCGCCACATCGGCTATGTTTTCCAGAACTACAATCTCAACAGCGCCGTAAACTGCTACGACAACGTCGCGGATGCGCTCCGCCTTTGCGGCATGTCCGACAAAAAGAACGCGGAAGAAATGCAAAAACGCACTATGTCCGCGCTCAGTGCCGTTGGAATGGCACAATATGCGGCAAGATACCCCGACACACTCTCCGGCGGTCAAAAGCAACGTATTGCCATAGCTCGCGCCATCGTCAAATCTCCCGACATCATCCTTGCCGACGAACCGACGGGCAACCTTGACGAGGCCAACACCGTTATGATAATGGACATCCTGCGTGAGATTGCCGAGACGCGCCTCGTCCTCCTCGTCACTCACGAGGCAAACCTCGTTGACCGCTACTGCGACAGGGTCATCGGTATCACCGACGGCCGCGTCACCTCCGTCAAGGACAACGATATCTCCACCGCCTACACAGCCCGGAACAAAAATCACGTCTACCTCGGCGAATTTGAAAAGTCAAGCTCCGAGCAGGGGCCCTTGAGCGTTGATTATTACGGCGAGCCTGCCGAGGGCGGCATAAAGCTTACCGTGGTAAACGACGGCGGTACTCTCTTCCTGCGCATTGACACCCCCGGCGTCCACATTGTTGACGAATACGGCGAGACCAAGCTCCACGAGGGCGTTTTTGAGGAAAAGGAACAGAAACAGGCTAAAAAGCTCCTCGACCTTTCCCTGCTTCAGCCCTTTGAGGGCAAGCATTACGGCAAGCTTTTCACCTTCTTCGCCTCGCTGAAAAGCGGAAGCCGCATACTGACGGGCAAAAAGCTTCGCCGCGGAAAAAAGGTGCTGAAAACGCGTAACTTCCTTGCCGCATCCTATCTGATATGCTTTGCCCTCGTTTTCACGATTATGATATCCTATTGCGCTTCGGGCGTTGCGGTATATGACAAAGCATCGAGCGATATAAATCTCAACACCTTTTATGTTTCTCTTTCGAAGATTGACGAGGAAGCTCTCGGTGAGGCGCTCAAGAGCGAAAGCTCTTGCGTGGATTTTATCAACACCACCAACTATCTCACAATGTACAATGACAGCATCCGTCTCTCCACCGGGGTTTTCGAGACCTTCAACTATACCGGTTACGATTCCTATACCGCAAGTGCTCCATTCCTTCCTCATTCCCTGACAGACAATAAGAAATTGATCTGCGGAAGCGCGGAAAATCTCGGTCAATACGATATAGTTATATCTAAAGCGACCGCGGATACTCTGCTGAAGACCGGCACCTATGATTACATTTCCGATTATGAAGATCTGATCGGCTGTGAAACAGACGGGAGCTATTACAACCGCTCCGATTCGGTTTACAAAATCGTCGCCATTGTCGACAGCGACGAGCCGGCAATTTATGCAAATACGGATACCCTTGCATTGATTTTACGGAATAGCAGCCGTCTTGCCGTATGGCGAGCATCGGACTTCGGAATCGTGCTGAACGACGGAGAAGCGCTTGTTGCAGACCGTGTGGGCGCGACCTACGTGCCGAAGAAGGGCGAGAGCTTTAAGGTCAGTGGTATACAGCTTACGGCAACCAAGGTCGAAAGCTCCTTAAGCGGTATAGCCGGACTCTACGATATGTGGCTGGTTGCGAACGATCTTTCGACCTCCAAAGAAGGCACATACTACGAGCAGCTTGAATCTTACTATTCCCATATGCATGATTACGCCGTTCATAATCTTTTAGCCGGCAATAACGAGCCTTGGGTAGTCAGTCATCTGATTGGAGGCAACGAAGACGCTCTGTTCATCGGAGCGGGCAGTATCGAATACTACGCCGCATGCCAATATCGCAAAGTTAACGGTTCCTTCCCTGCTGAACCGTTTACACAACAAGAGCTATCGAAGTACGAAAGCGGATATTACGCGCTGGCAGAAAAATGTAATGAATTCGCCTATAATACAGGATACGATCATGTGGTGTTCTACTCCCCCACGGCGGTATTTCTGTCCGATGCCGATTACGCAAAGGCTCGCTTCAGCTGCGGTGAAACACATCCAGTTGCGATTTCAGAATACTACTACCAAGAGTCGGGAAAGTACGATATCTCCATGACAGGCTATGCGGTTCTGCACAGCTATGACCCCGATGCTACCGAGGCGTATCTGCGCGCTCAATTCCCCGAGCTTCCCTATACGTTTACTGAATACGGCGATATCTCGTTCGTTTCTCCCTCGATGCGGCTCGCAATGGAGATCGAGCAGGAGCGCACGAATATTGTTTCAAGCTTGGTTTCGCTCTGCGTAGGTCTTGCGCTGATGAGCGTATGCATTTACTTCATCATGCGTTCCTCAATGCTCTCAAAGGTACGTGAGATCGGAATCTACCGTGCGGTCGGCGTTTCAAAGAAGAATCTTATCTTCAAATTTGCCGTTGAATCGACCGTCGTTGCCCTGCAGACCCTCGTGATAGGCTTTGCCGTCGGCGCACACATTGCAAGTACTCTTGCAAGCGGCGGCGTGACCGCAACGGTCTTCTACTTCCCCTTCTGGCTTGGTGTAGTGACCCTTGCCATCCTCGTCGGTACCTGCATACTCTTCGGAATACTTCCAATCGCATCCCTGCTCCGAAAGACACCTGCGCAGATACTTGCGAAGTATGATATTTAATTAAACCGTTTCATATTAATGAAAAATGGCCTCGGCGGCTTGCAAAATGCAAGCCGCCGAGGCTTTTTTAGTGGGCATTATTCATTTCAATTTCCAAGCCTTGGCTCTTCCCTTTTTGTCCGTTTCTTCAAGCAGGCCGATATTGGCAAGTGCGGCAATAGCCATATAGGCTTGCTTGCCGTGCGGCAGCTTCGCCGCCGCTCTGTATTCCTCTGCGGTGAAGCAATCCGGAAGTCCCTCCGGGACGAGGGTGAGAAAATCGCTCTTTTCGGCAAACACCGCCTCGTCGATCAGGTCCACGGGCAGTCGTTCAAACCGCGTTGAGTGACGACGTTTGTCCTTGCCCTTGCCGTCAAGGAAGCGGTATTCCTCCTCCTCAATAAAGAGGAACCAAACCGCCACGCGGCCGCTCGCAATCGCCTCGGAGATATACACAAGCTCGTGCGCCTCGCCCAAAGCACCGGATATGCCGCGAACGCGCGTCCTCGGGAGCGATTCGCCCGTTTTCGTATCAATCCACACGCGGAATTTGCGCATAGGCACGGGGTGAACCACCGTTACGTGGCAATCGGTGGTCGCAATATAATGCTCCAGCTTCGCCTTCAAGGGATAGAGCGAGCCGGTTTGGATCTCGTAGATCTCGTCGTCGAGCTTGACGTCGGCAACGAAGCGCTTGCCCATGTCCTTCTCGTATTTGTTCTCGTCGGAGCAGACGAAGCGTTTGAGCGCGATGTGCATCCTCTTTTCATTGAGAGTGCCGATTCCGCCATCTCCCTTGCTTTTTACCGTCAAAACATCGCGGCAAATGGCACGGAATCTCTCTTTTTCAAGCTCACTTATCATGTTGCAAATCCGGCAAACTGATTTTCATAGAGCTTATGATACTCGCCATTCCGTGCCAAAAGCTCCTCGTGACTGCCCGACTCCACTATCTCGCCGTGATTGAGAACGACGATAACGTCCGCATCGCGAATGGTCGAAAGGCGGTGCGCTATGATGAGGGACGTGCGGTTCTTCATCAGCGCGACCATTGCTTTTTGAATGTGCATCTCCGTTCGCGTATCAACCGATGACGTTGCTTCGTCGAGAATGAGTATTCTCGGATCGGCAAGGACCGCGCGAGAGATCGAGAGCAGCTGGCGCTGACCCTGCGAGAGGTTGCTTCCCGATTCGGCAAGCTCGGTCTCGTAAGCATCCGGCAGGCGGTCTATAAAGCGGTCGGCATAAGAGGTGTGTGCCGCGCGCTTCATATCCTCGTCGGTTGCGTCCTCACGGCCGTATTTGATATTCTTCTCTATGGTGTCCGAGAAAAGAACGGTATCCTGCAAAACTATGGCTATGGCGTGGCGCAGGTCGGATTTCGGAATGGTGGTGATGTCGATACCGTCAACTGTGATGCTTCCGCTGTCCGGCTCGTAGAAGCGCGTCAGCAGGTTGACTATCGTGGTCTTGCCGGAGCCTGTGGCGCCCACTATGGCAACCTTTTGACCTGCCTTGATGCTGAGATTGAGGTTTTTAAGTACCTTTTCGCCCTCAACGTATGAAAAATCAACGTTTTTGAACTCGATATCTCCATGGAGCGCACCGATATCGACGTTGTCCCTGCCCTCGTCGATCTCGTTTTTGCCGTCAAGTATCTCAAAAATACGCTCAGCGCCTGCAAGCGCGGTGAGTATGGTTGAATACTGATTTGCTATCATGTTTATGGGGTGCGAAAACTTCTTGGAATACTGCAGCATCGCCTGAACCGAGCCGATGGTGAACACGATGCCCGTTTCGGGACCCGAATTGAGGATGAGATAACCGCCCACAGCGGCAATAAGCACATATTGCAGATTTCCTATGAAATTCATCACCGGTCCCATGATGGAACCCCACACGCGCGCGGAGATCGAGGTGCGGCGGAAATTATCCGATATCTCCGCGAATTTCTCCGTTGCATCCGGTTCCTTTCCGTAGGCTATGACGGTGTTGTAGCCCGTGACCATCTCCTCTATCTGCCCGTTGAGCTGACCGAGCAGCTTTTGGCGGCGAATAAAGTATTTGCGCATAAACTTCGCCAGCATTGTCGATACTGTAATGGTTACGGGAATCGTTACGACCGCAACGAGCGTGACTATCGGGCTGTAATAAAGCATCATGGCAAGCGCACCGATGAGGGTCAGTACGCCGGAGAAAAGCGAGGTCAGCGACTGCGACATTGCGGTTGAAACGTTTTCCGCATCATTAGTCAGGCGGCTCATGATGTCGCCGTGGCGATGGCGGTCGGTATAGCTTATCGGAAGCCTGGATATTTTGTTGAACAGATCGCGGCGGATGTGGTAGACCGTGTTTTGGGCGAGCTTTGCCGCCACTCTGCCCTGCACCAGCTGAAATACCGCGCGAATGATATAGGTGCCGAACATGAAGGCAAGCACTACCGTGAGCGCCTTCATATCAACGCGCAAAATATTTTGCGCATCAAAATAAAACTCGTCAATCGCCTTCTGCTGGAAGAAGGGACTCAGTATGTCGGCAGCAGTCAGAATAAGCGTGGCGATTATGAGGAAAATAAGGATATACGAGCTTTTGCCGGAATAGCGAAGCAGGCGGGAGACGGTTTTAGTGAGGTTCTTCGGCTTTTCTCCGTTTATGCGAGCATTCATGTTTCCGCGACCACCGGGGTGAAGCTCCATTCTGACTTCCTGTTTTTCGTGAGGTCTTTGCTCTGCCATCAGTTTTCACCTCCTTGAACGTTTTGACGCTGTGAGGCGCAGATATCGCGGTAGGTCTCGCTTATCTTGAGAAGCTCCTCGTGCGGAGCGCAATGCAGGATGCTTCCGTCCGCCTCGATAACGGCGATACGGTCCGCATTTTTAACGCTTGCAATTCTCTGTGCGACCATAACGAGCGTGGTGTCCTTAAGGCTTTCACGCAGAGCCTTTTGGAGCTTTGCTTCGGTTGCAAGGTCAAGCGCGGAGGTGGCGTCGTCAAGGATGAGTATTTCCGGCTTGCGAACGAGCGCACGCGCTATTGAAAGCCTTTGCTTCTGCCCTCCGGAGAGCGACGCGCCCTTCTCTGCTATAAAGGTATCATAGCCGTCCGAAAACTCGGTGATGAAGCCGTCCGCCTGTGCGGTCGATGCCGCCGAGCGAAGCTCATCGTCGGTGGCGTCGTCCTTGCCCCACCTTATATTGTTTGCAATAGTATCGGAGAAAAGCTCGCTCTTTTGCATAACGTAGCCTATCTTACGGCGAAGCGCGCCAAGGTCGTATTCGCCTATCTTGCGGCCGTCAATCAAGACCTCTCCTTCCGTTGCATCATAGTATCTCGGGATCAGGCGAATAAGCGACGATTTGCCGGAGCCTGTCGCTCCTATGACGGCAAGCGTCTCACCTTTTTTGACCTCAAGCGTAATATTGGAAAGGATATTCTTGCCCGTGGTGTTCGGATATTTGAAGGAAACGTTTCGGAATTCAATGGCGTTCTCTGAGGGCAGTCCGTTCTCCTCCCTGCCGCCCTTGATGACCGGCTCGGAATCGAGAATTTCGATAACTCTCTTTGAGGATGCACCGGCACGGGAGATCGTCTGGAATATCATGGTGAGCATCATAAGTGAGTTTACCACCTGGGTCACGTAGGTGATAGCCGCCATGACGGTGCCCGTGGTCATGCCGGCCGCCTCGATGTTTACCTGCCAGCCGCCGATATAAATGATGGCGACCGTAGCAACAGCAAGCGCGATGATGAGTATGGGGTTGATGAAGGCGAGCAGGATCTGAACCTTGAGATTGGTATCGCGCATTTCGCTGTTTGCGGTCTCAAAGCGGTCACATTCATAGGCCTCGCGGACATATGCCTTGATAACTCTTGCGCCGCCGATATTCTCGCGCGCAACGGAATTGATGCGGTCAAGCTTCTTTTGCACCTCGGAGAAAAGCGGAACAGCCTTGCGGATGATGAAAACCATGGCAAAAAGCTGAATGGGCAGGGTGCAAAGCAGTACCACGCCGAAATTGACGTTTAGCATGAGAAGCATAATCGTTCCGCCGATGAAGAACATGGGCGCGCGGACGACCATTCGAAGCATGTGTTCCACGAACTCAACGAGAACGGTGATGTCGTTTGTCATGCGTGTAACCAGCGAGCCTGTGGTGAACTTATCGGTCTGCTCAATGGAGAGCGCCATGACGTGGCCGTAAGCATCGCGGCGCAGGTCGCTTCCGAAGCCCTGCGATGCCTTTGCCGCGGTATAAGCGCAAAACGTGCCGAAAAATCCGCCCACAAGCGTAACGGCAAGCATAAGGATTCCGAAAAGAACGATTATCTCCATGCGGTCGGCATCGGAACCGAGGAAAAATTCAATGAGCTTTGCCGCAAGTGCCGAGCCTTTTTCGGGATCGGTCACGGAATAGCCCTCAACGCCGTAGCTGACTATGTACGACATCAAATAGGGCAGGCAGAGGTCGCCAACGACCTCGCCTATCATCATAAACGGCGATATGAGCGCGACGAACCAATAGGGCTTGAGATAGGGCAAAAGTTTTTTCATTCGTTGCCTTCCTCCTTGCCATCCTCTAAGTTTTCCTTGATGCGGAGTAAGAGCTTGCGCAAGGTCTCCGTTTCCTCCGCCGTAAAGCCGCGCATCATTTGGTTGTCGATGCGCTCAAAACGCTCCATGTTTTCGCGTTCAAGCGCCTGGCCTTTTTCGGAAAGGTAAACGCGAGCGGCGCGTTTATCCTCGGAGTCAACCTCGCGAACGACGTAGCCTTCGTCCTCAAGGTGGCGCAGAGCAACGCTGACTGTTGGCGGCTTCAGACCGGCACGCTTTGAAAGCTCCAGCTGTGTCAGGCCTTCCTCGTGCGACAGGCAGAAAAGCAGGGCGCGGCAGCTGTTCTGCGTCATGATCGGGTTGCTCTCGCTTTCGCGAATGCGGCAACGGTGCGCACGCATTATCCTTCCTATCAAAAGGGGCGGTGTCAGCATATCATCCGTAGGGGGTGTCATTTTCATTTTCTCGGCTCCTTCAAAAAATAATTTGTTAGTAAACTAATTATAGTATATCACAAAGCGAGCATTTGTCAAGTCAATAATTAGTTTATTAACAAATTATTTTAAGGTTTTTTACGAATTTTTCTACACATTAAACCGCTGTTTGCGGGCAAATTATTATTGCGGCAAAGTTTTATGACTTTAGCCGACGGAACCGGTGATAATATGCGAATTAAATTAAATCTCGGCAGACTTGCAATATTTGTCTGCACACTTGCGGCGGTGCTTCTCTTTACGGGAGCTTTCACTTCTCCGCCACTTGCACGGAGTGATACTCCCGTATCGGCAAGCACCACAAGCACGGACAAATACCTGATTCCGGGAGGAATGGTCTTCGGTGTCAGGTTTTTCACTGAGGGAGTACTGGTTGTCGGTATTCCCGAAAGCTCGGAAAGCCCTGCTTATGCGGCAGGCGTTCGGGTAAACGACATTATATTAAAGGTAAACGGCTCCCCCATATCCGATGCGGATTCACTCAGCCGTGCTGTGGATTCGGGCGGCGGCAAGCCGGTAGAGTTCACCTGCCGCCGCAACGGGCACGAATTTACCGTCAAGGTAACGCCGAGGCTTGAAGAGAGCGGTTATAAGACCGGCATCTGGGTCCGCGACAGCGGAGCAGGTATCGGCACCGTAACCTTCATTGACCCCGAGACGGGGCTTTTCGGCGGCCTCGGGCACGGTATTTGCGATGCTGACACAGGCAAACCGATGCCGCTTGGGCGCGGAGTTCTGCTCGGTGTCAACATCGGCGGTATTAATAAGGGAACGGCAGGCGACCCCGGCGAGATACGCGGCAGCTTCAAACCCGAAAAGCTCGGTGCCGTCACGGGGAACACGGATTGCGGCATCTTCGGAATCTATGCGGATATTCCGCGCTCGCTCTATCCGGCCATACCGATCGCTCACAAAAATGAGGTAAGGGGCGGCAAGGCAACAATTCTTTGCACGCTGGAGAACGGCAATATCAGAGAATACGACGTGGAGCTATCCTCCATCGATCCGACTGCAAACGGCGGACGTTGCTTCACCGTCAAGGTGACCGATCCGGAGCTTATCGCGCAGACCGGCGGCATAGTTCAGGGTATGAGCGGAAGCCCGATAATTCAAAACGGAAAGCTCGTCGGAGCCGTCACCCACGTTCTCATCAACGATCCCACAAGAGGGTACGGTATCTTTATCGAGAACATGCTGACAGCGGCGGAACAATAAAAAGAGTTGCAAACGGGCAATCCGTTTGCAACTTCTTTTACTCTAATGGAAATACCTGCTTTCCTATCACCGTGTGCCGCTCGTCAAGGCGTTTGTACTTGTGCCAATGGCCGGAATACCAATGCGTGAAGCTGACTTCCCTCTCGATGAAGTTAATAAGTCCGTCAAAAGACAGGCGTGCGGCGTTTTCGTCCTCGATACGATATTTGTGCGTCAGCACGTAATCCACCTTATTGCCGCAAGCGACAAGACTGTCATATCCGCGCGCGATCTCGCCCTCCGACGGTTCTTCCGCCTCCCAGCGCCAGCCGCGCTCAAACCATTTGTGCGAGCTGAGACAGCCGCCCATGGTAAAGAAGGTCATCCCCTCGATCTCAAACACGTAGCCGCGCATGAGATGAACGGCGGTGGGGCTTATGCGGTGTACTCTGCCGCCGTGCCAATCCTCCTCGGGGAATGAATACAGATAGTCGAAATTCTCGTGATTGCCGTCGATAAAGGCAATATTGCAGGATAGACTGCGGAACCATTCGGTAAACTCGCGGTTTTCGTCCGTGTTCCAAAAGGCAAGCCCGATGTCGCCGAGGATGATGAGGGTGTCCTCCTGCCTTGCATTTTCTACATACTCGCAAAAAGCCTCGCTCGGCTCGCCGTGAAGGTCGCTGATAAAGTATATCATACCGTTTCTCCGTTTACCGAAAATTTCAATTTGCCGGATCTCAGCAAAGACAGGTATTGCTCAACGCTCGTTATGACCTCGTCGCTCAGCGTTGCGCTGGCACCGACGTCCTCCGGGCGGTGTGCATCCGAGCCGCAGGTGACGGGCAAGCCGTATTCGCGGGCGATTGCCTGCGCCCTGTCGTTGAAATTCTCATGCCTTTGGTTGGCGTTGATGCCCTCAAAGCCGTCAACGTGATGAGGATGGGGCGTACATTTGCCGTCGCGATAAGGGTGAGCCTGGATTATGGTTATACCGTGCGCCTTTGCATGGCGGTAGAATTCGTCAAGCGAGATATCGAAAATATCTTCCCTGAGCAGCAAAAACTCCTTCGTTACGCCGTATAGCAGATAGTGATTGCCGTGCAGGCTCAGCTCGACCGAGAAAAGCACATGCATGCCGAGCTTCTCTCCCTCGTCCTTTGCCTCAAGATACGCGCCGTAAAGCAGACCGACCTTTTGTGCGAAGGTCAGCCCGTCGCCCAGCTTCTTGAAATGATGGTGCGCAAAATGATCGGATACGAAAACCGTGTCGTAGCCTGCCTCCTTGTGAAGCCGCACCATCTCGCGCGGCGAGAGCTTGGCGCAGGAGCTTACGGGATACGTATGTAAATGCGCTTCGGTTTTGAACACTTTGACCACTTCCTTAGATTTATTATATTAATTATACCATTTTAAGCCGGAAAAATCAATAAGGAGATTGACAAAACCGCTCAGAATGTCAAAATTGATTGAAAAATTTATGATTTCGGGTCAATGGAAAGTATTACGATTAAGAAATCATCGTTTTTACCGCAAGTGCTGAAGCGGACGAATGATAAATTAAACATTTTCCCAGATAATTATTCATTTTTCATTGACAAACGGGGTTGAGAGGTGTATAATTATACTAATTTCCACGCAAAGGAGCCTAAAAACCAATGGCGAAATATTACCAGCCCGAATTTGAGTGCATGGCACTCGACGAAATGCAGGCGCTTCAATCAAAAAAGCTTGTAGCGCAGGTCAAGCGAGTTTATGAGAATGTAAAATACTACCGCGACCTGATGGATGCCAAGGGTGTCACCCCCGACGACATCAAGAGCATCAAGGACTTACATAAGCTCCCCTTCCTCACAAAAGCAGACCTCCGCGATGCATACCCATACGGGCTTCTCGGCACCGATCTTAAAAATTGTGTGCGCATCCAATCAACCTCCGGCACCACCGGCAGGCGTGTCGTTGCCTTCTACACGCAAAAGGACGTTGACATGTGGGAGGAATGCTGTGCCCGCGCGGTCGTTGCTGCAGGCGGAACGAACGAGGACGTATGCCAGGTTGCATACGGCTACGGCCTTTTTACGGGCGGTCCCGGACTCAACGGCGGCTCGCATAAGGTCGGTTGCCTGACACTTCCCATGTCGTCGGGCAACACCGAGCGTCAGATTCAGTTCATGCGCGATCTGCACGCCACAATTCTCTGCTGTACCCCATCCTACGCCGCATACATCGGCGAGACCCTTAAGGACATGGGGCTTACCCCCGACGATATCGATCTCAAGGCCGGCATTTTCGGTGCGGAGCCTTGGACGGAGGAAATGCGCCGCGACATCGAAAAATCACTCGGCATCAAGGCATATGATATTTACGGTCTGACCGAGACCTCCGGCCCCGGCGTTTCCTTCGAATGTGAGGAGCAGACCGGAATGCATATCAACGAGGATCACTTCTTACCCGAGATCATCGACCCCGAAACCGGCGAGGTGCTGCCCGAAGGCTCCAAGGGTGAGCTTGTATTCACCAGCCTCGATAAAGAGGGCTTCCCCCTTCTGCGCTACCGCACGCGCGACATATGCGTTCTCTCGCGAAAGAAATGCTCCTGCGGCAGAACTCTCGTCAAAATGTCCAAGCCCATGGGCAGAAGCGACGACATGCTCATCATCCGCGGCGTAAACGTTTTCCCATCACAGATCGAAACCGTTCTCATCAAGGAGGGCTATTCGCCCAACTACCTCATCGAGGTCGATCGCGTAAGAAATACCGACACTCTCGACGTCTACGTTGAGCTGAACCCCGAGCAGTTCTCGGACACCGTCAAAGATCTTGCCATCAAGGAAAAGTCGCTTGCGGACGCAATAAAGACCATGCTCGGCATCAACCCCAAGGTACACCTCGTTGCGCCGAAGACCATCACCAGAAGCGAGGGCAAGGCAGTTCGCGTCATCGACAAACGAAAATTGCACGATTAAGGAGACAAAGCCATGAGTGTAAAGCAAATTTCCGTATTTATTGAAAACAAAAAGGGCGAGCTTGCAGCATGCACCCGTTACCTTGCCGACCACAACATCAATCTGCTCGCGCTTTCCATTGCGGACACGCAGGATTTCGGCATCCTTCGCATCATCTGCGACGACCCGAAGGCAACCGAGACC
>JBJDZD010000030.1:0-17637 GCA_051867815.1 Eubacteriales bacterium | reverse complement strand
GAGCGCATTGCGCCGAGGGCGTGGCCTTGGGACGGCGCGAGCAGTTGCTAAAAATTACATATAACAAGGAAAGCAACCTCGTCGGCCTACTCCGTCCGGCCGCTCGGTTGCTTTGCGACTTCGTCGCCCGTCGAAGGATATATAATTTCGTTCGGGCTACGGTGACTTTATAACATCGAACTCCTTCGTTCCGCTTTTTCTTTGGGACTGAAGCCGCAAAGAAAAAGCTTGGCAAAAAGAAACGGCGTCAAGAGAGTTTCGCGCTCTGCGGAGCGCGACTCAAGGCTCTGCCTTGAGAATCCGCAACCTTTTGAAAAAGGTTGACGAAAACTTTCGACATTTGGTTTGTGCGTTGGTCGGCATCGGGCGAAAACTTTCACCGTTTCGCTTGCCAAGTGTTTACAGCATCTTGCACTTTTTGCCCATATGTGATATAATTGTTTCCAACAAGACAGCAAAACCTAAAATTCTAACACATTCCCATGAAAAAAATGCCTATCGGAAAAGGTATTTTTGCTGTATAATATATAATGTAAATTTCCGCACGGAGATAAACCCCATTCAAATTGACATCATCGGTCGCGCCGACCGACAAACGGAAAGGACGGTAAAACGTCATGCTGAGAATGGAAATTGCCCTGTTTTTAATTGTCGGCTTCATTGCCTGCGTGTATTTTTCCGCACAGAAAAAGGAAACGCCCCTGCATAAGACGTTTTCGGCACTCCTCGTCGTCACTCTCGTGCATTTGGTGCTTGACGGAACAACGGTTTACACCGTTAACCATCTCGAGACCGTGCCGACTCTGCTCAACGACATCATACATAGAATTTTTATCGGTACGTTGGTGCTTATCGTGTATCTGTTTTACCGTTACATCGCCATTCTCGTGCAAGAAGAAACGGGGAAGAAGCGGCCTTTTGACATAATCTCAAAGGTGTTTTTGGCGGTTGCACAGCTTTGCGTCCTCTTACTGCCCGTTCACTATACCGTCACGCAGAACGGCAATTATTCGGACGGCGCCTTCGTTTATGCCTGCTACGGCAGCGTGGCTTTTTATCTGACGGTTTGTACGTGGTTGTTTTTGTATAATTGGAAGCGAATCAATCCCAAAAAGAAGCTCGCCGTCGGCATTGCGCTGTTTATCGAGCTGTGCGTTACCGCCCTCCAGGCCTTTAACCCGACCTGGCTCATCAGCGGAATGGGCATCGTGCTGATGACGCTTGCCTTTTATCTGACACTTGAAAATCCCGATATTCTGAGGGCAGAGCTTACTGAGCAGAAAATGTCAATGCTCTATCTCAAAAGCCAGGTCAATCCGCATTTTCTTTACAACACGCTTGACACCATTCGCATACAGGCTCAGCTCAACGGTGACAAAAAGGTCGCAGACCTTTTGATGCGTTTGGTTGATTTCTTCCGCCTGAGCGTCAAGGTGGATAGGCAGACCGTGGCTCTCGACGACGAGCTTGAGCTGCTCGAGGCCTACATGGAGCTTATGTGCTATCGCTATCCGGAGCTGACCTGCGAATACGATATCGACCCGGAGCTGGGAGGCGCGCAGGTCCCCAACTTCATCTTACAGCCCATAGTTGAAAACAGTCTCTTGCACGGCTTGAAAAACAAGGGCTACAAGGGCACGGTCCGTATTGCCGCCCAAAAAACGGAGCGCGGCGATATCGAGATCACCGTCAGCGACACGGGAAGCGGCTTTGACGAGGGCAAAAAAGAGGCAATCGAGCAGATGCTCGCAAGCTATGAAAGACAGCCTGCCAAGCTCGAGGGCAACAGCATCGGAATTCTCAACGTGCAAAAGCGCATCAAGCTTTTGTGCGGCAGGGAATACGGGCTTTCGTATACGGAAAATCCGGGCGGCGGCGTCACGGCACATCTGCTGATGCCGGGGGAGAGTGAAAAATGAAAAAACTTCGTGTGCTTTTGGTTGATGACGAGATTATGATAAGGGAGGGCTTCAAAAGGCTTTTCGATTGGGAGGAGCATGGCTGTGAGGTCGTCGGCGAGGCGGCGGACGGCATGCAGGCACTCGCCTGCATAGACAGTCTTTGCCCCGATATCGTCATCATGGATATCAACATTCCCATCATGAACGGCCTTAAGGTGATAAACCTGTGCCGCATCAAGCATCCCGAGATCGCCTTCGTTATCGTTTCGGGGTATGACGATTTTTCCTACTGCCGCGAGGCTCTGCGCCTGCAGATCACGGATTATATCTTAAAGCCGGTCAACTACGAGGAATTCGGCACCTGCATTGACAATCTGAAGATATCCCTGTTTGAGAAGCGCGTGTCCTCGGAGGAGCCGCAGGAGCAGGAGCAGAGAACCATAACGGGGCTGACCGCCTATCTGCAGGAGCATCTGGCGGAGGATATCAGCCTCAATCTTCTTTCCGATGAGTTCCATCTCAACCCCCAATACATCAGCCAGCTTTTCAAGAATGAGATCGGCGTCAATTTTCACACGTACCTGACGAGCATCCGCATGGAGAGGGCGAAAAAGCTCCTCCTTTCCACCGCGCTGGCCGTCTCGGATGTGGCGGAGCAGTCAGGCTACGGCGACTACCGCGTGTTTACCAAGGTGTTCAAAAAGAACGAGGGCATCACCCCCTCGCAGTACCGCCGCGATTTCCTCGACGGCGCGGAGTAAGACAAAATAAAACGCAAGAAAGGCAAAAAGAATGAAAAGATCAATATGCGGCGCAGACTGCGAGGCCTGCGGCTACGGTAAGAATAACGCCTGCCGGGGATGCACCGAAACGTGCGGCTGTCCCTTCGGCAAGAGCTGTTTCATAGCAAGATACATAAAAACCGGCGGCGAGGAGGCCTACCGTGCCTTCCGGGCGCGGCTCGTTGAGGAGTTCAATGCTCTCGGCATTCCGGGCATGCCGGAAATAGGTGAGCTGTACGCGATCAACGGTGCGTTCGTTAATTTGGCTTACCCGATGACGAACGGGGACGCCGTGAAGCTCCTTGACGACCGCGAGATATACCTGTGCAATCAGGTGGAATGTGAATTTAACGACGGCAGTCTGATAAAATGCTTCGGTCTTGTTGCCGGTCCGGACTTCCTTTTGGTTGCCGAATACGGCGCAAACTGTTCCGACCCGGAGCTTTTGGTTTATAAAAAGAGGTAGAAACAATGAAAGACGATATAATCATCCGTTTGGAGAAAAAAGAAGAACACAGAGAAGTTGAAAACATGGTGCGGGAGAGCTTTTGGAACGTCTACCGACCGGGATGCCTTGAGCATTACGTCTTAAATCAGCTTCGCAACGACCCGGATTTTGTGCCTGAGCTTGACTTCGTCATGGAAAAGGACGGCAAGCTGATTGGGCAGAATATGTTCATGAGGGCAGTCATCAATGCCGACGACGGCAGGGACGTCCCCATCATGGCAATGGGGCCGATATGCATAACGCCGGAGTACAAACGCCGCGGCTACGGTAAGATCCTGCTCGACTATTCCCTTGAGAGGGCAGCGGAGCTGGGTTGCGGCGCGGTATGCTTTGAGGGAAATATTGACTTCTACGGCAAGAGCGGCTTTACCCCGGCAAGCAATTTCGGCATCCGCTATCACGACGTGCCGGAGGGCGAGGATGCCTCCTTCTTCCTTTGCAAGGAGCTGATACCGGGCTATCTTGACGGCATTACGGGCGAGTATACGCCGCCGAAGGGTTATTTCGTTGACGTATCGGAGGCGGAGGAGTTTGACCGTCAATTCCCGCCTAAGGAGAAGCTGAAGCTCCCCGGACAGCTTTTTGAATGAATCATGAAGCTCAAAAAATATATCCTTAACCCGATAAGCATGCTTGTAATCGGCTTGCTGCTCGGCGTCGTCAGCCGTTTGGCTGATATCTACACGCAAAACCTCGGCAACATCCTCTCCCAAATGGCGATATGGATACTTTTCGGAGTGCTTATCTCAATATTCAGCTCCACCCGAAAGCGGGCGATGCTCAACGTTCTGCCCTTTTGCATCGGCATGCTCGTCACTTATTATGTCGTGGCGGCACTCACCGAGGGCGTTTATTCCGAGGTCTTTATCGTCGGCTGGACGGTGTTCGCGCTCGCCTCGCCGATAATGGCGTATTTTACTTGGCTGACCAAGGAGGAGGGCGTGTTCCCGAAGCTTATCGCCGTGGGTATCATTACGGTGAGTGTACTGTCAAGCATTATTTTATTCGACGGCTTCCGCATCTACGACCTCATAATCAATGCAATAACGGCGTATTTTTTATTCATTAAGAAGATAAAACGCCCCACAATATAAAACAGGAGTAATTTACTATGCTTAAAATTGATCATCTGACCAAAACGTACGGAGACAAAAAGGCGGTTGACGACCTCTCTCTGCACATTCAGCCCGGCGAGATATACGGCTTCATCGGACACAACGGCGCCGGCAAGACCACCACGCTGAAGGCCTGCTGCGGCATTTTGCAGTACGACGGCGGCGAGATAAGGGTCGACGGCGTGCCAATGAGCCGCGAGCCGCTCACCTGCAAGTCCAAGATCGCATACATCCCCGATAACCCCGATCTTTACGAGTTCATGACGGGTATTCAGTACTTGAATTTCGTTGCGGACGTTTTCGGCGTCAGCGCGGACGAAAGACGGGAGCGCATAAGCAAATACGCCGATGCTTTTGAGATCAGCGGCGACCTCGGCTCGCCCGTTTCCGCCTATTCCCACGGCATGAAGCAAAAGCTGGCGATCATCTCCGCGCTCATTCACGAGCCGAAGCTCATAATCATGGATGAGCCGTTCGTCGGCCTCGACCCCAAAGCCACGCATCTGCTCAAGGAGATCATGCGCCAAATGTGCGACGGGGGCTGTGCCATCTTCTTCTCCACCCACGTGCTGGAGGTCGCGGAAAAGCTCTGCGACAAGGTGGCGATAATCAAGGGCGGCCGTCTTATGCGCTCGGGCACCATGGAGGAAGTCAAGGGCGACACCTCGCTTGAGGATGTTTTCCTTGAGCTGGAGGGAGAAAAATGACCAAGGCACTTTTCAAAAAACAGCTGATGGAGGTCTTTTCCTGGCTTTATAAGGACAGAAAGACCGGAAAGCTGCGCTCCGCGCAAGGTATTGTGGCGTTTGCCGTGCTTTACCTTATCTTATTCGGCATACTCGGCTCTATGTTTTACGCCATGGCGGAAATGCTCTGCACGCCCTTGCTGGACCTCGAAATGGGATGGATGTATTGGTGCCTGATGGGACTTATTGGCGTATTTCTCGGCGTGTTCGGCAGCGTGTTCAACACGTATTCATCCCTTTACTGCGCAAAGGACAACGATCTTTTGCTTTCAATGCCCATACCGGTCTCCCGTATTTTGCTCGTCCGCCTGTTCGGAGTATATGCGATTGGACTTATGTACGAGCTAATCGTTATGGTTCCGGCGGTACTCGTGTGGTTCATAAGGGCGCCGTTTTCACCCGTCGGCGCGGTGTGCGTCGTGTTGATACCCTTACTGCTTTCGGTGCTGGTTCTCGTCCTTTCGGCGGTGCTCGGTTGGGTCGTGGCACTCGTTGCAGGCAAATTAAAGCATAAGAACATCATCACCGTGATCCTGTCCCTTGCCTTCATCGCCGTTTATTACTATGTTTACGGCAAGGCTACCGAAATGCTCGGGAATTTGCTTGCAAACGCCGATGCGGTGGGCGAGAAGATGCGCTCCGTGCTTTACCCCCTCTATCAGATGGGTCTGGCGGCTGAGGGCAACGCTCTTTCGATGCTGATCTTCACCGTCATCATCGGAGCGCTGTTCGCGGCGGTATATGCGGTACTCTCCCACAGCTTTTTGCGCCTTGCCACGGCAAATCGCGGCAGTGCGAAGGTCAAATACAACGCCAAAGCTCAAAAGGCAGGCTCCGTCGAGAGTGCACTGCTCAAAAAGGAGCTTCGCCGCTTCCTCGGAAGCGCAAACTATATGCTGAATTGCGGCCTCGGCATCATCTTTATGCCCACAGCAGCCGTATTGCTTTGCCTCAAAGCGAATGCGGTGCGCGAGGTTCTGTCGTTGCCGTTTTTGGAGAGCTACGTTCCGCTTTTGGCGGTCGCGGCGGTATGCATGGTCGCAAGCATGAATGATATTACGGCACCTTCCGTGTCCCTGGAGGGCAAAAATCTGTGGATCGCGCACTCCCTCCCCGTAACCGGCAGGCAGGTGCTTGCGGCAAAGCTCAAGCTCCACCTGATCCTGACCGTCATCCCGGCAATACCTTTGGTTGCGGTGGTTGAATGGTTGATAAGACCCGACCTGCCCTCTGCGGTGCTTATTCCGATAGCGATCATTGCCTTTATCGTGCTGATGGCAACGCTGGGGCTTTGCATAAACCTTAAAGCGCCGAATCTCGATTGGACGAGCGAGATCGTGCCGATAAAGCAGAGTATGAGCGTTTTGATCGCGCTGTTCGGCGGCTGGGTAATGATCATGGCGCTCGGCGGACTTTATTTGCTGCTTAAGAGCGTTGTAAGCCCCGTTTTGTTCCTCGTTCTTGCGTGCGTTCTGCTCTTCTCCTTGAGTGCCGTTGCACTTCGCTGGCTCTTTACGAGGGGCGAGAGAATATTTGCCGCGCTTTAAGTGCCGAACTATAAAACGAACACATTCTGCTCAAAAAAGTGACTATAAAAAAGGGTGGAAGAGTAGTATAATATTAACGTAAGATAAAACACAACAAGGAGTTACCAACAAAATGAAAAAATTAACCAAGATCCTGTGGGGCATCGTACTCGTGCTTGCCGGCGGTATTTTCGCCCTGAATGCCTGCGGCGTTACCGACATCGACGTTTTCTTTGACGGCTGGTGGACGCTCTTCATCATCATCCCCTGCCTTGTCGGCATTTTCACCGAAAAAGAAAAGACCGCAAACCTCATCGGCCTTGCAGTAGGCGTAGTCCTCTTGCTCTGCTGCCAGAAAATACTCAGCTTCGGTATGATCTGGAAGCTCCTCGTTCCCATCGTAATCGTCATCATCGGTCTGCGACTGATACTCGGTGCCATCTTCGGCGACAAGGTGACGAAAATGCTTGCCAAGTCGCGCAAAAACGACGACGGATTCAAGGAGTCGTGTGCGATCTTTTCCGGAAGGGACGAGAACTTCGAAGGCGAGCATTTTGACGGCGCGGAGCTGACGGCGGTTTTCGGAGGCGTAAAGTGCGACCTTCGCAATGCCGTTATTGATAATGATTGCGCCGTTGAAGCAACCGCCATCTTCGGCGGAATAGACATTTTCGTTCCCGATAACATCAATCTTAAGGTCAGATCAAATTCGATCTTCGGCGGCGTTTCCGGTAAAAAGCACCGCCCGTTCATTGAAGGCGCACCCACGCTCTACATTAACGCAAGCGGCATATTCGGAGGCGTCGATATTAAATGACCGAGCTTCAAAAAGTAATTAAATACCTTGCTTTGGCGCTTGCGGTCTTTTTGAGTGTAACCATCATCGGCGGCTTGCTGTCGGCTCTTGCCGGACTCTCTCTCATCTTTTCGGACGGAGAGAGTGACGTCGTGGGCGAAATGCAGACCTACGCGGTCGAGGGCGAGATATCCTCGCTTGAGGTCGACCTGAGCGGCGCGGCGCTTCAGATAAAGACGGCGGAAAGCTTTGCCGTTGAAAGCAACCACAAGTACGTTACCGTCAAGTCGGATAACGGACGACTTCGCATCCGCGAAACGAAAAGGCCGTTTGCATCGTCGCCCGAGGGCGTTAAGGTCACCGTATGCATTCCGGAGGGCTTCGTTTTTGACGACGTAAGCATTGATACGGGCGCCGGAACGGTTGATATCGAGGCTTTGGCGGCAGACGTTCTGGAGCTTTCGCTCGGCGCAGGAAGGGCGGATATCCGAAATCTGACGGCAAACACGCGCGCGGACATTGACGGCGGCGCCGGCGAGCTGACTATCGACGGCGGAAAGCTCTGCAAGCTCAACCTTGAGATGGGCGTGGGCAAGCTGACGCTCAAGAGCCGCCTTGAGGGCAAATGCAGCCTCGATTACGGCGTGGGCGAGACCAAGCTCATCCTTTTGGGCAGCCGCGAGGACTATAAGATCCGGATCGATAAGGGTATCGGCGACGCCACCCTTGCCGGCGAGCATATGAACGACGATTCCACTTACGGAAGCGGCTCAAACTTCATCGATATCGACGGCGGTATCGGCGCGATAAGAATTGACTTCGCGGAGAACTGACAAGTGGATCAAATAAAAAACGGAGCTGGAAAATCAGCTCCGTTTTCATATTGGTATTGATTACTGTGCCGCGTTAACGATTGCAGCGAATTTCTCGGGAACGAGGGATGCGCCGCCGATGAGGCCGCCGTCAACGTCGGGCTTTGCAAGAAGCTCAGCCGCATTGGCGTCGTTCATCGAGCCGCCGTACTGAATGGTAACGGTCTCGGCAACGTCCTCGCCGTAAAGTCCTGCAATAACCTTGCGGATAACGGCACAGGTTTCCTGCGCCTGCTCGGGGGTGGCGGTCAGACCGGTTCCGATTGCCCATACCGGTTCGTATGCGATGATGACGTTCTTAAGCTCCTCTGCGCTGATGCCTGCAAGGTCGAGCTTGGTCTGCATGCCGACTACCTCGTCGGTGATGCCTGCAAGTCTCTGCTCCTTGACCTCGCCGAGGCAGAGGATGACCTTCATGCCTGCCGCGAGAGCGGCCTTGGTACGGAGGTTGACGGTCTCGTCGGTCTCCGCAAAGTACTGACGGCGCTCGCTGTGGCCGACGATTACGTACTCAACGCCGATGGCGCGGAGCATTTCGGCGGAAACTTCACCGGTGTATGCGCCCTTGGGTGCAAAGTGAACGTTCTCGGCGCCGATCCTGATGTTGGTGCCCTCTGCCGCTTCCATAGCCGCCGCAATGGTAACGTAGGGAGCGCAGAAGATGATGTCGCAGTTGTCCTTGCCTGCAACGAGGGGGGTTACGTTCTTGATAAATTCCTTTGCCTGCGCCGGGGTGAAGTTCATCTTCCAGTTGCCGGCAATTACGGTTCTTCTCTTAGCGGGATTCATTGATATTCCTCCTCTTTATTCCTTGTCCATCAGGCATGCAATGCCGGGAAGCTCAAGACCCTCGAGGAACTCAAGCGATGCGCCGCCGCCGGTGGAAATGTGTGTCATCTTGTCTGCGTAGCCGAGCTTTTCAACAGCCGCCGCGGAGTCGCCGCCGCCGATGATGGAGATAGCGCCGCTCTCTGCAACTGCCTTTGCAACGCCCTCGGTGCCTGCCGCGAAGTTGGGCCACTCGGAAACGCCCATCGGGCCGTTCCAGACGATCGTGCCCGCGCCGATGATGGACTTAGCGTAAAGCTCACGGGTCTTGTCACCGATGTCGAGGCCCATCCAGCCGTCCGGGATCGAATCGGAATAAATTCTCATAAAGGGGGTGTTCTCGTCGTACTCGCGGCCGATAACGTTGTCAACGGGAAGAAGGAAGTTGACTTTGCGCTCCTTGGCCTTTGCGATCATCTCGCGAGCGAGATCGAGCTTGTCGTACTCGCAAATGGAGGTGCCGACCTCGTTGCCCATAGCCTTGAAGAAGGTGTATGCCATACCGCCGCCGATGATGATGGTATCGCATTTCTCAAGCAGGTTGTTGATAACGCCGATCTTGTCGGAAACCTTGGCGCCGCCGAGAATTGCAACGAAGGGACGAGCAGGATCCTCGAGAGCCTTGCCCATAACGCTGATCTCCTTTTGGATGAGGTAGCCGCAAACTGCGGGCAGGTAATTTGCTACGCCTGCGGTGGAAGCGTGCGCACGGTGAGCCGCACCGAAAGCATCGTTTACGAATATTTCAGCCATGGAAGCCAGCTCCTTGGCGAATTCGGGATCGTTCTTTTCCTCTCTCTTGTCGAAACGGGTGTTCTCAAGAAGGAGAGCATGTCCGCATTCGAGAGCCGCAGCCATAGCCTTGGTCTCGGGGCCGATGGTGTCGGGAGCGAGCTTGACCTCCCGGCCGAGAAGCTCGGAGAGGCGTGCCGCTACGGGAGCGAGGGTGTACTTGGGGTTGACTTCACCCTTGGGCTTGCCCATATGGGAGCAAAGGATGACGGCCGCACCCTGATTAAGAAGGTACTTGATCGTGGGGATGGCTTCAACGATTCTCTTGTCGGAGGTGATGACACCGTCCTTGAGCGGAACGTTGAAGTCGCAACGGACGAGGACTTTCTTGCCGGAAACATTAATGTCCTCAATGGTCTTCTTGTTGTAGGTCATTGTTTGAACCTGCCTTTCGGAAAATATAATTTTTTTACCAATATATAAATATATCACAAATCCATTGAATAATCAATAGATTTTATTAAATTTTCGGGTAATTTTTCAGTCTTCGAAGCCGCGGACGGTGATTATCTCCTCCGTTGCCATTGCTTTTTCGCAAAGAGCGGCGAAATCGAGCTTTTGCTCCTCGGCTATGACCTTGTCAAGCTCGGGGCGCGTTTTCGGGTGACGGGGGGTGAACACGGTACAGCAGTCCTCGTAGGGAAGAATGGAGGTCTCAAAGCTGCCTATGTGACGCGCGTACGTGACTATTTCCTCCTTATCAAGACCGATGCAGGGGCGGAAAACGGGCATATCGACCGTTGAATTGGTGACGTGGAGTGCCCCAATGGTCTGTGAGGCGACCTGACCCATGCTCTCGCCCGTGACGAGTGCCTGACAGCCGTTTGCGTTTGCGATCTTCTCGGAAAGCGTCATCATGAAGCGGCGTAAAAGCAGGGTGAAATAGTCCTCGTTGCAATTCTTGGCGATCTCCTCCTCTATCTCGGTCAGCGAGACGACGTGCAGGCGAATGCTTCCGGCCCAGCCGGCAACGATGCGGGCAAGGCTGATGACCTTTTCGCGTGCTTCGACGGAGGTGTAGGGGAATGCTTCGTAGTAGACGGCTTCGATCTTAACGCCGCGCTTCGCCATCATCCAGCCGGCGACCGGTGAGTCGATGCCGCCCGAAAGCAGGAGAAGTCCGCGGCCGTTCGAGCCTACGGGCATGCCGCCCGCGCCATGCTCCTGGCCTGCGCCGACGTATGCGGCATCCTCGCGTATCTCGCATTTGACGAGAAGCTCGGGGTTGTGGACGTCCACCCTCAGGTGGCTGAATTTCGAAAGGATAACGCCGCCAAGCTCTCGGCTGACGGCATCCGAGGTCATGGGGAAGCGCTTGTCCGCGCGCTTGGTCTCAACCTTGAAGGTTCGCGCGTTACGAAGGCGTTCACCGAGATATTCTACGGCAAGCTTTGATATCGCGTTGAAGTCCTTATCCGTTTGCGCCACGCGTGAAACGGCAACTATGCCGAAGGTGCGGCGGCACAGGGAATAAGCCTCGTCGAAGCTCTCGGCGCTCATTTCCTCAAGCGGCTCAACGCGGAGGACGCTCTGCGAGCGGATTATTTTGAATTTTCCGACGTGGCCGAGCTTGAATTTCAGCTCACGAACGAGCAGAGCCTCAAATTGCGCACGATTTGCGCCCTTGAGCGCGATCTCGCCGTATTTGCAAAGGAATATTTCACGCATCGGCGTCGTCTCCCATGGTCTCGGCTTCCTCGGCAAGGGCGGCAAGCTCCTCGTCCGTCAGCTCGACGGCATCGCCCATAACGAGCGCGGCGGCATCGTCGAGCATGTTTTCGGGAACGTAGAAATCAACGCCCGTGGTGCAAAAGCCCATGAAAACGCGCATCCATGAGTCGGAGGTGTTCTCCTTGGCAACGTAGGGGATGCCTGCGCCCGTCAGAACGCTGACGACCACGCCCTGCTCGCCGTTGTCGGCGGCTGTGAGAAGCTTTGCAAATTTAACTCCGTCCTGTACGAAGGTGGGTATCTCGTCGCCGGCAAGCCCTGCGGTCTCGCTCGGCATTGGTCTGCGGGAAATGTCACTCATGCCTCGGTCTCCTCTTTTTCATAATAGTGGGGGAAGAGAGTCTCCCACACCTTCATGCAGCCGATGGTGTCTGCAATTGAGGTGTGCGCAACGCCCTCCCATTCGATACCGAAGCAGGCCATGGCGTCGGTCAGGCTCATGTGCTCGATATCGGGGCGATGCTCGTGCGTGTAGCGAACGAATTCGTTTGCACAGCAGCGGATCTTGTCGTGCAGCTCCTTGCGCTCGCGCTCGGTCTCGTATATGTATTTGATGTGGCTGTAATCGGTGGATACGCCGTAGGCGATGAGATTGTCCGCTTCGGCGAAGATCTCCTTGATGCGAGGTGTCAGCTCCTCAAGGGTTTGGGCATCCTTGACCATTTCTGGCGTGATGCCGTGAATTTTTTCGGTGCGCTTCCACTTTTTGGTGTGGACGGGGCGAACGAGGGTGTCCATTATCTGCTCGCCGAGGGCGTTGTAGATGGAGATGGAGATGATCTCGTCGTGGTCGTAGAAGCCGGTCAGCTCCAGGTCGAAGAAGAGAACGCGCCTGCGGGCCATGCCGTAATATGCGTTTCTGTGGAGGTCGCCTTCCGCGCGGCGCACCGCCATGTCCTCCTCGTAGCAAGCCCGGCAGAGCTTGCGCTTGAAGCGGACGTCGGAGCCGCACCTGACGCACATAAGTGGCATGCGCAGGGTGGTCATCTTGTCGTAGAAATAAACTATTTCGCCTCCGCGCTTGCGGGAGAAGGCGGCAGGCTCCTCTATGACCTCAAGGTGCATTGAGGTGAGCCTTTCCTTGGTGTAGTAGCCGAGGGAGGCGGCGCGGCGGACGGACATGCGCTCGATCTGCGTGCCGGATTCGAGCTTGAGGGTTTCCTTGCGCGCGTCGGGAGCATACCAAAGCTCCGGGTCCTGCTCGGTCAGCTTTTCGGGGTCGAACCAGAAAACGACGCCTCCGTTTTTTCCTTCGGAATAAGCCGCAGGAGCGCCCCCGGGATCGAGATGCATGAGCTGGAGGGTTGCCCTGTCAAGGTAATTCTTTGCTTGCGCTTCACGGTAGCTGACTTGCGGCACTGTAGCTCCGCTGCGCAGTCTGATGCTTTCTTTCAAAATCAGATCTCCTAAAAAATTTTTCTGTTAGCCGTAAGGCCATGCTCGCGCGGCGCAACCCGCGCGAAAAAGACTATCCAAATGATTATTATATCATATTTTTTGAATTATTACAATAATAAATTATGAATTTAGTATATTTTTAACTGAATCTTGACAATTCGGGAGTTTTGAGATATAATTAATTCAAACGATATTGACGATCACTTCACGGAGGGAACGATGGACGATAATATCAGATTTGAAAACGTCTACACGCGCACGCCCGAGATATACGGCGAATACTACGACGCGTATCAAAAAACCGCCTTTGCTCATTCGCGCACTGTCAAGAAGGTCTGCAACGTATTCGTTGCCGCTTGCCTCGTGATCATATTCGGCTGTATGGCGATTTTATGGCAGATGGAAGGCTCCGAGGAGGTCGCGCGGATTGCGTTATGGCTGTTCGTTTTGGCGGTGCTTTTTGTGCTTATGAGGATTTATTCGGTTTTTATGAAACGGCAGACGGTAAAGCGCGGCATCGCCCGTGAGAAGGAATTGAACGGCGGCGAGCTTGCCGAGATATGCACGGTAGTTACCGAGAGCAGTCTGTGTCTTTGCCTGAAGGGCAAGGATGCCTGGGAGGTGAGCCTTGATAAGATAAAGTTTATGACGCAAAGCGAAAATCTCATCCTTCTGGTCACCGAGGCGCGGCTGGTGTTCGTAATCAAAAAGGATTCCTTCGTGCAGGGAAGCGCACGGGAGCTTTGGGACTTCCTGAAGGCGAAAGGAATTGAAATCAGAAAATGAAATTACTGTTCAAGCAAAGAATGTTTTCGTGGTTCGGAAGCTACGACATCTACAACGAGGACGGCGAGAACGTTTACACCGTCGAGGGGCAGCTTGCGTGGGGCAGATGTCTCAAGATCTTCGACCGCTCCGGCGAGGAGCTTGCCTCCGTCGAGCAAAAGCTTTTCCGGTTTTTGCCCACCTACGAGGTCTATCTGCACGGCGAGTACGTCGGCTGTGTGCGCAAGGAGTTTTCCTTTTTCGCGCCGCGCTTCACCATAGATTTCATGGGCTGGCAGGTTGAGGGGCATTTTCTCGAATGGGACTATGAGATCTACTCCGGCACACGGCTTAAGGCAACCGTTTCAAAGGAGTGCTTTAATTGGACTGATACGTACGTTATCGACGTCGGCGACCCCACCGACGCCCTCCCGGCGCTCGCTCTCGTCATAGCCATTGACGTGGAGAAAGAGAGCAGGGATTAAATATGAACAGACCGACCCGCGGCGCGCCGCGGGTCGGTCAGCTTTATCAATTATTTACCGGCAATGTAGCGTGCCACGCAAACGCCGCTGGCGGATGCCTGCGAGAGAGAGTGGGTAACGCCGCCGCAGTCGCCGATGACGAAAAGATTCTTGTGGCAGGTCTCAAGGTGGTCGTCGGTATCGACTTCCATATTGTAGAACTTGACCTCAACGCCGTAGAGCAGGGTGTCGTCGTTTGCCGTGCCGGGGGCGATCTTATCGAGGGCGTAGATCATCTCGATGATGCCGTCAAGTATGCGCTTGGGGATAACGAGGGAGAGGTCGCCGGGGGTCGCCGCAAGGGTGGGGCGAACAAAGGAGTCCGCCATGCGCTCCGCGTTGGAGCGCTGACCGCGAATGAGGTCGCCGAAGCGCTGAACCATAACGCCGCCGCCGAGCATGTTGGAAAGCCTTGCAATGCTTTCGCCGTAGCCGTTGGAATCCTTGAAGGGCTGGGAGAAATGCTTGGAGACGAGAAGGGCAAAATTGGTGTTGCGCGTGTGCTTTGCCGGGTCCTCGTAGCTGTGGCCGTTTACGGTGACGATGCCGTTTGTGTTCTCGTTAACGACCGCGCCGCGCGGATTCATGCAGAAGGTGCGCACAAGGTCGCGGAATTTTTCCGTGCGGTAAACTATCTTGCTCTCGTAAAGCTCGTCGGTAAGATGGGCGAATATCTCGTAAGGAAGCTCCACGCGAACGCCGATATCAACGCGGTTTGACTTTGTGGGAATGGCAAGGTCGGTGCAGACCTTTTCCATCCACTTACTGCCTGAGCGGCCGGCGGAAATGATGCAGACGGGGGCTTCGAAGCATTCGTTCTCGGTGTTGACGCGATAGCACTCGCCGTACTTTTCCACACTTTCCGCAGGCGTGCGGAAGTAGAAATCAACGGTGGGGGAAAGCTCGTTATAGAGCGTTTCGAGAACAACGTAGTTTATATCCGTGCCGAGGTGGCGAACGGAAGCATCGAGAAGATGCAGGCCGTTTTGCAGGCACTTGGTCTTGAGGGAGCTGTTTGCGGTGGTGTAGAGCTTCGTGCCCTCGCCGCCGTGGGAGAGGTTGATAGCGTCAACGTAGTTCATCAGGTCAACCGCCTCTTCTTTGCCTATATGCTCGTGAAGCGTGCCGCCGAATTCCGTGGTTATGTTGTACTTGCCGTCCGAGAATGCTCCCGCACCGCCGAAGCCGTTCATTATGGCACAGGTCTTGCAACCGATGCAGGCCTTGATCTTCTTGCCGTCGATGGGGCATTTGCGCTGAGATAGGGGCGCGCCGGTCTCCAGCACGGCAACCTTTTTTTCGGGGGCGAGCTTTGAAAGCTCGTAGGCGCTGAAAATGCCGCCGGGGCCTGCGCCGATGATGATAACGTCGTATTTTTTCATATTCCGTCTCCTTTTCAGAGTCCATATAGCCAATTGTAAAACTGCGTTTTACAATTGAGAGCCGCGCGGCGGGGAACGCGCGCTTATCAGCCGCTACGGCTTCCCTCGGCGCGCGGACTCGCTTTGCTCGTCTGGGCGGTGTTTTTTCGTCGACAAAGCCACCGAAAAAACGAATTATATTGAAAACCGCTGACTTTTACAATCGGCTATGAGTCCATAATTATCTATTATATATATTACCATAAAATTATTACGAAATCAACTCTTTTTTCAAAAATTCGTTGACTGTTTCGTTCAAATGTTATATAATATACTCAATAACCATGTTCAAATGGGGGGACAACCATGAAAAAACGAATTTTTGCGATGATTTTGGCGGCTCTCGTGATTTTGCCGTTGCTTGCGGCACTCACGGCCCATGCGGCGGACGCGAACGGCGTAACCGTCGGCTTCTCAAGCCCCGCAATATGCACCGACACGGGAAAGTCCGTTGACTTGACGAAGGTTGCGGTTCAGTTCGCGCCGAACGAAGCGCCGGTTGCCGCTTCTGCGATAACGTGGAAGGAGGGCGACCGCACCGTCACCTCGTATACTCCCACGGCAAAGGGTGTTTACGCCCTGAGCGCCGCCGCCGGCGGCAAGACCAAGACGGTCTACGTAGTTGCAAAGAACGCAAGCGAGACGGAATACGTTCTCTATGAGAACGATTTTTCGACGGCGCCGGATTTTTCGGAGTTCCGCGTGGTCTCACAGCCCACGGGCACGATCTACGGCTACGACGCGGCAGAGGGCGCGATATATCTTGACGCTTCAAACAGCAGCTCCAACATGCTTCGCATCCTGCTTCCCGAGTTTCTTGACGACTTCGGCGATGCCGTTTACAGCGCGGATATGAAAATATCAAAGCAGGTCAACAGCTCGCGCTGGGCTGCGCTTATCATCCGCCAGCAGAACCCCTCGACGACGAAGCTGCCCTATCTTCAGGTCGTTTCACGGTACGACAACAGCGCCTCAAACGGCCTTGAGATCGCGGAGCGCACGGCGAGTGACTCCTGGAACGTTATCCAAAAGGGTGCGTGCTCCGGTGTGACCCCCGGCACGTATTTCACCATCACCGCCGCATTTTGCGGAGGTAAGGTCACAAACAGCGTCAACGGCAAGACCTATCTGACCGAAAATTTTGCACCCTACACTTCGGGCGCCATGGGCTTGCAGGCAAACGGCTCGAGAATGACCGTTTCGCACGTCAGGATCACGGTCAACCCCGAAAGCGGCGTTGTGGACAATACCGCCGGCCTGCACGACACGCGCGACGTTTCGTCAAACATCGCCCTCGCTCCCGCGCTTGTGACCGAGGTCACCACGGCGGCTCAGCTGAGCGCTCTTAACACTACACTTCCGGCAGTTGCCGTTTTCAATGCTAAAATGAACGGCTCCGAGCTTGGAATTGAGCTTGACGGCAAATTCTCGGCGCTTGCCGACACGGAAATCAACGATAAAGTCATTCCCGCGATCCGCGTAAGCACGAAGGCGGAGGCCGAGGCACTCGGCAAATACGCAAAGACCCTGAAGGTTTGCGATATGTACGTCATCGCGACCGATATGTCCTTCATAAAGGCGGCGCGCAAGCTCTGTGCCAATCTTTACGCCATGGCGGAGGTTGAAAAGCTGCCCGAGGATACGGAGAAGCTCCGCAGTGAGCTGATCGAGTGCGGCGCGCGCGGTGTTATCGTTACGGGTGCGAGCGCAAGCCGCGCCGAGGTCTCCTACTTGCAGGACAGATACCTCGTCGTCTGGCAAAAAACGGACGGCAGGGATATCTCAAGCGTAGCTGCCGTAAATAACGGCGTGCTCGGAATCGTCACCCCCGACGTTGCCGCCACCGAGGCGTGCTTCACCGAATATTACACCAAGAATACCCTCGTTCGCACGCCGGAGATAATCGGCCACCGCGGAATCCCATCGAAGGCG
>JBJDZD010000029.1:0-3294 GCA_051867815.1 Eubacteriales bacterium | reverse complement strand
CTCCGGCCCTATCCGCATCGGTCAGGGCGTGGAATTTGACTATTCCACCGTTCACGCCGTGCAGTCCATCAAGGCGGCAGGCTTGGAAGCAATTATCATCAACAACAACCCCGAAACCGTCTCAACGGATTACACCTGCTCGGATAAGCTCTATTTTGAGCCGCTTTGCATTGAGGACGTAATGAATGTACTTGAGCATGAAAAGCCTCTCGGCGTGGTCGCCACGCTCGGAGGTCAGACGGCAATAAATCTTGCCGAACCGCTCCACGCGCTCGGTGTAAACATCATAGGTACGGATTGCGATGCCATTGCCCGGGCAGAGGATCGCGATCTGTTTGAAAAGCTGCTTGATGAATTGCACATTCCCCGGCCCGGAGGCAGGGCGGTGACGAGCATCGAAGCCGGCATCAAGGCGGCAAGCGAGATAGGATATCCCGTTCTCGTTCGCCCCAGCTTCGTTCTCGGCGGCAGAGCAATGCAGATCGTGGCAAAGGAGGATGCGCTCCGCCATTATCTCAAAACCGCCGTTGAGATAGACGAGGATAAGCCGGTGCTTGTGGATAAATACATCCGCGGCAAAGAGGTTGAGGTCGATGCAATATGCGACGGCGAAAGAGTTTTTGTTCCCGGCATTATGGAGCTTGTTGAACGCACGGGCGTTCACAGCGGCGACTCCATCAGCGTTTATCCGAGCTTTTCAATCTCCGAAAAGGTCAAAAAGACCATTCTCGAATATACCGAAAAATTAGGTCTCGGCATCGGTATCGTAGGACTGTATAACATTCAGTTCATCGTGGATGAAAATGACGGTGTCTACGTCATCGAGGTCAATCCCCGTTCCTCGCGCACCGTGCCGTTCCTCTCCAAAGCTACGGGATACAGTCTTGCCGATATCGCCACTCTTGTCATTCTCGGCAAGAGCCTTCGCGAGCAGGGCTTTCCGGAGGTCTACCCCAAGGAAAAATCACGCTATTACGTTAAAGTTCCCGCCTTCTCGTTCTCTAAGCTTCAGGGCATGGATGCTTACCTATCGCCCGAAATGAAGTCCACGGGCGAGGCGATAGGCTACGACAAAAAGTTGCACCGCGCCATGTATAAGGCGATGATCGCCTCCGGCATCAAGGTACAGAACTACGGAACGGTGTTAGTTACCCTTGCCGATGAGGACAAGGAAGAAGCGCTTCCGCTCGTGCGCCGCTTCTATAATATGGGCTTCAACATTGAAGCCACGGTTGGTACGGCCATGTTTCTCAAGGAGCATGGCATAAGAACACGAATCCGTCGCAAGCTCAGTGAGGGAAGCGAGGAAATACTCGATTCCATCAGAGCCGGCTACGTCAGCTACGTCATCTGTACACGAGCCATCCTGTCGGGTGTACACTACGAGGACGGCGTACAGATCCGCCGCTGTGCCACGCAAAACAATATCACCATGCTGACCTCTCTCGACACAGTCAGGGTACTCTTGGAGGTGCTTGAAGAAGTCACCATCGGAATTTCAACGATTGATGAGGTATAAGCAATGCATTTCACCAAAATGCACGGTCTCGGAAATGATTACCTGTACGTTTTCGGGGACGTGCCGGAAAATATCGAAGAGGTGTCAATAAAGCTGTCCGATCGGCATACGGGCGCAGGCTCGGACGGTATGATCTACATAACGCCCTCCGACAATGCCGATTTCGGTATGCGAATTTTCAATGCCGACGGAAGTGAGGCAAAAATGTGCGGAAACGGCATCCGCTGTGTCGGAAAATACGTCTACGACAAGGGCTACACCGACAAAAAGAAGCTCTCCGTCGAAACGCTATCCGGCATTAAGTATCTTGATCTAACCGTTGCCGGAGGAAAGGTCATAGCCGTGAGCGTTGATATGGGTACGGCTGAGGTATCGAATGACACGAGCCTTTGCGTGGACGACGGGGTCGTTATTTGCACACCCGTGTCGGTCGGCAATCCCCATGCGGTCGTTTTCTGCCGGAATGCCGAAGATATACCGCTTGAAAAGCTCGGGCCGCTGATTGAAAAGCACGAGAAATTCCCCGGCGGCGTCAATGTGGAATTCGTCAGTAAGATGGATGAAAACCGGCTCCGCATGCGAGTGTGGGAGAGGGGAAGCGGTATAACCATGGCTTGCGGCACGGGCGCGTGCGCAAGCGTTGCCGCCGCCGTTTCAAAGGGACTGTGCGATTACGGCACGCCCGTGGCCGTGACGCTTGACGGAGGCGTGCTGGAGGTTGAGATCAGCAGGGACTACGGCGTCACCATGAGAGGTCCTGCCGAATTCGTTTATGAAGGAGACACGATATGTTAAAACCAAACATGCACTATGCAGATCTGAAGGACTCTTACCTGTTTTTCAATATCGCGCAGAAGGTCAAGGCGTATTCCGAGGCAAATCCCGGAGTGAAGCTGTACCGGATGGGCATCGGAGACGTCTCCCTGCCTCTTGCACCTGCCGTCATCGAGGCGCTTCATTCGGGCGTGGACGACCAAGCGCAAAAGGGCACTTTTCACGGCTATATGCCGGAGTGCGGCGCCCCCTTCCTGCGTGAAACGATTGCAAAGCATTACGCAAAGCGCGGCGTGGCGCTCTCGGCGGACGAGGTATTCGTTTCAAGCGGAGCATCGGACGAGCTTGGCGACATCCTCGACCTGTTTGACAGAGAGAACGCGGCACTTGTCATCGAGCCGGCATACCCTGCCTACGTCGATGCCAACATGATTGCCGGCAGGAGGATAGTGCATCTCGCCTCGGGTCGGGAAAACGGCTTTTTGCCGAAGCCGGACGAGAGCATTGATGCCGATATCCTTTATATTTGCTCCCCGAACAACCCGACGGGCGCGGTCTTTTCCAAGGTACAGCTGCAGGAGTGGGTCGATTTTGCAAACAAAAAGGGCGCCGTCATTCTTTTCGATGCGGCATACGAGGCCTTTATCGAGGACGACGAGCTTCCGCACAGCATTTTTGAGCTTGAGGGCGCAAGGACTTGCGCAATTGAGATCTGCTCGCTCTCGAAGACTGCGGGCTTTACCGGAACGAGGCTCGGCTATACTGTCATTCCGACCGCACTTGAGCGCAACGGCATGAATCTCAATGCCATGTGGGTGCGCAACCGTACCACTAAGACCAACGGAGTCTCCTACGTCATCCAAAAGGGCGGCGCGGCGGTCTTTACCGACGAGGGGCAGCGGCAGATTCACGACAATATCCGCGTCTATAAGCAAAACGCACGCACCTTGATGGATGCGCTCGATACCGTCGGTATTTGGTACTGCGGCGGCAAAAATGCG
>JBJDZD010000028.1:1428-18027 GCA_051867815.1 Eubacteriales bacterium | reverse complement strand
TGAAAAAGGCGGGCGAAAACTTTTCGTCATTTAGCTTGTGCGTAGGTCGGCATCGAGCGAAAGCTTTTCGGCATTTTAGTTAGTGCGTTTTCGTGCAGAAAGCTCCTCGGCGATGCCGAGGAGCTTTTTATGTTATCGGTCATCCGAGGTCAGAAGTATCCTTCCTTTTACCGCGCCGGGAGTAAGGTAGAGTTCAAAAGCCTCTGCCGCGCGTTCGAGCGGAAATTTTTTGAACACAAGTCCCTCGTCGTACTTCAAGCGGCCGTCCGCAAAGCATGCGGCGGTCAGTTCCCATTCCTTTCCGGGGAACGGAGCGGAATAGCTCATCCACGAACCGACAAGACGAATTTCCTTTCGGTTGAGGTTTTCCCACATCTTGGGTGTAAAGGTCACATCCTTGTGCGGCGTGCCGATGAAGCACACGTGCGCGCGATTCGCCGCAAGCATGAAGGCCTGCATCATGGTTTCGGGCGCGCCGGCGGTCTCGTAAACCGCACCAAAGCCAACGCCACCCGTGAAATTCATGATTTTTTCCATAAAATCCGGGTCGAGAGCGTTAAAACCCTCGTCCGTACCGAGCTTTTTTGCAAGCTCCAGGCGTTCGTCGATGACATCAACTACGACCACCTTCTTCGCGCCGAATATCTTCGCCCATTGCGCTGTGAAAAGTCCTATCGTTCCGCCGCCGCAAACGGCAACGTACTCGCCGCCGGCGCACTCGTTAAGCAGTACGCCGTGGAGCGCGACTGTGGACGGCTCAAACATTGCGCCCTGCTCGAACGAAACGCCTTCATCGAATTTTACGGCATTGCGAGCCGGTATCGCCACATACTCGGCAAAGCTTCCCTGCTCGCGCGACCCGATAAAGGAATAATGCTTGCACAGCGAATAGTTACCCTTTTGGCAGTCACGGCACTTTCCGCAGGGCTTGAGGGGCGCGCCGGCAACGCGATCGCCGATTTCAAAGCCATCCACGCCCTCGCCGATCGCGGCAACGGTACCCGAAAACTCATGCCCGAGCACCACGGGATAGAAATGTGCGCCGTTATGCAAAACGCGCGGAATATCCGAGCCGCAGATGCCGCTTGCGCGGACGCGGATAAGCACCTCGCCCGGCTTGGGTTCGGGGCGGTCAATTTCCTTATATTGAAGGTCACGGTTGCCGCAAAGCACGGCCGCCATCATTTTCTCGCTCATATTTATTCCTCGCAAGCGGCTTTTGCCGTCAAAATCGACTTAAATATGTCGGTGTCAAACTTCGGCTCTCTGCCGTAGGTATAAAGGCCGTTGACCTCCTGCTCAACGTCCGTCAGCTGAGTGTAGCAGAGGCCGCCGATAGCGGGATTTTCAAGCAGAGCTTCTGCAAGGCCACGGAAACGCTCGATGAACTCCTCTCCTGACTGCGGCGCATTACCGTAACCCCAGCCTTCGCCTTCGGGTGCCCAGCGAATGCCGCCGTACTCGGAGACGAAGGTCGTCGTGTAGCCGAAATGATTGCGCGGCGTGCCCAGAAGCGTACCGTTTACGCGCATGTCCTCGTATCTTGCACGGAAGGAAACGGGGTTTTGGTCGTAGTCGTGAACATCGTAGAAATCCGAAATATGCCGAACGTGCGTCCATCCCGACGTGTCGATATATGCACGGGTGGGGTCAAACGAACGGGTGACCGCACAGAGTGCGCGGACGAAATCGGGGTCTTGATTCTTCTGCGTTTCATTAAGCGGACACCAGCCGATGATGGCAGGATGATTGAAATCGCGCTCAAGGCACTCGACCCACTCGGGTATGAAATTGGCCCAGGCGTCGGCGCGTGCGATATCAAGACCCCAGTTGCCGTGCTCGCCCCAAACGATGTAGCCCTTTCTGTCGCAGTACCAAAGGAATCGCGGCTCAAATATCTTCTGATGCAGGCGCGCGCCGTGGAAACCGCAGGCAATGGAACGGTCGATGTCTTTTTCAAGCTCGCTCTCGCTTGATGCGGTGTAGATTCCATCGGGATAGAAGCCCTGATCAAGCACCAGGCGCTGGAAGATGCGCTTGCCGTTGATGTAGAGGAAACCGTCCTTCGTCTCGACCGAACGCATACCGAAATAGGAGCTGACCTTATCGCCGCCGAGGGTAAGGGTGAGGTCGTAAAGTCTGCCCTCGCCGATCTCCCAAAGGTTGACCTCGGAGAGCTTGACGGTTAGGTGTGCCATACCGCACGAAACGACTGCCTCGCCGCTTCCGGTCGCCCTGCCGTCAAAGGCGGTCTCGGCGCGGACGGTCATTCCCTCTGCACCCACCGCGGTGACGGCGATTGCGACGGTACCGGCGTGGATATCGGTATAGACCTTGAAATTCTTTATGTACGAGGCCGGAACGCGTTCAAGCCAAACGGTCTGCCAGATACCCGTGGTACGGGTGTAGGAGCAGCCGTGGGATGCGTACTCGGGGCACTGCTTGCCGCCGGGCTGATTGTGCGTGCGGATAACGTCGTCCGCGCAAACGGTGATAACGTTCTCGCCCTCCGAGAGGAAGGAGGTGATGTCGGCGTTTACGGGAACGTAACCGCCAACGTGGTTGCAGGCGTTTTTGCCGTTGACCCAGACCTCGGTCTTGTAGTCGCAGGCGCCGATGTGGAGAAGGATGCGGTCGGAGCCGTCATTCCAACCCTCGGGGAGGGTGACGGTGCGGCGGTACCAAACGCACTCGCAAAAATCGGTGTGTCCGAGACCGGAAAGCACGCTTTCACGGCAGAATGGCACGGTAATTTTGCCGTCGAGCGCAGAATCGGCGGCGTAGAGCTTGCGCTCCCTGCCCGATCGGCTGTAATCTTCATGAAATTCCCATTCTCCGTTGAGATTTAACCACTCGGGGCGGTAAAAATCGGGGCGCGGATGCTCGGGACGGGGTATGATCTGCATTTTCTTTCCTCGCTTTTATTTTTAGTTTTACAATTATAATTGTACCAAATTTTTCACGCTTTGTAAAGGGTTTTGACGTTTTTATTTGAAAAAATGATTGACACGAAAGCGCTCAAGTGATATAATATTAGCCGTAGCTAACCAAACGACATTTTTTTCGGGAGTTTACATGGAAATTGTATTACTTACGGCGCTGGGCGTCGGCGGAGCGACCCTTCTCGGCGCGCTCATCGTATTCGTTGTCAAGAGCTTTTCACACAAATTTGAGGACATCGTGCTTTCATTTGCGGCAGGCGTTATGCTTTCCGCAGCGGTGATGGGTCTTATTCTGCCCTCCATTGAGTACGGCGGAGGTGCAAAGGGATTGCCGGTGACCATAATCGGCATTTTTGCCGGCGCGCTGGTTATAAATCTGCTGGACAAGCTCGTTCCCCACTTGCACAAGCTCAGCGGCATCGAGCCGGAGAAGCACCCCGAGCGTTCGGCAAAGATCGACAAGGTCTTTCTTTTCGTGCTTGCCATTGCCATACATAACTTTCCCGAGGGCATTGCCGCCGGCGTCGGCTTCGGAACGGAGAACGTGACCGACGGCCTCACCATTGCCGCCGCGATCGCGCTCCAGAACATTCCCGAGGGCATGGTCGTCATCGGCCCCATGATAAGCGCAGGACTTTCTAAGAAGCGTGCGCTGCTGATAGCCGCCGCAACGGGCGCAGTTGAGGTGCTCGGCACTATCGTGGGCTACTTTGCCGTTTCCGTCTCGCAAGCGATGTTGCCCTTCGGGCTTGCCTTCGCAGGCGGAACTATGCTTTACGTCGTCAGCGACGAAATGATTCCCGAGACCCACTCCCACGGCAACGAGCGCGGCGCGACCTACGCCCTCCTCGTCGGCTTCTGCGTAATGCTGGTGATGGATCTTCTCTTGGGTTGAGGGCACGGATTTTCAGTCAGATTGAACTTCAATTTACCGCTGACTTTGCAAGCCGTTCGGAGGGCGGTCCTTTTCACATCACGTTTCCTCTCGGAATATAATACCATTGAGGTACTGAAAGGAAACTCAAATGCGTATTATTTTCATCACGGCCTTCGGTGTCGGCGGCGCAACGCTTTTCGGCTCCGTTCTCGGCTTTATTTTCAAAAAGATCTCCGAGCGCATGGGCAACATCATCCTCGCCTTTGCCGCAGGCGTCATGCTTTCGGCATCGGTTTTCGGACTGTTTCTGCCGGCGCTCGAAATCGGCGGCCCCGGGTCGCTCGCGGCGGTACTTATCGGCATTTTCGCCGGCGCCGTATCGGTCAATCTGCTCGACAGGCTCGTTCCGGTCATTTATCACGCCCCGGAAGCACAAAGCAACTCAAAGACCCGTCGCGTGCTTCTCTTCGTGCTTGCCATTGCAATACACAACTTCCCCGAAGGGCTTGCGGCAGGTGTCGGCTTCGGCACCGGCGACATCTCGGACGGCATAATAATTGCCTCCGGAATCGCCCTGCAAAACATCCCCGAGGGCATGGTCATCATCGCGCCGATGCTTTCGGCCGGGATCTCGAAACGGCGCACCTTCCTCATTGCCGCCGCGACGGGTGCGGTTGAGGTCATCGGCACCCTGCTCGGCTACTTCGCCGTCAGTATTTGCACACCCATCCTGCCGTTCGCCCTGTCGTTCGCCGGCGGAACGATGCTATACGTCATAAATGAGGAAATGCTCGCCGAAATACACACCGCCGGCAACGAGCGCAGCTCGACCTACGCCCTCATCGTCGGCTTTTGCGTTATCCTGGCAATGGACGTGATACTCGGGTAGCGACAACAACACGATCACAAAAAAGCCCGCGCGAGCGGGCTTTTTACATTACGGAATTACGACAACTCTCCGGATGTCCTCAAGCGCTTCAATAGCGTGCGTGATGGCGCAGACGTCCTCGTCCGGCGTTCCATCGGCGAGTGCCAGAAGCGTGCAGGCGTTATTGCCGCGCGATTTGTTTGAAAGATTCTCGATGTTGACGCCCCTCGCCGCCACCGCGCCCGATATCTTTGCGATCGTGGCAGGTACGTTGGCGTGCAGGACGAGCACGTTCTTTCCGTCGTGTGCCGGAATGTCGATATTCGGGAAATTGACCGAATTTTTGATATTTCCGGTGGTAAGGAACTCAACCAGCTGTTCGGCCGCCATAACGGCACAATTATCCTCGCTCTCGCCCGTTGACGCGCCGAGGTGGGGGATGTTGATTATACCCCGGACGCCGACCGTCTCCTCGGTCGGAAAATCGGTAACGTAACGCGAGATCTTGCCCGCGGCGAGCGCGGCCTTGACGTCCGCGGCAACTGCGAGGTCGGCGCGCGCAAGGTTGATGATCTTAACGCCCGGCTTCATCTTGGCGATATTTTCCTTGCAGATCATGCCAATGGTAGACGATACGGCAGGCACGTGCAGGGTGATATAGTCGCTCTTTTCGAAAATTTCGTCGGTGGTGACCGCGTGGCCGACGCCGCGCGAGATGCGCCATGCGCCGTCAACGGTCAGATACGGGTCGTAGCCTATGACCTTCATGCCGAGATCAATGGCGGCATTTGCGACCATCGCGCCTATGGCGCCGAGGCCGATAACGCCGAGGGTCTTGCCGCGAAGCTCACAGCCGCCGTAGGCGGATTTGCCCTTCTCGACGGTCTTGGCGACGTCCTCCGTCAATGTTTCTGCCCAATTTGCGCCGCCGATAACGTCGCGCGAGGCGAGCATCAAGGCGCAGATAACAAGCTCCTTAACTCCGTTTGCGTTCGCGCCGGGGGTATTGAAAACGACAATACCGCGCTCGGAACAGCGCTCGATGGGAATATTGTTGACGCCTGCGCCGCAACGCGCGATCGCAAGCAGCTCGGGGTTGAATTCCATATCGTGCAGTGCGGCGGAGCGCACCATTATCGCCTGCGGAGCGGCAACGTCCTCGCCGACCTCGTATTCCTTGCGATCGAAAATATCCGTGCCGCACGCGGCGATCTTATTCATCAGTTTAATTCTTTTCATGGCCCTTACCTCGGATTTTTCTCTGCAAAAGCTTTCATGAACTCAACGAGCTTTTCCACGCCCTCGTAAGGCATTGCGTTATAAATAGATGCTCGCATGCCGCCAACGGAGCGGTGACCCTTGAGATTCTTAAGTCCCTCGCGCTCTGCCTCCGCCGCGAACTTTTTATCAAGCTCGGCGTCACCCGTGACGAAAGTGACGTTCATGATCGAGCGGCAATCGGGGCGAACGGGAGCCTTGTAGTAGCTCTGACTGTCCAGATAGTCATACAGCAGAGTCGCTTTTTTCTCGTTCATTTCCTTCATGACGGCAAGGCCGCCGAGGCTCTCTATCCATTCGTAAACAAGACCTGCCATATATATCGTGTAGCAGGGGGGCGTGTTATACATTGAGCCGTTCTCTGCCATTATATTCCAATCGAGCATGGAGGGACACTCCTGCCGAGCCTTGCCGAGCAGGTCGCGACGGACAATGACGAGCGTCATGCCTGCGGGTGCCATGTTCTTCTGCGCGCCGGCGTAGATAACGCCGAATCTCGTCACGTCCACCGGCTCGGATAGGATACAGGAAGACATATCCGCAACGAGGGGGACGTCGCCCGTATCGGGGATATAATTGTATTTCGTGCCGAAAATGGTGTTGTTGAAGCAAATGTGAACGTATGCCGCGTCGGGGTTAAAATCCTCCCTCTCAACGCGCGGTATGTAGGAAAAACCGTCCGGCTTGGAGGTGGCCACCATGCGGACATCCCCGTACTTCTGCGCTTCCGTGAACGCCTTGCCGGAGAACTGACCGGAGACGATATAGTCCGCCGTGCCGCCCACGGGCAGAAGATTTAGGGGTACTGCGGCAAACTGCGTGGATGCGCCCCCCTGCAAAAACAGCACGGCGTAACTGTCGGGAATGTTCATCAGCCGGCGCAGATCCGCCTCCGCCTTCCCGATTATAGGCTCGAAATCCTTTGAGCGATGCGACATCTCGGCAACGGACATACCGCTCTCGCCGTAGTTGACCATTTCGGCGGCGGCACGCTCAAGGACGGGCAGGGGGAGCATGGAAGGACCTGCGGAAAAATTATATACACGGTTCATGACGAACACCTCCGGAAAAATATATGCCATGATTATACTACAATGCACGGCGTTTGTCAATACCTTTTTGCAAAATTTTGCAACCGGCAGTCACTTTTTGTTGCATAATTTTGCGGCATTTTGCCGTTTTTGGTCGTTTTCGCCCATTTTTATGAATTACGCAAAGACTCCATCCGTCATTTTTAGGAAGAAAAAGGCCGAGCCATCGCTCAGCCTTTTATTTTCAGCCTTGGAAAACACCGTTAACCCATTGGCCTTCGAATCTGACGTTGCCATCCTTGTCGATGAACTTGCCGTAGCCGTTCTGATTGCCTGCCGACCACTCGCCGACGTAAGTCTTTCCGTCCGCCCAGCGATAGGTTCCAAAGCCCTGACGAATGCCGTTGACAAGCTGACCCTCGTACATACCGCCGCCGACGTAGGTCTCCTTGCCGTAACCGGTCTTTTGACCATTCTGCCATTCGCCGGAGTACGAGTAACCGTCCGTTCCCGTAAATACGCCCTGACCGTGGCGCTGGCCGTTTTGCCAATCGCCGACGTAGGTGGAGCCGTTTGCCCAGACGTAGGTCCCCTTGCCGTGGAGCTGTCCGTTCACCCAATCGCCGTCGTAATACGAGCCGTCCGCCCAAGTCAATCTGCCTTTTCCGGTACGGTCGTTTGCGACCCACGCGCCGGAATAAACGGAGCCGTCCGTCCAGCGGTAGGTTCCCTCGCCTTCGCGGTTACCGTTCACCCAATCTCCGGTATAGGAGCTGCCGTCCGCCCAGGTATACGTACCCTTACCGTTGTATATTCCATGATCAAACTCGCCGTCGTAGGTGTCTCCCGTGCTGAAGTAGGCGAGCTTGCCGCTGCCGTGCGGAACGCCGTTTTCAAGATATCCGGTGTAAATACCGTAGGAAAGCTCGTAATTCTCAACGTAGCCGCTTTGCATCTGCTTTCTGTTTTCCTCGTCGAGGTAGCTCTGAGTCAAATGCTTCGTGGCCTCAAGGAAAGCCAAGGGGGCGTCGTCAAGCTCGTTATCCCAGCCGACGGTGAAGGCCGTCAGCGCGTCCGTCTTATCTCCGCGGCACATAATGCTCTGTGCAAGATACGTATTCGCAAGCTCTTCGACCTCTTGCGGATAGTAAAAGTCCATTGCCCCGAAAAGATGGTACAGCTCATGGCGGAAGGAGGACATATCCGACGAATAAATCACGCAGAACTCCGTTCTGAAGTTCGTTTGCCACGACCTTGCATACGCTCTGCCGCTTTTATTGAAGACAATGGCAATGGGATTTGCATCCGCGCCGTTTTGGCTGTCAAGTTCGGCCTGAGCCTTGTTTTTGCTTGAAAAACCGGCGGCTCGAAAAACCGCATCCTCCCAAGCGTAATTTTCATCCATGCGCGATGCTTCGATCGTTATGGTGACGTCGATGTAGGAATAAGTGATGTCAAGCTCCTTGCCGTACTTTCTTGCATCCGCTTCAAGCATCGCCTCCTGCTCGGAAAACGACCGCTCGATCTCGGCTCGCGCTTCGGGCGTCCACGTGCTCACAGCATCGGATGTAACGAGGACGGTAACGGTCACGTTGCCGACAAGCTCCTCGCATCTGCCTGCGTTAATTTTGGACAGATAGACGTGGTTTCGGTACTCGCTCGGAATATTGCTTTCGATTATTTGCTCCGTGGTGACCTCCGAGGAGGTGATATCGTCGGGCTTTTGCTCGGTCGAATCCTCCCCGTAGGTTTTCTCCGGAACGAGTGTATCGCTCGTCGGAACGAGTATATCGCTTACCGGAACGCGCGTCACCTCGTGCGTTCCCGGCACCGTGCCCGTGGTGATGAGGGTGCCGAACAACGCCCCGCACGAGGACAGCGCGATCGACACGCATGCAAGGCACAGTGCAAGGCACGCCATTCGCAGCGCAAATTTCTCAGTTTGTTTCTTCATTCGCCGTAATCTCGGTGCTCGTCTCGGGAGCGCCGACCTTTCCGAGGTATTCTTCAAGAGTAATGCCTCGTGTCATTATCTCCGTAGCGACCTCAACGCCGACGTATCGGTAATGCCACGGCTCGTATATAATACCCGTGAGATCTGTGGTATCCTTGGGATAGCGCAGTATAAAGCCGTACTTGTGGCAGTTTGCCATGAGCCATTGCTGGGTGGGCGTGTTTGCCTGCGCATCATCGGTAATCTGGTAATACTCGCTGACTATATCCACGGCAAGGCCGAGCTGATGCTCGCTCGTACCGGGCAGCGCGACCTCCTTTGCGGCGAGCACGCGCGCATTCTCCTCGCTGTATCCCTTATCCACATATTTTTGAACTCTGCGCTCAAAGAGAATGGTCTGATCATTCCACGTGCGAAACGAGGAGCATATCAAGGGCGCAAAGCCTGCTGCTTTGCAGTCCGCTATCATCTGCTTGAGGGCATCCACGCAACGGGCATCCACCCGGCTGCCGTTCGGCGCCCATGCAAGCTCGATCTCATAATTATCGGGGATGGGATACCATGGGTTGATCAACGCAAGGTTCCACGGGGTCTCCGTCGTGACCTCCTCGGTGGTTTCCTCCGCGGTCGTTTCCTCCGCGGTGGTTTCTTCCTCGGTCGTTTCCTCCGCGGTGGTTTCTTCCTCGGTCGTTTCCTCCGCGGTGGTTTCTTCCTCGGTCGTTTCTTCCTCGGTCGTTTCCTCCGCGGTCGTTTCTTCCTCGGTCGTTTCTTCCGCGGTGGTTTCTTCCTCGGTCGTCACCTCGCCCGTGGAGACGGAATCGGTTTCGGTCGTGCCATCCGTTTCTTCAACGGTCGTCGTGGGCGAGTCGGTTTCGGAGCCGGAGAGGCTGACGTCCGGGCCGCTTGCAATGAGGGAGCAGGCACACATAAAGCCCGTTGCCATCAAAACACCGAGCGCAAGCGCGCAAAGCCTGATACTTAAACTTTTTCTCATTTTTGCGACTCCGTTAAGATGTCTCCTATGCCGTTAAAAATATACTTGGGTCTGTACGGGAAGTTGCCGATGTCTTCGCGCGCGGTAACTCCGGAAAGGACGAGAACGGCATCAACATTCGACTCGATGCCGGCAATAATATCGGTATCCATGCGGTCGCCGATGAAGGCTATGTCCTCACTGTGACAGCCGAGGCGCTTAAGCCCATGGCGGATCATTACGGGGTTAGGCTTGCCGACGAAATACGCCTTTTTGCCCGTTGCGATCTCAATGGGTGCAACGAGGGAGCCGGTCGCAGGCATGATGCCGCGATCTGTAACGCCGACGGTATCGGGATTCGTGCCGATGAGCTTCGCTCCGGCATTGACGAGCGCTATCGCCTTTTCGATCTTCTCAAAGGAGTACGTGCGCGTTTCGCCGACGACGACGTAATCGGGGTTGACGTCGTTCATGTAGATGCCTTGATCGTACATGGCCTTGGCAAGCGATGCCTCGCCGATAACGTACGCGGTGCATCCGGGAGCCTGGCTGTGAAGAAATTCCGCCGTCGCCATGGCGCTGGTATAAAAATGGTCGGGGGAGACGGCAAGGCCCATTCTCTCAAGCTTCATGGAAAGCTCGTGGGGCGTGCGCTCCGGGCTGTTGGTCAGAAAGACGAACTTTTTGTTGTTCTCTATCATCCAGTTGACGAATTCGTGAACGCCGTCCAGCACGCGGTCGCCGTGATATATAACGCCGTCCATATCGCAGATAAATCCCTGTTTGTTCAGAATGCTATTCATGTGTACCTCTCATTTATCATTTATTTCCGTATAGATCATGGAGATGCCGCGCTTGAGGGTATCCTCATCGATCCTGCCCGTGGCATTTGCGATGACGTAGCCCTCGGCATCAATGAAAAAGGTGGTGGGGATGGAGACGACGCCGTACTTTTCCGCCGCGTCGCCGCTCAGGTCAAGATAAACGGAGAAGGTGTACCCCTCCGCGCGGACGAATCCGAGCGCTTCCTCTTTCTTTTCCTGTATTCCGTCGGTCAGATTGACCATCATGAACTCCACCCTGCCCTCAAACTCGCCGCAAACCTTGTCGAATTCCGGCATTTCCTTCTTGCAGGGGGCGCACCACGACGCCCAGAAGTTCAACACGACCGGCTTGCCCCTCATATCCGAGAGCATGACCGGCTCGCCGTCCTCATTGTATACGGTGAAGTCCGGTGCCGGCTGTAATTCTGCCTCTCCTCCCGTCGGCGCACACGCACAAAGCGGTAAAAGCATCAAAACCGCCAGCACCGATGCAATTATTTTCCTCATCAAAGCGATTCCAGAAGCGCCTCGTATCGGGTCAGTAGGAAATCGTAGCCCTCGTCCGAAAAATGGCGGTTTGACTTGCCCTCAAGCACCATGCCCTCGTCGATCCACGCGCATTGCGCCGGATTGTAAAATGAAAAACCGGCAGAGCGGTAATTGTCATGGCAAACCATGCCCCAACGCGCGCAAACGGCAAGCATGGCATCAACGTAGTCGATATCCGAAAGACCGAGGTCGTTCTTTGAGCGCCAACGGTCGTAATTCGTCAAAAACAGGAATTTCGCCTTCGGGTACTTTGCCGTAAGGCCGAGAATGAGGGTATTGAGCGCGCCGCAGAAGGTGGACGTGTCGGTCGAGTCAAGCTCGCCGAGCGGAACGTGCAATCGCTTGTCGTTCGCACCGCCGAGAACGACCACGTAATCCGCGCCGTCCTCCATGTCCGCATAGCGGATGCACATGGGGACCTTGTTCGTTTCTCTATCCTGGACGGCGATAGTATTGCCGTTTATTCCGTGATTATATACGGTCATATTGTGCTTTTTCGCAAGCTTATTGACCCAGGTGGCATCGTTGCCGAGCTTATTGCCGTGAATAAGCGAATCGCCGAGCGCAATTATGGTTTTTCCGGTAAGATCTGACATCTCATAGTCCTCCGCTTTTACATAAATATACAGTATGATTATATCACTCGAAAGGAGATTTGTCAAGTTTTTTTATGCTTCTATTGCATTTTAAGAAATTTTGTGCTATAATATGATTGATGAAATATAATCAACACGTTGTGCGAGGAGATCCTTATGAAAAAGAACAATTTCTCACAACCGTCGCCGAAGGCACCCGAGGGCGAGGTCTATCTGGATTTTCAGCGCCGTGCGGATGACTTTGTCGCCGCCACGATGAAGGGATTCAAGCCTCGCGCCATAACCGGCACGAAGGTCATTCACGACTGTGTTTGGGGTACGGTCATGTTCTACCCCTGGGAGCTGCAGCTCATAGATTCTCCCATTTTTCAGCGTCTGCGACGCATAAATCAGCTCGGTCTTGCACAGCTGACCTATCCCTCGGCGCATCACTCGCGTTTTGAGCATACGCTGGGCGTCGTTGCGGTCGTTGCGCAGATGATATCGGGCGTTGCACGCCACGATGCCGCCGTTATGGCAGGCAAGGAGCAAACGATCCCGGCATCGCACCAGCGCCGCTTGCGCCTCGCCGCGCTTCTTCACGATATCGGCCATTGCTTCTTCTCCCACCTTTCCGAGGAGATCTACGGTGAAATGCCGGAAATGAAGGCGCTCAAAGCAAGCGAACCGATGTTCGCGCGCGCACAGCCGCACGAAATGCTCGGTTACATCATCATCAATACGCCCACGTTCATCAAAGCTTTCGGCGAATCGCTCGGCTATCCCTTCGAGGAGAACGAAAACGCCGCCGAGCTGCTTGAGGAGATCGGCCGCATGATCGTCGGCGCACCGCCCGAGATCAAAAACGGTATCCGCTACGCTTATCTGACCGAAATGATAAACGGTCAGTTCGACGCCGATGCGCTTGATTATCTCCGCCGCGACAGCTACGCCACGGGTCTTGCGCTCGGCTATCACATCGACCGTTTCCTATACAAGCTCCGCCTTGCCGACCGCACGAATGAGGACGGCATCGTCGAGCGTCACCTGACCGTTCCCGTTTCCGGCCTTTCGACGGTCGAGGAAATGGTATTCTCCAAGCTGATGCTCTCACGCTATATCTATCAGCACCAGAAGGTGCTTGCCGCCGAATCCCTTATCGAGGACATGGTCGTCGGCATGCAACGCGGCGGCAGGCTTCTCCATCCCTGCGACTTTCTCTATCTCTGCGACAACGACATTTACTCCATCGGCGCGCCCTCCGCGGACCTTGCTCTGCGCCCGGCTCTGACGGATTGGAAGCTCTCCGAGGAGAGCGACGTTACCGTCGGCGACATGGCGGCGCGCGTTCTCGCAAGGCGCCTGCCGAAGAAGGCGCTCGTCGTTAATCTTTCAAATATCAAGTCCGCCGGCGGCATCAACGCGCCCGACCTCGGAATTTCCGGCCTCGCGGCGTCGGTCAGGCTGCTCCCCGGACTGCGCGAGGAAATACTCGATCAGGCGCGCATCTATGCCGAAAAGCTCGGCATGAATCGCCCGGAGATGTACGATATTCACATCGCCATCCCCCACATCAACATGGCCAAGGACTATTCGCGCACGCCCGTGCTGACCTACGACGGCGAATTCATCCCAATGTCCGAGGCTGTCAATCTCAACGATTGGACGCGCTCCTTTGCAGGTCAATCATGGAATGCCTACGTCTTTGCCGAGCCGGAGATACTGCCTGCGGTCAGCCTTGCGGCCTTTACGGTTCTCGAGCGCAACGGCATCCTTTGCCGCAGGGACGTCATCTTCTCCCAGCTCAAGGAAAGCGACGCCATTGAAGCCGCGGCAGAAAAGCTCTGTATTAATTAAACAACCATAAAAATCAAAATAAAGTGAGGTAAAATCATTATGGCAAAATTTGTTTGCACCGTTTGCGGTTATGTTCACGAGGGCGACTCCGCACCCGAAAGATGCCCCGTTTGTAAGGTTCCGGCTTCCAAGTTCAAGGTAATGGAAGAGGGCGCCGCTCTCGCCGCTGAGCACGAGTACGGCATCTACGCCAAGACCGTCAAGAATAACCCCGACGTTTCCGAGGAAGACAAGAAGTATATCTTCGACCAGCTCATGGCTAACTTCCAGGGCGAATGCTCCGAGGTCGGCATGTATCTCTGCATGGCTCGCATCGCACACCGCGAGGGCTATCCCGAGATCGGTCTTTATTGGGAAAAGGCAGCTTGGGAAGAGGCTGAGCATGCAGCAAAGTTCGCGGAGCTTCTCGGTGAGGATCTCGAGCCGAACATGAAGGCCACCACCAAGGACAATCTCGCATGGCGTGTTGACTGCGAATACGGAGCAACCGCAGGCAAGTTCGACCTTGCAAAGTGCGCAAAGAAGAACAACCTCGACGCCATCCACGACACCGTTCATGAGATGGCACGCGACGAGGCTCGCCACGGCAAGGCACTTGAGGGTATGCTCAAGAGATACTTCAAATAAGCAAAGCCCAATAAAAAGCGAGGACGTTCACCGATTTAGGTGAACGTCCTCGCTTTTTTGCCTTAAGTCGGCATTATTATTTTCCGAAATTCTTTTTGATGAACACAGCGCCGACTATCATTGCCGCCGACATCAAGCCCGTGCCAAGCAGGGATATGACGGACGACGAAGATTGCGCGAGCGCACTCAGGCCGGCGATCACGCCCGACACCATCAGGCAGACGCTGCCCTTCGATGCGCTGTCGATCGAGGTCTCCCCCAGGGGCACCTTTGTATAAAGCTCCTTGGCAAACTTATGTATGCCACCCCAAAGGAAGCCGCAGCAGAGCAAGTAAGCGCCGGCTACCGCGCACCAGCCGATCGCCACCACAAACAGATTCTTGAGGCCAAACTCCAAGAGCTTCAAAGTCATATCCATGACTTTCTCCGGCAGTTCCTGTGTCTGAAGCTCTGCGATAATCTCAGCCTGTACGTTCGGGAATTCGTCATAAGCCTCCGCAGGTATGGAAAGAGCGCAGGCAAGAACGATTCCGGCGCACACGAACATAAGTGCGGCGCACACGAAACTGATCACGCGCGAGGCATAGACCGTGCCGCTGACCGAGCGCATCGTCTGCGCATCGATACTGCCGCTCTTTGCTTTTGAGTAGATTATCCAGCAGAAGATCGTGAAAAGCAGCTGTATCAGACCAAAGGAAAGCAGGGTCGAAATCGTTACCATCACGCAGATGGAAAGAAAAAGATTTCCAGAAAAGGCGTTTGTCAGCGCAAAAGTGTCAAGAAGGTCGTCCTCCGGCAAAACAACGCTACCGAGATATTCGCCGCATGTAGAGCAGAAGCTCGTGCCGTCATCGTTTTCCGCGCCGCATTTGTAGCATTTTTTCATGATTTTACCTCCAATGATAAATTTTAATAGATATCAGAACGAAAAAGTAATAAGCATTGTCGGGGGAAACCCTCAAAAGAGCTATTGTGAATACCGCTCAAAGAATTTATACTGTGCCTCGGTTGCCTCGATCCATTCATACGTATTTTTTTCATACATTTGGTTTTGCGCATTATAGGATGTGCGTTCAGTCATATTTCCGTTTTTGTCATACTTGTACACAACGTACCCGGAAGCACTTCCGTCGGGATTAAAACAGTTCTTTTTCGTCCGGTTTCCCTTTTGGTCATACTCGAATTCGGCACGCCGGCAGACGCTTCCGTCCTCTTTATAACCAATCTCTTCCGTCATTTTTCCGCTTTGGTCGTACTTGTATTCGTAATGATCTGCAAAACCGTTCGGGCCATATCGGATCACTTCCGTCTTATTTCCGTTTTGGTCGTACTTGTATTCAACACGCAGTAAAACAATACCGTCCGAACCATAACCGATCTGTTCCGTCATGTTCCCGTTTTGGTCATACTTATATTCATAGCCGTTTACGTACGAATCATATACCGATTCTTTCGTCAGAAATCCGTTGCCGTCGAATTCACAGTGAAATCCATCGGAAATCATGGCGTTTTCCTTCCATTTGTATTCCACCGCTAATGTCTGAACGTCGTTTTTACTTACGCTCTTACTTGTGAGGGCAGATATAACGTAATACTTTTTCTCCGCCACTGATTTCAAATCGTTTGTTTCATCCTGCTGTGCGGTGGTTTGCGCGCCGGCTTCGGTTTCGTCCGGAGCTTTATTTCCGACACAGCCGAACAGGCATCCCATGCAGAATGTCAATATCAGCAGCAGAGCCGCGAGCTTAATTATCGGTCTTGCTTTGAACAATTTCTCGGTAAACACTTGTCCTGCCTCCTGTATTTGTTACGTCTTACCAAAAAACGGCAAGATGCTCCAATTACATTATAACATACAACCAAAACAATGTCAAGGGGAACGGTCGAATTTTCGCCTTTTGACCTCAAATCATTGACAAGATATTGCGAGAACGCCACGTTCTGTGCGAACGAGGCGTTCTGCGTTATTTGATCATATTTCTGACATACTCGATCTGCGCTTTGACGGAATCGGCGGCAGGGCCGCCCTTGCTTGTGCGGCGGCACAGGCAATTATCAAGATTTACGGCATCGTAAACGCCCTCGTCGATAACGTCCGAATAGGATCTATAGACCTCAAGCGGCAGAGCTTCAAGCGTTTTGCCCGTTCCGATACACTCGGCGACGATGAGGCCCGACACCTTATAAGCCGCACGGAAGGGCATTCCCTTGCCGACGAGGTAGTCCGCAAGGTCGGTGGCGTTG
>JBJDZD010000028.1:0-1328 GCA_051867815.1 Eubacteriales bacterium | reverse complement strand
TGCCGACGAGGTAGTCCGCAAGGTCGGTGGCGTTGATAAAACCGCTCTCCGCGGCGGCACGCATTTTCGCGGTGCGCGCGGTCATGCTCGCCGTCATGGGAGTGGCGACGTCAAGGCACATAATGACGGTATCAAGCGCATCGAAAACGCACTCCTTGTCCTCCTGCATGTCCTTATTATATGCAAGCGGCAAACCCTTCATGACGGTCAGGAGCGTCAAAAGGTCGCCGTTCACCCTGCCCGTTTTGCCGCGGATAAGCTCCGCCATATCGGGGTTTTTCTTCTGCGGCATGATCGACGAGCCGGTAGTGTACGCATCGGAAAGCTCGACGAATCCGAACTCCCAGCTCGACCAGAGGATGACCTCCTCGGCGTAGCGCGAGAGGTGGGTCATGAGTATTGAGCAGTTTGAAAGGAACTCAAGGGCAAAATCGCGGTCGGAAACGCCGTCGATGCTGTTGAGCGCGACACGGGAGAACCCAAGCTTTGCCGCTTCAAAGTCGCGGTCGGTGTCGTAGGTCGTGCCGGCGAGGGCGCACGAGCCGATGGGACAGATATCTATGCGCCCCAGCGTGTCCTCAAAGCGGTCGATATCACGCAGAAGCATCATGGCGTAGGCGAGCATGTGGTGGCCAAAGCTGATGGGCTGGGCGCGCTGGAGGTGGGTGTAGCCGGGCATGATGGCGGTGGCGTATTCCTCCGCCTTGTCCGCGAGAACGGCGGCAAGCCCTTTGAGCTTTTCGACGACAACGTCCGTTTGCGCACGCAGATACATGCGGAAATCCAGCGCGACCTGGTCGTTGCGGCTTCTTGCGGTATGGAGCTTCTTGCCCACGTCGCCGAGCCTTGCGGTCAGCTCGCTTTCAACGAACATGTGAATGTCCTCGGCTGTGGGGTCGACGGTGAGCTTGCCTTCCTCTATGTCGGCAAGTATCTCGCCGAGACCGTCAATGAGCACCTGCGCCTCGGCGGCGCTGATGATTCCCTGCTTGCCGAGCATTGCGGCATGCGCCATACTGCCCGTGATATCTTCCGCATACATGCGGCTGTCGACCGATATTGAGGAATTGAAATCATCCGCAAGCTTGTCGGTCTGCGCCGCCGTTCTGCCTTCCCAGAGTTTTGCCATGGTTTTCCCTTTCGTGAATCTCGCCCACCTCCCAAAAAGGCGGGCGAAAGCTATTCAGTCATTTGATTGATTACTTATTCGCGTTCTTCTTATCGACCATTGCCTTAACCGTGATCGGCAGGCCGTAGAGGTTGATGAATCCTGCCGCCTGGCTCTGGTCGTAGTCGGACTCGCCGAAGGTGGCGATCTCCTCGCTGTA
>JBJDZD010000027.1:0-18076 GCA_051867815.1 Eubacteriales bacterium | reverse complement strand
TGGAGAATTTCGCGCTCTGCGGAGCGCGACTCAAGGCTCTGCCTTGAGAATCCGCCGCCTTTTGAAAAAGGCGGGCAAAAACTTTTAATCATTTAGTTTGCGCTTCGGTCGGCGGCAAAAAGCCCGGTCTGCGTGACCGGACTTTTTTGAAATATCAGGCTCTTTTCCACTCCGTACCTTGTGCGGTGTCGATGAGGGTGATGCCCTCGGCGGCAAGCTCGTCACGGATGCGGTCGGCTTCTGCAAAATTCTTTGCCTTCTTTGCGGCAATTCGCGCCTCGACGAGTGCCTCGATGCGCGCGTATTCGGGGTCGGCCGCCGCGTCCGCCGCCTTTGCGGCTGCCTTTGCCGCCGCTTCTGCCTCCTCGTCGGCAATTATCTTCCTTGCCGCATCCTCAAGACCCAGCATCAGCACGGTCTCAAAGTCGCGGATCGCCGCCATTTTCGTTGCCGCGTTCGTCTTTGCTTTAAGCACGTCGTAGAGCGCGGTGACGGCAAGTGAGGTGTTGAGGTCGTTGTCAAGCGCGTCGGTGAAACGCACTTTGAGCTGTGCAAGCATTTCCGCATCAACTGCTCCGTCGTCGTCCTTAACGAGCGGCACGATCTTTGCCACGAGCTTATTATAAGCCGTAGCCGCGTTGTCAAGGTTTTCATAGGAGAAGACGAGGGACTTCCTGTAATGCGACTGCAGGCAGAAGAAACGGTAGGCAAGGGGCGAATAGCCCTTGGATTCAAGCAGGGAGACGGTTAAAAACTCGCCGCTCGATTTGCTCATCTTGCCTGAATTGGTGTTCAGGTGAAGCACGTGCATCCAATGGCGGCACCACTCGTGACCGAGGTATGCCTCGCTCTGCGCGATCTCGTTGGTGTGGTGGGGGAATGCGTTGTCGATCCCGCCGCAATGTATGTCAACGTACTCTCCGAGGTGCTTCATTGCAATGCAGGAGCATTCAATATGCCAGCCGGGGTAACCCATGCCCCAGGGGCTGTCCCACTTCAGCTCCTGATCCTCAAATTTTGACTTTGTAAACCAAAGCGCGAAATCGGCGCGGTTGCGCTTGTTGGAATCGGCTTCAACGCCCTCGCGCACGCCGACCTCAAGATCCTCCTCGTTGAAGTCGTGGAAAGCATAGTAATCCTTGACCTTGGAGGTGTCAAAATAAACGTTTCCGCCTGCGACGTATGCATAGTCCTTCTCGATGAGCGAGGAGATGACGCGGATGAAATCGTCTATGCAGGAGGTTGCCGGCTCAATGATATCGGGGATGCGGATATTGAGCTTTTTGCAGTCGGCAAAAAAAGCATCGGTATAGAACTTTGCGATCTCCATGACCGTCTTTTTCTCGCGCTTTGCGCCCTTGAGCATCTTATCGTCGCCCGTGTCGCCGTCGCTCGTCAGGTGTCCGACGTCGGTGATGTTCATAACGCGCGTGACCTCGTTGCCTCGGTAGCGCAGATATCGGTCAAGAATATCCTCCATCAGGTAAGTGCGGAGGTTTCCGATGTGAGCGTAGTGGTAGACCGTGGGGCCGCAGGTGTATATGGAGACCTTGCCCTCCTCGCGAGGAACGAATTCGTCGCGGCGATGTGTCAGAGAATTATAGAGAATCATTTATTTTCGTCCTTTCGGAATAAGTCAAATAATATATATTATAGCAAATCGGCGACGGATCGTCAATACGTGGGCGTATCCAATCTCCATTCGCCGTTTTCAAGCACGAAGGTCAGGGTGACCTTATGCTCGCCGTAAACGACCTCGAGGGACTCAAAGTCGATGTATCTGCCGTATGCCGTCAGCTCGACGTTGACGACGTCCGCCTTTGATGGTTTGACTATGACCATGGTGTCGTAATCATAGGTGGTGTGCTTGTCGAAATACGGCTCGAACTGATTGGATTTGAGCAGGAAATAATCGTCGAGACTGTCCGAGGTTGAATAGCGCGCGTATACGATCTCCGTTCCCAGCGCCATGCCGTCGAACATTGCGGAATACACGCCTCCGTAGGCAAGGTCGCCCTCCTGCCAATCCTCGCCCTTGAGATAGGCGGTGGAATAAACCGATTCCGCAAGCTCCATGATGGACTGTATATCCTGATATTTGCAGTCTACGCGAACGTAATCGTAGTTTTTGGGGGAGTTTTCGTCGTAAACGTATTCAAATTCCGAGTCGTCGTACTCCGTGGGGTAGTAAAAGAACCCGTCCTTATCGGTGTAAATCGGCTCGACCTCTGCCGGTGCCTTGGTTTTCTCGGCAAACTGCCACTCGCCGCCGTTTATTTGGTATTTGAGGATGGTGCGATCGCCGTCCTTGATGAACATGTAATAAGCCTTCGTGTTGCTTTCCTTGTCCTCGTAGAAGCAGAGATTCCCGTCGCCCTCAACGCGCGGATAGGTTGGCAGACCCTCGCCGAAAAAGATCTCGTTGACCTCCACCGACGCCTCGATAAGAGCGACGAAGGTCTCCTTGACCGATTCAAGCTCGGGCGGCTTTGAGCAGGAGGTAAATGCCGGCAGGGCGATCACCAACGCGAGCAAAAGGTATATAAATTTGTGCTTTTTCATTTGTTTTCCTCATTTTTATAAAATGATTCGCTGAAAATGTCCGATTTTAAGGACTTCATGAACGCCGCAAAGGTTTTCAGCGCGGCCGTTCCGAAAATGCGATTGCCTGCGCTCATCAGGTGCGCGTCCGCTCCCGTGACGATCTTTTTGTGCTTGCGGCACGCGCGCCGCACTATCTTTTTTGCGGTTTTGTCCGCCGGCGCGGCAATACGGGCAATAAGCTCGCCTTCCTTGTGGCTTGAAAAAAGCTCGGTCGCCGTCATGCCGGGGCAAACGCAGGTTATGTAGAGCCTCTCGCCGTATTCAAGCGCAAGCGCTTCGGTAAAGGAACGAAGCGCGGATTTGCTTGCGGAATAAGCGGCGGTGCCGGGCAGGGTCGCCAGCGACGCGGAGGAAGATACGTTGATGATCGCGCCGCGCGTCGATTCCAGCAAAAGCGGCAGAAACTCCGCGCACATGCGCACGTGAGCAAAGAAGTTCAGCTCCATTACGCGTTCAAGCTCGGGAAGTCTTTCGGGCGTGAACGCAGAAAATGGAGGAAGCATGCCGGCGTTATTGATGAGAATATCGGGCTTAAAGCCGACATTCTTGATTTTTTGCATTAATTGCGCGCGATCCTCGGCCTTCGTTATATCGCAGGGGCAGGGGATGAAATTGTTACCTATGGCAAGAGCTGCCCCGGAAAGCTTCTTTTTGTTTCTGGCAAGACCGATAACGGTACAGCCGTATTCTCGGCAGAGAATTTTTGATATTTCAAATCCAAGCCCGGACGAGGCGCCGCTGACCACGGCACACGCTCCGCGAAAATCGTACTTACTCATCGTCGGTCATGTACGAGGAAATATCCTCTGCGGCAAGCTCGGCGGCGCTCAGTCTGCCGTGCGTGCGCTCAAAATACTGAATATTGTTGCGCAGGAGAAAGAGAAACTGATTGTTGATGCTCCTGCCTTCCTTTTTGCTGACGAGGGCGAGCTTGCGCATCAGGTCCTCGCTGAGGGTGATTTCAACCTTACATTCTTTTTTCATTTAATACCTCATTCAATTTCAAGTCTTCCGGCAACTATCGCCGCCGCCGCCTCGACTGCTTCGATCTGCATCTGAACGACGCGGTCGGAAAGGAGCGCGGAGGCTTTGGTGCCTGTATTTATGCCGTTTGCGATCACGTCGTCAAGGTCACCCCAGCCGAGAATGGGGCCGAGGTCGATCGTGGCGGTGGATTCGATCAGCCGGGCAAGCTCTGCGGAGTACGGACGGTCGGCGTGCGTAAGCTTGGCACGCGCGGCTTCGATATAATCCGAGGAAACGAGATTGTACGCGGTAAAGAGCGCGTGAAGTCTTGCTCCGTCAACTACACCCACGGGCGCGGCGAACAGCACGACGTCATTCGTGTCAAGGGGCGTGGAATAATCTGCGGTAGCCTCCGCCTTCGGTATGGGCAACCAAACGGCATCCGTATCGTCGCCCACCTTGGCAAGCGTGAAAATACCCGTATCCTTTTTGACGGCTTTGGAATACAGCTCGCAGGCGTAGGTATAAAGGCTTGAAAACTCCGCTTGCAAGGTCAACGCGGCGGCAGGCAGACCGCGTTCGTCCTTGACGAAGATATTGCCGCCGACCCCTCGGTAGACGGTCAGGGACGATATCTCGCCGACTGCAAGGCAGTCGGCCTTCTGCTCGGCTATGTAGGTCAGCATCAGCTCAACCGTAAAGCTACCGTCGAGTGCCGCCGCCACCGGGTCGATGGAAAGCGCGGTGCCGTCGTATTTTAGCGCATAGGATGCACTGAGATAGGAGGAGAGCGCGTCGCAGGCGACGAGGTAGGTGCCGCCGTAGGTAAGGCTCTCGGTCAGCTCCTTGCGTACGCCGACGGTATCGGAATTGATGGATATTCCGGCTTCGGCCAAGTTTTCGAGATTTGCACCTATCAAGAGCTTGACGCCGGCTGTCGGCTCAAGCATCAAAAGGTCGCAAAGCGTATCGGACGCGCCGGTGGCGTTCTTGACTGCCGAAACGATATCGGCGACCTCGCGCATGACGGCGGCGGAACTATGCTCGCGCAGAAATCTTTCAGCTCTTGCATCGGAAAGACTGCGGTTTTCCTCATCGTCAAAGAGGGAGGTGACGTTTTGTTCCTTTTGCTTTAAGATGAGCAGGACGTCCTCCGCTTCGGGGGGAGCGGTCTGCTCCGGTGCGGTAGTCTCCTCGTCAGCGCCCGAGCTTGACGGCGGCTCGTCGCCCGTGCTGTCTCCGGTGATATCCGTTGAGGCTTCTTCGGTGACGGGGACGGTCGTTTGTGCCGGGTCGGAGGTGGAAGTGCCGGGCGCTTCGGTGCTTTCCGCTGTGCCGGTTCCGCTGCAGGCGGCAACCGAAACAAGCATGAGAGCGGTAAGCAACAGCGCAATCAGACGGCTGTGTTTTTTCATTTTCGTTCCTTAAATAATAATTCAGTCGTCATTTACGACTATTCGCGGCACTCTGCCTGAGATCCGGCTGAGGCATTCGTGGACTATCGTGTTGCAATGCAGGGCAAAGTCAAGGCAGGTGACGTGTTCATCGCCGAAGAAAACGACGACGTCGCCCTCCTCGGCATCCGTGTCACCGAGGTCGAGCATGCACATATCCATGCAAACGCGGCCGATGATGGTCGCCATGCCCTTGAAGCTACCGTCGGGAGAGTAGACGGAAACGCGGTGCCCTGCCGCATGGCGGAAAACGCCGTCCGCGTAGCCAATGCCGACGGTTGCGCAGTTCGTTTCCTTTTCAACCTTATACGTGCCGCCGTAGCCCAGCTCCTCGCCGGGGGTCAGCTTGCTGATGCGCGAGATCTTGGCGCAAAGCCTGAAGGTGGGGCGCAGGCCGATGTCAATCCCCGGCGCAGGGCCGAAGCCGAAGAGCGAAATGCCGATGCGAACGGCGTCGCCGAGATCCTTTGAGGGCCTGGTAAAGGCTCCGGGGGAGTTGCAAAGGTGAACCACGCGCGGATTGACGCCTTCAAGACGGATGCGATCGAGCGTGTCAAAGAAACGGATGGATTGAAGCTCGGTGCGGTATTCTGCATGCTCGCCAACCTCGTCCGCAGAGGCAAAATGCGAGAAAACACCGTCGATAACTATGCCCTCCATGTGCGAGATCTGCGCGATTTGAGCTGCGGTGACGTTTTTCTGCTCTTCTTTGAAGGTGGGGAAGCCCAAGCGGTTCATGCCGGTATCGAGCTTGATATGCGTACGAACGGTCACTCCCGCATCGGATGCCGCATGCGAAAGGCGCTTTGCGTAATCAAATGAGGGGATGGTCTGGATGATGTCGTGCTTTGCTATATCGGAAATGAGAGAGGGGTCGGTTGCACCGAGAATGAGAATGTCGGCGGTGACTCCCTCCTCGTCGCAAACTCGCTTGGTGCAAAGTGCTTCCTCGAGATTTGCCAGCGCAAAGCCGCGGCAGCCCTCGGAAAGGAAGATACGAGTACATTCGGTGATTCCGTGGCCGTAGGCGTCGCCCTTGATGACGGCAATTATGCGGCAGCCCTCGCGCTTTTCGGTCACCCCTGCAAGAACGCGGCGATAGTTGTGGCGAATTGCCGAGGCATCGACCTCGACCCATGCGCGCGGATTTCCGCTCACGGGCAGGTCGGCGTAAGTTATATAATAATCGTGTTTCATTTGAAAACTCCGTAGTCAGACAATATTACATCATATATTATATCATATTCTTCGCGAATTTGCAATATATTTATAGCGGAATACTTTTTCGGAGGATTATTTTGTATAAATATAGGAAACTTTTGGCAATAATCTGCTTGTCGGCGTTGATATTTGCCTCTTGCGGATGCTCACCGACGGAGAGCGACGGCTTTTTGGGGGTGCTTGACCGTCCTGCGAGCGCCGTTATCGAGGGCGAGAGGGGCGGTGTGGCGTTCTGTGCGACCGTTACCTTCGGCGATGACGGCGGCGAGATCGTATTTTCAGCACCGGAGTCGATGAAGGGAATCGTCGTATCTACCGCCGGCGGCGTTTGGGGCAGTCGGCTTGGCGAGCTTACCGTTTCGGGCGATGCGGCTGAGCTTATCGGTGCGCCGCTTAAGGCCTTCCTTGAGTACGGCGAGGTCGTTTCGGCACAAAAAGACGGCGAGGGCTACACGCTTATAACGGCAAGGTCGGGCGAGCTTGAGCGCGAATACCTCATCGAGAGCAAAAGCGGATTGCCGTCACAAATTAAAGAAAAAAGCGCGGATGGCGCGCTCACAATGACGATCAAAATAAAAACTTATGAGTTTAAGGAGGAAAAATGATGCACAAACAACTGCTTACCACCGCGTTTGCGGCGTTTTTGGCGCTCGCATTCGTATTCGGCGTTATTACGCCGACAGCACAGCAAATCCCCGAGACCACACAGACGGAAGCTCAGGCCTCGCCGTCGGAGTCGTCCGGCGAAACGGAAGAAACGCTCACGCCGCCGCCCGAAACGGAGGAAACCGAGCAGACCCAAACACAAGCACCGCCGCCCGAAACCACGGAGCCGCCTACACAGGAAGAAAAGATCTCCCTGCCCACCGTTCCCGCTGAGGCAAAGTCTCTCTCGCTCTACATAAACGGCAGAGCGATTGAGGATGGCTTTTGCTTTGAGCTTGACGGCAAGATATGGCTTCCCGTGGAGGGCTTCGGCAAGCTCTTCGGCTTTGAGGAGCTTGGCGCAGAGGAGGGAAAATGCTACATCACCTCGCGTGACCGCTGCATCCCCTGCTCGGTGCGCGATGCGGAGCTGACGGTGCGCAACTACGGCGTGCTTTGCGCGCCCATTGAGCCGCTTTTATCGGCGGCAGGGCTGAAATCAACGGAGATAGTGGGCGACGAGATATGTATTTGGGGCGTTCCCACCTTCCCCGAAGCGGATGACGTTTACAGTTACGAGGATCTTTATTGGCTTTCGCGCATAATCTTTGCGGAGTCGGGCGGAGAGCCTTTCGTCGGTCAGCTTGCCGTGGGAACGGTCGTCATCAACCGCACGCGCAGCAGCTACTATCCCAACAATATTTACGACGTTATCTTTGACCGTCTCGGCGGCGTGCAGTTCACGCCCGTATCAAGCGGAACGATCTACCGCACTCCGAGCGAATCAAGTATTCTTGCCGCCAAACTCTGCCTCGAGGGCTTTTCGCTCAACGATGACATCCTCTTCTTCTTCAACAGCAGCTTGGCGTCCGGCAGCTGGATAACGGCGAACAGGACCTACACCATGACCGTGGGACATCACGATTTTTACTCTTGAGAATGAGATCTGTGCGGCAAACTGAGAATATCTGATATGACGACGAAAATGACAGAGAACACTTTGCGTTCTCTGTCATTTTTCTATTTGTTTTGTAAGATTATCTTTCCTCATATCAATGTTTTCTTCTTTGCTTTTCGGATCGGATTCGGGAAAACAAAGCAAATAAAAGTCACACTCGTCGCAACAACACTCAAAGCCTTGCTCTCCGTTGCCCAAACAAACATAAGGCTCTCCGGGCATAAGTTCGGCACCCGCAATATCCACTATCCTTTTTTGAACTCTCTTGCTCATATATCCTCCTATTAGCATAAAAAAAGGTGCGCAACCGAAGCCACGCACCGAAAAACGCAAGCTCCGATTGTTGTCACACAAACTAATCGGAATATGACGATTTAAGCCATACCTAAGTTAGAGGAGCTGCGTTTTTACCAAGTCCATAAACTTAGGTTTGCTTAAAAAAGGGTATAGTATTCCTATAAGCGAAAAAATCCATGATTCCGAGTATTCGGTTTGTGTGACAATGACATTATATCATATTTTCGATAAATTGTAAATACTTTTAGAGAAGTTTACAAAAAACTTTCGGGAAAAGCGGTAATTTTATCTTATCAGTTTCCTTGACAAGCACGGCGTTTGCGGACACAAATACAAAAATACGGCATACCTCTTTCGAGATATACCGTATTCTTGTAAAACCGTCCTTTATGGTACGCTCCCAATGCGGAGGAGATTTTTGACTGCGACAAAAATGCCAAGAGCTTTCGACAGAGCTTTTCAATTACGCATGGCTTTTTCTCGTCGGCTCACGCCTCCGTTTTGCTCCGCTACGCCGTGCAAAAAACGAAAAACATACCTCTTGCGCCGCGTAGCAAAGCGGAGACGGCAGATGTCGTTTCAACGTTTCCGAAAACCGCAACTCCACAAGCAAAATTATCCGAATTGCCCCATCCGCGCCGTGGCAGAGGCGTATTTTCACGAACCGTCCGTCGCGCTCCTCCCCGAGGCCACGCCCGGATGTCTGTTTCGCGCAAGCGCGAGCGCGAAACAGACGCATATCTCGCCTTCGGCGAGATATTGGCGCGAGTCCCCTCGCGCATCCTCGCCTCGGAGCGCGAGGGGGGCGATTAAATTTTCATTATTATATTTACTATATTATTATAGTAAATAATCATTTTGCGAAGCAAAATGTACCTATTGCGCCGCTGAGACGAAGTCGGAGACGGCAGATGTTGCTATATTTTTTTCGCAAACCCGCAACTCGACACAAAATTATCAATTTACGCGTTATCCGCGCCGAGGGCGTGGCCTTGGGACGGCGCGAGCAGTTGCTAAAAAACACAGGTAACAAGGAAAGCAACCTCGTCGGCCTACTCCGTCCGGCCGCTCGGTTGCTTTGCGACTTCGTCGCCCGTCGAACGATATATAATTTCGTTCGGGCTACGGTGGCTTTATGACGTCGAACTCCATGGTCCGCTTTTCTTTTTGACACCGTCGGCGCAAAAAGAAAAGCTTGGCAAAAGAAAAACGCCATGGAGAATTTCGCGCTCTGCGGAGCGCGACTCAAGGCTCTGCCTTGAGAATCCGCAACCTTTTGAAAAAGGTTGACGAAAACTTTTCATCATTTGGTTTGTGCGTGGGGTAGCGCAGGCCGACGCAAGACGAACATTTTGCTTCGTAAAATGATAACGAAAATTCAATCGATCCGCCGCCCTCCACGGCGCGGAGATTCTGTTATATTACCTCAACCAGCTTTTTACAAAGCGCCACGAGGTCATAGCGAATTCCTTTACGGCTGCGCCAGCTCCTGTCGCTCCACTCGTCCTGCGAAACGTCGTCGCCGCCGTAGATCAATGCACCGTATGCAAAGCCACGGAACTGTGCAACGGCAATACAGCCTGCCTGCTCCATCTCCACGATCTTCGCGCCTTCTTCTTTCCTGCGCGCGATTCTGTCGGCAGTTTCGCGGAACATCGCGTCGGTCGTCCAAGTCAGGCCGCGAATGTAGGAAATGGAATTGTCCTCCAAATACTTCACTATCTTATCGGTCGTTTCGGGATTTGTATAGATATATCTCGAAGGCTTTATGTAATGGTAGGAAAAGCCCTCGTCTCGGATCGCCCCATCGACCGCAAGTAACTGCCCTACCTCGATATTCTTGTCAAGAACTCCGCCGCCGCCACAGAACATGACCTTTGTGATGCCCATGGCGTTGAACAGATCCAAATTTCCGGCACAAGCCGGACAGCCCACCTGTCCCAACGTTATCAGAATATCACCGTCCGAAAAACGGTATATCAAGACAGGATTTTCACCGCCGATCGTCCTTTCAAGCACGATCTTCCCCTCGTTTTTTAACTTATCCATAACCTCCGGGAAGAAAGTTATGACCATCTTGTCTGTTTCAAACATCGGGGCGCCGAACGTTGTCGGATTCAGCTTTGCAACCTTGTTATCGTCAAACTCCAATATCGGGTACTTGCTTTCAGTTAACATAATATCCGTTTTCCTTTCATAAGTAATTATAATCAAAACCGCCGCTTGCGCGGCGGGGATCATTTATTGTGCTTCTGCAATTCCGTCCGTAACCATGCGGCTGATCTCGTCGCGTGCAACGCCGAGAACGGCGGAAAGCTCGCCGTAAAGGCAGACCTTTGCGGTATATTCAAAATCGTTGTCGAGGTCGGGGACTCGGCGACGCGTTTTGCGGAACAGCTCGCGGCGTGCGCGGACGGTTTTGAGTATTTTCACAAATCCCTCGGGCGCACCCTCGCGGATCGCTTCGCGGTAGGCATCCTTGCGGTGCTTTTCAACGGCAACGGCAATCTTTTCAATCTCGTTAAGGCGCGAAAGAAGTGTCTCGGCTTCCTCTTTCGTGATGAGTGAGCGCATGACCACGTGCGTGTTGTCAACGGGAGTGTAAATAACCAGACTCGTATTATCGGCGATGGGAGTCAGCTTGTAGAAGCTCCTTGTGTCGGACGAATCAAACGGCGAAGAGCATATTTCACTGACGCGGCATACGCCGTTGGTGCTGTAAAAGAGCAGATCTCCTATGTTAAACATTTTTTACCCCTTGAGAGATTTAATATCCTGTACATATATTATACACCAAAAAAACGATTTTGTCAAACAATTTGTTTGAAAAATGCCGTCAAAAAGCGCAAAATTTACATATTTTTAAGGCGATCGAGCGTGTTTTGGAGTATTATTTCGGCGGAAAGACTGTCAATGACGTTCTTTCGCTTGCCTCCGCGCGTGTCCGTTTCGTTGAGATAGCGCGAGGCGGCAACGGTCGTCAGGCGCTCGTCCGTCATTGCAACGGGTACTCCGGCAACGGCAGAGAGGCGGCGCGCAAAATCGCGGCAACGCTCGGCGCGTGCGCCCTCGCTTCCGTTCATGTTGCGCGGCAGGCCGACGATGGCGGCAACCACACCTCTCTCGGCAATTATGCGAGCAACCTCCGCTGCGGTCTTGTCGATGCCGCCGACGCGGACGTTTCCGATGCCGGATGCGAGAAAGCGCGAGGCATCGCTGACGGCAAGCCCCGTTCGCGCCTCACCGAAGTCAACGCCGATGAGCCGACCGTTCGTATTTTTGATATCTTCAATAGTTGATAGTTCTATTTCGTCAAAATCCGTCATTTGCTGTCCTTCTTTGCGTAGTAAATGGGCAAGAGCGATGCGCCGTCCGCTCTTGTTGCGCCGTCTCGGCGGTATTCGCTCGGTGTCATGCCGCGGAATTTTGAAAACGCGCGATTGAAGGTGCGCAGGGTGGAGAAGCCCACCGCCTCCGCAACCTCCGTGATCTGCATGTCCTCGCGGCGCAAAAGACGGCAGGCGTGCGAGATACGCAGGGAATTGATGTAATCGTTAAATCGGATGCCGAGCTTGCCCGAGAACAGATGGGAGATATAGTATTTGCTCAGATGAAGCTCGTCTTCAAGCACCTCAAGGGAAAGCTCCTCCGCAAAATGCTCGGAGCAGTAGCCGACGACCTCGCGAACGGCGCGCGAATCACCCGTTCGGGGACCCGACAGGCTCATCATGGGCAGAAGCTTGCCGAAAAGGGCAAGCAGACAGCCGCGAATTACGGCGTCGCTGTACGGGTCGCCGCCCGTGTGGCGATGTCCGGTGAAGGTGAAGAGCGTTTTCGTCAGCGCGTTGATCTCCGGGTCGAGGCCTGCGCCCTTTATCAGCGCCGAACGCGGCACCTGAGTGGTGAATATCGACCGAAATTCCGGCATCAGATCGGGATTGACGATGAAAAGACGGTATTTTTCGGGTTGCTTCGTCTCAAAACGGTGAAGTTGATTGGGAAAGGCGATGGAAATATCGCCGCCCTCCATGACGGTCTCCTCCGTGTCCGCCACGCCGACGGTCTTGCCCTCGAGCAGTTGAACGAATTCGATGTGATAATGCAGGTGAGGGCTGCATTGAAGCTTGGAGCGATAATTGTTGTCCCCCCGGCAGAAAAAGTCGGAGGCGCGGTTTTCATATACTGCAGACATTTTTACCCCCAATATTTTTTATCGAGACTTCGCAGAGTTATCGCCTCCGCGATGTGGTTCGCTTCGATTTTCTCGGATCCGGCAAGGTCTGCCACCGTCCGTGCCATGCGCATAACTCTGTCGTGGCCTCGAGCGGAAAGGCCGAGCCGGTCGTACGCCATGCGCATGACGTCAATTGCGCCGTCCGTCGGATGGCAGGTCTTGCGGATCGCGGCGGCATCGAGCTGTGCGTTTGAGAAGATGCCGAGGCCGTCAAGCCCGTCGGCGGCAAGCCTGCGGTGCATGAAGTCGCGCGCGGCTATAACGCGCTCGCGTATCTGCGCGGAGGTCTCGGCGTGCTCCGAAGAGGCGGAGATATCGTCGTACGAGAGGGACGGAAGCTCTATCTGAATGTCAATGCGGTCAAGAAGCGGACCGCTTATCTTTGATATGTAGCGTGCGACCTCGCCCTTTCCGCAGGTGCATTTGCGCGTGGGGTGACCGAAATATCCGCAACGGCAGGGGTTCATCGCCGCAACCAGCATAAAGGTGCAGGGATAGGTGACCCTGCCCAGCGCACGCGTTATTGTCACGCGCCTATCCTCGATGGGCTGGCGAAGGTTGTCCGTGATGCTCTTGGGAAATTCGGGAAGCTCGTCAAGAAACAGCACGCCGTTGTGCGCCAGCGATATCTCGCCGGGCTTGGGATTTGCGCCGCCGCCGACAAGGGAGACTGCGGACATGGTGTGGTGGGGCGAGCGGAAGGGGCGCGCCGTCAAAAGCGATGCACCCTCCGGCAGAGTGCCGGCGACGGAGTGTATTTTCGTTGTTTCGATGGCTTCGTCAAAGGTAAGAGGGGGCAGAATTGTGGGCAGGCGTTTGGCAAGCATGGATTTGCCCGTGCCGGGAGGCCCGATGAGGAGGATGTTATGTCCGCCTGCGGCGGCGATCTCCATGGCGCGCTTTGCGGCAAGCTGACCCTTGACGTCGGAAAAGTCGACTCCGCCCGTATAGGCGTCCTCAAAGGAATGGGGGTCACCCTTGACGGGCGAAAGACGCTTCTTGCCGTTGAGGTGGTCAACCAGCTCGCGAATGTTTTTGACGCCGTAAACCGTTATGCCCTCAACAGCCGCCGCCTCGCGAGCGTTCTCCATGGGGGCGTAGAACTCGGTGTAGCCCTCGCGCATGGCGTCGGCGCACATTGAAAGAACACCGCGGACGGCGCGCACCTCGCCGGAGAGCGACAGCTCGCCCGTGAAGCATTTGCCCTCAAATTCAACTCCTTGCATGACGACACCGCCACAGCGGAGAATGCCGAGGAGCATGGGAACGTCGAATGACGAGCCTTCCTTACGCCTGTCCGCCGGGGCGAGATTGATTACGAATGAGGATTCCTCGGGGAAGGGATAGCCGCTGTTGAAGCAGGCGGAGCGGATGCGGTCCTTTGCTTCCTTGACGGCGGCGTCGGGCAGACCGACTATCTGAAAGGAGCCGTCAACAGAGGGGAAGCAGTCCACCTCCACGGTCACGCGAAAGCTCTCGATTCCCACAAGAGCCGCGCTGTATACCTTTGAAATCATAGTGACACCTCGTTATTTCTTTTTTCTGAATACGAGAAGCTTTGAAAGGATATAGTTGAGAACGGTTACGAGAACGATCGATACGCCCGACGCAATGAGGTCGGCGTCAATTTCGATAATGAAGGTAAAGGGCTTAAAGCCGAGGAATATGAGCAACGCCGGAACACCGACGCCAAGCCCCAGCTCCACAAAGTAGGTGAAAACACGGGAGAGGGTAAACTCGCCAAACTGAATGAGAACGGCGCGCGTACCGCTGACCTTGTCGCGGAAGACCCACGATTTGTTGGTGAAGAAGGCAAAGATAACGCCTGCCACCCAGCCGACGGAAACGGCAACGGTGCGCAATACCGCGCCCTCGCTTTCAAGGTCAATGCCCAGAATGGGCGCAAAAATATAAATTATTCCGAGGCGAATGCCGTAGGAAACCACCGTTGTCATAAGCCCGACGATGACGTAAACTATCAGCTCGCGGTACTTTTTGAAAAATTCCTTCATTTTTACCTCCTTGCTGCCTCAATAAAGGCCTTGAAGATCGCGCTCGCGGTGGTGTCGGTCTTGTAAAAAAGCTCCGGATGCCATTGTACCGCAAGGAAAAAACGGTTGCTTTGTGCCGCGCCGAGGGGTTCAACGGCTTCAATGACGCCGTCCTCCGCAACAGCGGCGGCAACCATTCCGGGCGCGACGTCCTTTACTGCCTGATGGTGAAAGGAGTTGGTGAATATCTCGTCCTTGCCTGCAAGACGGGAAAGGAGGGTTCCTTCGCTGATCCTTGCAGGGCGCAGATTCCGGGCGCCCGGTTCGGTCTGAGCGTGCCCTTCGATATGCTGATGAAGCGTGCCGCCGAAAGCCACGTTGAGTAGCTGTTCCCCACGGCAGATTCCGAGAATGGGAATATCGGTTCCCTTGATAAGCTCCGCAAGCGCAAGCTCAAATTCGTCGCGCAGGGGTGCGACCTCAACGGTGTCGAATTTAATTTCCTCGCCGTAGTGCTTGGGGTCGACGTCAACGCCGCCGGCAAAGATTATGCCGTCGCAGAGGGGCAAAAATCTTGCCGCATCGTCCGCACCGCCCGAAAAGGGAAGGAAAACGGGAAGTCCGCCTGCATCAAGCACGGCGTCAAAGTAGGCGCGGTTCATTCTTATATATTTGTCCTGCATCGACGTGGTAATGCCGATGACGGGTCTGTCTGTTTTTCTCATTTGGCTGGCTCCAATCTGATTTCGGTGATTTCCGCGGGATTGTTTATTCGCGGGATTATATGGCGTTGCGTGGACAGCCCTGCCGAGACTATGAGGGTCGAGGTGCCGAAAGTGAATTTGCCGAGGGCATATTTGGGAAAAAGCCCGTAGTTGGCGCCGTAAACGGGACCGAGCAGGGGCAGGATGACGTGTCCACCGTGCAAATGTCCGGAAAGCACAAGCTCCGGCTCGTATCCGGCGGGATTGATTTGGTCGGTGAAAGCGGCAGGACGATGCTCCATGAGGACGGTGAAGCGATCGGTATCGCAAAAGCCGTCAAAGAAGTCGGTAACGCCGGATATATCCGGTTTTTTCGTTTCTTCGCTGTTCGGGGTGTATATGCCGCCGATGCGCAGGGAGTTGCCCTTAAGCTCGATATCGACGAACTCGCCCTCAAGTATCACAGCTCCGGCATCCTTGAATTCACGCAGGCTCGTCGGCAGATAGTATTCCAACCTCGCAAGCTCGTGATTGCCAAGCGAATAATATATCGGCGCGAGTGCGGAAAGCTCGCGTATCAGCGCGGCGGTGACAAGAATATCCTCGCCCGTCGGATGCTCGTGATTTATCATATCGCCGCAAAGGAGTATGAGATCGGGGTCGATGTCGGTTACCGACTTGATAAGCTCTGCGTTTCCATTGCCATGCTCACAGCCGTGCAGGTCGGAGAGCATGACGAGTGTCAGCCCCGTGCTGATTTTTTTGCTTTCGACGGTGTATTCCCGAACCACGGGCGGCTGTGCGCTTATGCGCACGCCCATTGAAAGGAAGCCCGATATCAGAACGGCCGCCAAAAGGCACAAGAGAATAACGCGGCGAGCGGTGGGTTTGAGATTCATGGGAACTCCTGAAATGAAATATACTGTATTATATTTCGGTTTTAATGCCGTTTAGTCCATGAAAAGTTTTTTCGGCTTGGGATAATTTTCGGGGTCTTCGAGGTAGACGTTATATTCACGCCATATTGTGTCCGCGGCTTCCTCGGGGGAGATGCTTGAGGTGCAAAGCACGAGGTCGTAGTTACCCAAGTCGTGGTTGTCCACGCCGTAAAACTCCTTGTATCGAAGGCTTTCCGAGGTCATACGTGCAAGTATTTTCTCCTTGGCGTCCTCAATATCGCGGTATTTTTCAACGCCGCCGCGCGTGGCATCGTTATAAATTCGCTTCGCGGAGACCTCAAGCGGAACGTAAAGGTAGACCTTGAAGGAATTCTCGGCAAAATGCCAAGCCATGCGCGAGTCAAAGAGGATCTTGTCGTTGCGGCGAGCGCGGGAGACCTCCGTGGTCTTATTGTCGATCATGTAGTCGGCGGTGCGGTCGCCCTCGCACATCTGATTGAATTCGGTAACGCTCATTCCGCGTTCCTCGGCGAGCGCACGCATTATTGCACCGGTGTAATAATGTTCAAAGCCGTATTTGGGGCAAAAGATCTTTGCAAGCGTACTTTTGCCGCTTCCGAGCCTGCCTGCAAGTGAAATATGCATGGTAATTCTCCTTAAGTTCTTGTTATTAGCCGATTGTAAAAGTCAGCGGTTATCAATTGTAAAACGCAGTTTTACAATTGGATCTTCTCCTTACGTTCTTGCTAACTTTTTCAGATAGTCCGCCTTTGCCTCGTCGGCAACGCCGTGGCGGCGCACCTTGCGCGAGGACGTCATTGCGAATTCACCGTGGCGAGTGACGAAGAAATGAATCTTTTTGAAGGGTGCGGTCTTGGCATTGACTTCTTCAACGGCACGACTGAATTCCGCATCGACCTGTCCGCGCGAATAATACTTGCCGTATACCTCTTCGAATTCCGATACCTCGGGGCGGAGGACGGCAACGATGTCGTAATCCTCGCGAGCTTCGTTGACGTAGCCGACGACTACCGCCTCGCTTATGAAGCGGTTGCGGCACAGCAGGCTTTCAAGCTCCTCCGGGAAGATATTCTTGCCCGAGGCGGTGGTGATGACGTTCTTTTTCTTGCCGGCAATGCAGAGGAAGCCGTCGCGGTCGAGGCGTCCGAGGTCGCCCGTGTAAAGCCAGCCGTCACGCACGAGGGTGGATAGTGCCGCAGGTTCTCCGCAAATTCCGGAGAGGATGTTGTCGCCCTTGTAGCGTATCTCGCCTATGCCGTCGGAATCGATGCCGTAGATATCGAGAACGCCGTCGGGCACGCAAACGCCCACGGAGTTGTCGGTGTAGGCAAAGTCGGAGGAGATGCAGATGAGGGGCAGAGTGTCGGAAAGGCCGTAGGTCTGCGCCGTGCGGAAGCCAAGCTCGCGCAGACCGCGAACGGTTTCGGGGTCGGCGAGAGTGCCGCCCGAGACGAACAGGCGAAGGCGGCCGCCGAGAGAATCGTGGATCTCGCGGAACATGCGCTTCTTGAGTGAAAGGCTTGAGCCGGTCAGCTTGACGGCGGCGCGAACGCGCTTTTCGCTGCCCTTGAGGCGGATATTGTTCTTTATCTTGCGGTAGACGGTTTCAAGCAGATAGGGAACGCAGACCATGACGGTCGGGCGCGTTTCCTGAATGTTGCGCGACAGATATCGAAGCCCCTCGCAGAACGCCACGCACGCGCCGGAGATCAAGGGATAGAGGAAGCCGCAGGTCAGCTCGTAGATATGGTGCATGGGGAGGACGGAAAGGTAGACGTCATCCGGATAGCAGATCATGGTTTTGGTCAGCTCCGTCAGATTGAAGCAAACGTTCCTCTGCGAGAGCATTGAACCCCTCACGTCGCCCCCCGAGGTGCGCGAGAAGCAGATGAGTGCAAGGTCGCTTTCCTCAACCGAAAGGCGGAAATAGTCCGTGTCGCCGTGCGAGAGCTTATCCGAGCCTTCCTCAATGAGAGCTTCAAGAGTGACAAAGGAGTATTTCTTAACGGTTTCGGGCAAAAGCGCAAGCTTTTCCTCAAGTCTTTGAGAATAGAATATTGCCGAAGCATCCGATTTGAGTGC
>JBJDZD010000026.1:0-18156 GCA_051867815.1 Eubacteriales bacterium | reverse complement strand
TGCCTTGAGAATCCGCCGCCTTTTGAAAAAGGCGGGCGAAAACTTTTCATCATTTGGTTCTCGCGTCAATCGGCGACCAAGGCTACGCGCCTTGGATGGCGCAACCTTTTGAAAAATGTTGACGAAAACCTTCGCCATTTTAGTCATGCGTCGTCGGCATTGTGCAAAAGCTTTTATCAATTTGATCTGTTCCGATTTTTAATTCAAATACCCATATTTTTTTCGAAATGTTCTTGATTTTCCTAATAAAAAGTGATATAATATTGGGCAAATCATTTCAATTTGGAGAAAAACCATGAAAACTACATCAAAAAGAATCAAAACCGAAAAATTGACGCTCACTGCAATGATGACGGCTCTCGTCGTAATCTTTCAGTTGATCTCAAATTATAACGTACTCGGACAAATTTCAAGCGCACTCGCCCTTATCCCGATTGCAATCGGCGCGGCACTTTGCGGCCCGGCAGTCGGCGCTTGGCTCGGTCTCGTTTTTGCCGTCGTTGCGCTCACGGCACCCAGCACGCAGGTGTTCTTCGGAGTAAGCGTTATCGGAACCGTTGTAGTCGTCATTTTCAAAGGCGTCGCTTGCGGATACGTCTCCGGCCTGCTCTACAAGCTCCTTGAGCGCAAACTGAAATTTGCCGCCGCAATCATTTCATCCATCGCTTGCCCGATCGTAAACACCGGAATCTTCATTCTCGGCGGATGCATTTTCTTCATGCCCCATATCGACACCCTCGCACAGATCTTCGGAATGACCGATAAGACCGGAATAGCCTTCCTGCTTGCCCTCGCTCTCGGAAACTTCCTCTTTGAGCTTGGTATCTGCACGGTACTTTCCCCCGTCATCGTCAGACTTTTGAAGATAAGAAAGACAAATCACGACTGATAATCCCGAACAAACACGCGGTAAATCAACACGTCGTGCTTACTCGACTTTCGACAAGCAAAAAAGCAACGGAGAGTATAAATGCTTTCCGTTGCTTTTTATTTCATTACAATGCGCCCGAATGAGGCTTCTCAGTATTTTTGGCTTTTGTTATGTATATGCGGAATATATTCAAATAAGTCTTCGGCAGTTCTGAACCATCTATCCTCTTTTTTACGGGTGAAATGCTCCCACAACGCGGTAAATACGAAGATAATGGCAAGCATGGATATAACAAACATCCACCACTTGAAAACCGGCAATTCGACGGGACCGTGTACCAGGTACATGGCGTTGGGGCTTTCCAATCCTCCCAGATAGAAAATAAGCTCCACAAGTCCGCCGAAAACTCCGCATGATAATAATCCGTACGCGTAAGGAATTAAATTGTATACGTTTATTTTTACGTATCCGCCTACGAACAAGTACAAACTGCCTAACAGTAAGAAAGAATGGGAAAAAGCGGATTGAAGCTGTGACCAGTTACCGAAGCCGGGATCAGAGGCAAAGACGGTAATCAATCCGCCAAAAGCACCTCCGTATGCGACAAACGTCGCCAAAATCTTGAAAAATCGGGATCTTTTATTTGGCCACAAGCTGATTATGACCAGTAAATCCATCATATAATTACAAAAGTAAATCGGAAACAGTTGATTATCTACGGCAGTACCGAAGCCGCCATTGTTAAAAAACGAGGTATAGATAGTGGAAATATGACAGCCGAAACAGCAAAAGGCTACGATAAATAAAAAGAGATTTTTGTATTTTTCGCTCTTGATCCTGTATGCAATCAACAAAATAAGGGCGACGATACACAAAGAGCCGAACAGATAAATGATATGGTCGCGTGTCATAGTCGTAATTCTCCTTTGAGAAACTTTGATAGACGATTGTAAATATTCAATTGTAAAAGTCGTTGGTTTTCAACGGAGTGTGCGCAGGGCCGGACCCGAAGAATTGCGCCGGCAAGACTTACTGTGTTATTATACCATATCTTTCGACAGATTGCAATTACTTGTAGAATTATATTTCTTAAGTTTTTCTTAAGTTTTTTGGTTCAGCGAATTCCGAACAACGGCTCAATGCCTCTCTTGCGGCATCCGGAAAGGCTTTTTGCGGTTACGCAAAAAGCCCATCTCGTTCTTGAGATGGACTTTTGTATTTATTCTGCGTACTCGTTGAGTGCCGCGATAACGTCCGCAAACGGTGCTTTTGCGGAAAGCAGGTCGTAGAATCTCTTAATGAGCGCCACGTCATTCACGTCCGTGATCTGCGAGTATTTTGCAAGTGCCGCGCCGACTCCCTCGGTCTTAGCGTATGCGCTGACCTCTGCCGCCGCATCGTCGCCGGGACAGTCAAAGAGAAGTCCCGCCGCAATGCCTACGGCAATGTAAGCCGGCGTTTTGCCGCTCTCCTTAACGCAATTAAAGGCGCCTACAAGTCTGTCAGAGGGACTGAGCTTGCGCTTGGTGTCCTTGCCCACGCGCAAAAGCGTGTCCTCAAGCAGAGGATTGTCAAGCCTCGGAATGAGGTTTGAAATGAAGGTCATAAGACCGTCCAGATCGGCGCCGTGGCGCTTAGCAAGACCTCTTGCGGATTCGTCAAGTGCACGGATGAGTATGTACTTGATCTCGGGGTCGCGTCCGACCTCGTAGATGTAGTTATATCCCTTTTGGTAGCCGAGGTACGCCATGGTCGCGTGACCCATATTGTGAAGCATCAGCTTGCGCTCGATGTAGAAATCGAAGGGTGTGAACGGAACCAGACCGTTCATATCGGGCGTGGGCGCGCCGACCGGTCTGAACGCCGCGAGATCCGCAGGAAGCTCGTTATAGTAGTCCGTGCAAACGGAAAGGGGATTCTCGTCGAGAAATTTTTGCGGTGTGGGCGGAACTGTGATACCTACACAGCAGGAAACGAAGCCGATCTGCTCCTCAAAATACGTCATAAGCTCCGCCGGAATATAGGGGCGAACGTAGTCGCGCAGAATCTTCTCCGAGCCGATGAGATTCTCGCAAATGAGAATGTTCAGGGGTCTGCCGCCTGCCGCATGACGTGCCACGATGCCTTTTGCAAGGTTTTCGGCGACGAATTTGAGAACGTTAACGCCGAGCGAAGTCGCAAGTATATCACATTCCGAGATGAGCTTAACGACGCCGTCCACGTCCTTGCCGTCAAATCCCGTGCAGTTGCCGACCCATTCCTTGACGTATTCGTTGCCGCGAGTGACGTAAACGGGATAGCCGCCGTCCTTTTGAAGCCGATCAACGACTGCCTCGTTGATATCAACGAAGGTTACGTTCCAGCCTGAAAGATAAAAACGCTTTCCTATAAATCCTCTGCCGATATTGCCGGCACCGTACATAATTGCGTGCATTTTTTTCTCCAATCGAAAACTGAATTTATATTAATATTTTATCACTTTTGAGCATGTTTTTCAAGTGGTTTGGTTGATTATTGCTTAAAAATATGATATAATTATGAATATCCGATCGTAAAACTGCCTTTTACGATCGAGACGCGCGCTTATCGCCGCCTGTCGGGATCGAAAATTTCCGATTTTTACATTCGGCAATATAATTACGGCAAAGAGGAGGTTGACGATGAAAAAATACACCGCAAAAGAGTTTTTCAAGATAATGCTCGGGCATTTTGTCGCAGGGATTACAGTGACGGCTGTGTTTTATCTGTTATCTAAGAATTTCGGCAGTATATGCCCGACATATCGGCTGTTCCACGTCTGCTGTCCCTTCTGCGGCATGACGCGCGCACATCTTGCCGCGCTTCGCTTGGATTTTGCCTCCGCCATGTACTACAATCCCGTTTTTTTCCTCGCCATACCAACTCTCTTTCTCCTTATTCACGACCGCATTGCACCGAAATACGACAAAATACGCAAGATCCTTGCCGCTCTGCTGCTCTGCGTGATATTTGCCGCGTATATCGTTCGCGTTTTTCTTTACGGATTTGATTTTTTTAATTGATCCGTGGAACTTTTTCGGTTTTTTTCAGTCTTATATCAATGAAAGGAGAGTTTGAAATGAAAAAAATTATTATCTGCGTTTTAATTTTCGTGCTTCTGCTGTCCTCCTGCGGCTCGCAAAGCGGAATAGAAAGCAAGCCGGAGGGTACATCTCTTGAATTTTGGATAACGGAGAACGTCGGAGAGGTCGATTTTTCAGACTACGAATCTATTCCGGATTGGTTCGGTGCGGACGAATACTACGGCCGCGGCTATTGTGCGGACGACGAGGCATTCGTCACATACCTCATCACTGCGTATCCCGATTACGCGAGCGGCGGCTCGTTCGTAACTCGGATAAAGGTCACCGACCCAAAGGTCATTATCATGAACGGCCTCACCTGCGCCTCATCCGTTAATGCCTGGAGCACCACTCTCACGAAAATGGGCTTCAAGGAAAGCGAATGCTCTACCACACACGGCGTCTGGGTCAAAGGAAAATTTACCGTTCGCATACAAAACGGCACCTTTACCATAACCGCCGAGGTAACCAACAAGCTCAATATTCAATTTTGATCACGTCATCACAACGCAAGAATTTTGCGTTGTGATGCTTTTTCATTTGTAATTTTTCTGTTAATAATATATAATATAATTGAATATTTTATTATTATATGGTATAATATTATATATATTTGCACAACGACAATTTTACATTGAGGTTATAAAAATGGCATATCTGGATAGTCTTAATGCCGTATGGGATGAGGTCAAGGACGCTTTTTTAGAGAGCATGAAGCCCTCGGCGGTCGAGCTTTGGTTCGGTAATATGAAGCTGATATCATTTAAGGACGACGTGCTGACCTTTTCCGTAGAATCGGAATTCAAATACGATCAGATCAAGCAAAAATTCATCGGCAAGATAGAGGATGAATTCGAGACTCGGCTCGGCTTTCGCGCGAGGGTTGAGCTGATTTGCGACAACGAGGATGAGTTTTTCGATCCCTCCGAAGGCGGAACCGGCTTTCACTACGAGGGCGAGGATGAGCCGGGTGAGATAATCATGCCCGACCCGATCCTACCCGAGCCGGGCGACGGCGACGGCTTTGAGGCGGAGCTTTTCCGTACAAAGAGCGCGGAATACGAAAACGAAACGCCCGAAGAGCGCGAGGCTCGCATCGAGAGGATGAAGAACGAAAGGCACATGGCGATAGTCAAGCGTTTCCGCGACGAAATGGCCGCCGACCGTGAAGCAAAGGAAGATCCGGAGGCAGGTTCGTCGGGTTCCATAGGCTCCACCATTCCCCCATACAATTTTGAATACACCTTTGACAACTTCATCGTCGGAAGCTCCAATAAATTCGCGCACGCCGCCTGCACGGCGGTTGCCGCAAGCCCTGCGATGAATTACAATCCCCTGTTTATTTACGGCCCGAGCGGTCTCGGCAAGACCCACCTGCTTTATGCGGTCACGAATGAGATCAAGCGCCGCAAGCCGCAGGCAAAGATAATTTACATAAAAGGCGAGGATTTCACCACGCAATTCATTGAGGCGCTTGCCTCCCAAATGACTGCGGAATTCAGAAACAAATACCGCTCCTGCGACGTGCTTTTGATCGACGATATTCAGTTCATCGCCGGAAAGACGTCTACACAAGAGGAATTCTTCCACACCTTCAACGCCCTCTACGAGGAGCACAAGCAGATCATTCTGACCTCGGACCGTCCTCCGAAGGATATGAAAACGCTTGAGGACAGGCTGAAAACGAGATTTGAATGGGGTCTGCTTGCGGACATTCAGCCGCCGGATCTTGAGCTTCGCATTGCCATCATCAAAAAGAAGGCAGAGCAGGTCGGCGTTAAGATGCCTGAGGAGGTTCTTACCTACCTTGCGGAAAATCTGCGCTCGAACATCCGCCAGATCGAGGGTGCAATGAAGAAGCTCGGTGCCATCTATTTTCTTTCCGGACAGGATATCACCATGGACGTCGCGCGCGGCTGTATTGCCGACCTTCTCGGCGGTGAGGAGCCGGTCAGCGTGACGGTTGACAAGATATTTGCAACGGTCTGCAAAAAATACGGCGTAACGAAGGAAGAGCTTATAGGCAAAAACCGCTCCAAGGAGATCGCGCAGGTAAGGCATATTACCATTTATCTTATCAGAAGGATAACGGAAATGTCCTTCCCGAGCATCGGAAAGCTCTTCAACCGCGACCACACCACGGCTATGTCATCCCATGACATCGTTGTAAAGAAGCTCAAAAACAACGCAATGCTTCAAATCGACTTAAATGAAATAACCAAAGAGGTCACCGGAGAGGCGGAATAAATGTTTTTCATAAAACGCCGCAGTATGATCGGCGACAGAAGTCTATCCCCGAAAATTTCAACAGCGTGCTGTTGAAATCCTGTTAAGATCGGAAAAATGCAATTTTTACCTCTTTCCGGCTCAAATAACTCCGTGTGAAAAACTTTACTGTTTATCCTTGGGTTTTACACAGCCAAATTTCGACTTTTTTCGTCGGGATGATTGAGTAAAATGCTTGTCCCGTAAGGAAAAAAAGACGATAGGAAAAGTTTTCCCCAATATACACAGTCCCTACTGTTATTATTACTGTTTTTATTAACTTATTTACTTATCTTTTTAGAGAGCGTGCGCGTAAAGAAAGCGAAAAGCAAAATCCCGTTGGATTTTTCCACAGTCACACAGAATCAGTTCCGAAAAAGGAGAATAAATAATGAAAATCATTTTCAACCGTTTACAGCTCATTAATTCCATAGCTCCCATGCTCTGCGCAGTTCCGAATAAAGGACCGTTCCCCGAGGTTGAATGCATACACGTTGACGCCTCCGCGCCCGGCGAGGTCGTTCTCACCACCTTCGACCTTGAAAAGGCTGTCAGAGTTAAATGTGAGGCTACCGTCCTCGAAACGGGTGTCTACGCCATCCATGCAAATAAGCTTTTCCAGATGCTTAAGGTAATGGACGGCGATGAGGTTGAGATCACCGTAAACCAAAAGCTCGAAACCACACTCAAGTCCGGCCGCTCAACTCAAAAGATGGCAGCCCTCAATCCCGACGGCTTCCCTGCAATTCCTGCAATCAACAATCAGGCAATGAGATACGAGATCTCCTGCTCCCTTCTTAAGAAGATGATTGCCAAGGTAAGCTTCGCAATGGGTGTCAACGACCAGCGCTACATACTCAACGGCGCTTATTTCCGCGTTGAGTCAGATAAGATAATGGTGGTTGCCTGCGACGGCTTCAAAATGGCAAAATGCACCGCAAAGGCTGATATAATCAACCGCTCCGACGAGGGCATGCAGGTCAGATATTCCTACGTCGTTCCGGCAAAGACCGTTTCAGAGCTTTACCGTATGCTCCCCGACGGTGAGGACGACAAGGTAATGATGCACCTCAACCGCAAATTCCTCATCTGCTATTTTGAAAACATGACCTTCTATACCCGTCTTATCGAGGGCGAGTATATTGATTACGACCGTATCATCCTGAAAACGCATAAGATATTCATCACCGTTGACCGCAACAGGCTTCTCGGTGCGCTTGAGCGTGCCGCAATAGTTACGGAGGAACGCATCATAGGAAGCAACCGCACCCCCCTGCGCTTCAATCCGGAGGGCAACGTGCTGAAGATCATGGCAAATTCCAGCGCCGGCTCGTCATACGAAGAGATCGAGATCGAGCATGAGGGCGACGACCTGCTGATTTCTTTCAACAATAAGTACCTCATTGATGCCGTTCGCGCCTGCGACTGCGAAAAAGTTCGCATTGAGATGAGTTCCGCATTTTCAAGCATCAACATCATTCCTCTTGATCTTGAAGAAGGCTCGGACGAAGTATTCTTCCTGCTTCCCATTAAAACGAAGCACTGAATGAAAGTAAATAGAATTTGTGCCAAGGATTTTCGGAATATTGAGTGCGCCGAGGTGAAATTTTCGGACGGTATCAATCTTCTCTTCGGCGCAAATGCGCAGGGTAAGACCAATCTGCTTGAAGCAATCTGTTATTTTTCGCTGGGAAAGTCCTTCCGCGGTGCAAAGGATGCGGAATTCATCGCATTTGATAAAAAAACGGCGTGTCTTTCCCTTGATTTTGAGGACAGGGTACGCGAGCGAAACCTGACGATCGATTTTTCAAAGGATGCGGCGCGCAAGATAGAGCAGAACGGCATGAAGATCTCGCGAATGAGCGAGATAATCGGGCTTTTCCGTGCCGTCATTTTCTGCCCCGAACACCTCAATATCATAAAAGAGGGTCCTTCGATGCGGCGGTTTTATCTTGACGTCGCCATAAGTCAGCTGCGCCCAATGTATTTGCGCTCGCTGCAGCGTTACAATCACATCCTGATGCAGCGAAACAAGCTCATAAAGAACGCGGAGCGCGACCGCAAGAGCTTTGACGCGACCATTGAATTCTGGTCACACCAGCTTGCCGTCGAAGCGGCGAGCATAACCAAACAGCGACTGCGATATATAGAAGCTGCAGAGCGCGAGCTGAAAGTCTGCTTTGACGAAATGACGGGCGGAAGAGAAACGCCGAGTCTTGAATACGATTTTTCATTCAGGATAAAGCCCGAGGAATCTGCCGACCAAAAGCGCATGCAGGAGCTTTACTTTTCACAGCTGATGTCTGCCCACGACCGCGAGATCTGCGCCGGAGCGACGCTTTGGGGCATACACAAAGATGACCTTATAATACGGCTCGACGGCAAAAACGCCCGAAATTTCGCCTCACAGGGGCAACAGCGCTCGTTGGCACTCGGACTTAAGCTATCCGAAGCGGCAATTTCGGCTTCAAATACCGGCGAGGCTCCCGTCCTTTTGCTTGACGACGTATTTTCCGAGCTTGACTCGGAGCGCCGCTCGTATCTCTGCGAGCGCATGAAGCGCGGTCAGGTCATAATGACGGCATGCTCGGACGTTGACCTTGAAAGTGCCGCGGTCAACGTGATCGAGGTCAAAAAAGGCACTTATGCGACAGAAATCTGTCAGTAACGAAAATATCAGAGTGATATAATGTATCTACACGTCGGGAACAACAAAAACATACGCACGCGCGACATTATCGGTATTTTTGATACCGACAATGCGACGCTCAATTCTACGTTAACGAAAAAATACCTCTCCGCGGCGCAAAAGCGGCACGAGGTTGAAACGGCGGGGGACGATATTCCGAAATCCTTCGTGCTTTACAGAACGAAGGACGGGTATCGGATATGCTTTTCGATGCTATCCGCATCCTCGCTTCTCGGCAGGCTGAGAGACCCGCAGTCGCTGTGATAAAAAACGATAACACCGGAGTTATCCGAAAGGAATAATAAAAATGATTGACGAAAAACAATTAAAATCCGAACAAATTGATGAAACGGAGCTTTCCGAGTCGGAGGAAGAAGTGATCCCCGATGCGGAGCTTATCGAGCTTGACCCGGAAGGCTCGGAGCTTTCCACCGTCGTTGACGCCGCTTACACCGAAAGCCAGATCCAGGTCCTCGAGGGACTTGAGGCGGTCCGTAAGCGCCCCGGCATGTATATCGGTACCACCTCCTCACGCGGTCTGCATCACCTTGTAAACGAGATAGTGGATAACTCCATCGACGAGGCGCTTGCAGGTCATTGCGACCTCATAATCGTCACCGTAAACCCCGATAACAGCATAACGGTTGAGGATAACGGCCGCGGAATCCCGGCAGGTATTCACCCCACGCAGGGTATACCCACGCTTGAGGTCGTTTATACCATTCTTCACGCCGGCGGTAAGTTCGGCGGCGAGGGCTATAAGATCGCAGGCGGTCTGCACGGCGTCGGCGCTTCCGTCGTCAACGCCCTTTCCGAATGGCTTGAGGTCGTTGACGTCGTTGACGGCATCAAGTATTCCGAGCGTTTCGTCCACGGTGCGGTCGACCGCCCCTTTGCCTGCCACGGTCCCGTCGGTGAGGGAGAGAAGAAGCACGGCGTAACCGTAACCTTCAAGCCGGACGGCGAGATCTTCGAGACTACCGTTTTCGATTATGAAATGCTTCTTACCCGTATGCGTGAGCAAGCCTTCCTCAATGCCGGAATCCGCATCAAGCTGATTGATACGCGCGGAGGCGCGGACGATCGCCGCGAGAGCGACCTGATGTTTGAAGGCGGCATACGCAATTTCGTATCGTTCCTCAACGAGCAAAAGCACACCGACCTCGTTCACGAAAACGTTATTTACATGCGCGGCGAAAAAGGCACGAGCCAAGCCGAGGTCGCGATGCAGTACAACACCTCGTATACCGAGACAATACTTACCTTTGCAAACAATATGAACACCGTTGAGGGCGGTACGCACGAGACCGGCTTCAAGGCGGCACTTACGCGCGTGCTAAACGACTACGCGCGTAAAAACGGCATTCTCAAGGACTCCGACAAGGCTCTTTCGGGTGAGGACGTCCGCGAGGGAATCTGCGCGATAATTTCCGTTAAGCTCCAGAATGCACAGTTTGAAAGCCAGACCAAGGCAAAGCTCGGTAACTCCGAGATCCGCGCGCTCGTTGACAGTACCGTTACCGCCCGACTGACCGAATTCCTTGAGGAAAACCCCACCGTCGGTCGCGCAATACTCGACAAGGCTCTTGCCGCATCCCGTGCGCGCGAGGCGGCACGCAAGGCGCGCGAAATGACGCGCCGCAAAGGCTTGCTTGAAGGCTCGACTTTGCCCGGCAAACTCGCGGACTGCCAGGTGCGTGACGCCTCTCTTGCAGAGATATATCTCGTTGAGGGAGACTCGGCAGGAGGCTCCGCAAAGGGCGGCAGAGACCCGAAATTCCAAGCCATCCTCCCCCTGCGCGGCAAGATACTCAACGTTGAGAAGAGTAGGCTCGATAAGGTTTATTCGAGCATTTCCGTCATCCCGATCGTACAGGCTCTCGGATGCGGTATAGGCGAGGACTTTGATATCACCAAGCTCCGCTACGGAAAGATAATCCTTATGGCCGATGCCGACGTTGACGGCTCACACATCCGAATTCTGCTTTTGACCTTCCTGTTCCGCAATATGCCGAAGCTTATCGAGGAAGGACACATTTATCTCGCCCAGCCGCCGCTATACAAGATAAGCAAGCGCGGAAAAGGCGGTTTCGTCAAATACGTTTACTCCGATGAGGAGCGGGACGAGGTTCTTGCCGAAATAGGTGACGTTTCGGGCATTGAAACCGGACGCTTCAAGGGTCTTGGTGAGATGAATGCGGATGAGCTTTGGGCGACTACCATGGATCCCGACAGCCGCATTCTCTTGCGCGTGACCATGGAGGACGCCATGATCTGCGACCAGACCTTCTCACTCTTAATGGGTGACAAGGTCGAGCCGCGCCGCGAATTTATCGAAAAGAACGCGAAATATGCAACCAACCTCGATATCTGATAAATGAAGCGTCAAAGAGACATAAAAATAAAGGATTTTACCGATATTCCCGAGCTTCCGGACGAGTGTTTTGATAAGGAAATGCCGAAAGATCTCAAATTTGCCGTTCTTTCGCTCAATCCCGGAATCGACCGCGCGCTCTACCTCCCTGCTCCGCTTTGCGAGGGTGGGCTGAACCGCGCAGCTCGTAGCGTTACCACGCAAGGATCAAAGGGTGCAAACGTTGCCATCATGCTCCACCGCCTCGGCTGCAAGGTCGAATATTACACATTTTCCGGCGGCGAGTTCGGAGAGCTGGCAAATTCCTTTCTCACCAGAGAGGGGATCAGGGTAATAAGCGCCAATAGCCTCTGCGGCGTTCGCCTGAACACGAAGGTCATAGATTCAAATTGCACCTGCACCGAGCTTAACGAGCGCGGCGGCGTGTTCCGTCCCTCGGAGATTGCGGAGCTTACCGACATGTTTATGTCAACCGATGCCGACGTTATCTGCCTGTGCGGAAGTATTCCACAGGGTGTGGAAAAGGATGTGTATAAATTTTTCTGCGAGTTTGGAAAAGTAACAGGCAAAAGGGTGGTTCTCGACTGTGACGGCGAAGCTCTCAAAATTGCGCTTGAAGCTCGCCCCGACCTGATAAAACCAAACGAGTACGAGCTTGAAAAATTGGGTCTTTCCACATCGCTGTTCGGAAAGTTTTCACAGGATCGTGACACCCGTGACGAAGAAATAACAGCTGCCTGTGTAAAAGTGGCAAAAACCTACGGCACCACCGTCATTTGCACGCGTGGCGCGGACGGCTCCGTTCTTGCAACACCCGAGGGTAAGGTTATCACGCGCGAGTCTATGAAGGTGCGCATGATAGGCTTTTCCGGTGCCGGCGACACTTTCCTTGCCGGATACATTGCCGCGCGATACTCCAAGGGTTTTACCGAGGAATACTCACTCATAGCCGCCACAGCCGCAGGAGCGATGAAGGTCGTGCTTGAGGGCAGCGAGCTTCCCGAGGCAAGCGATATAGACGAGGCGATAGACGATATAATCCGCCCGAAAGACAAAACACCGAAAAATATCCCGATAGAACATACATTAGTGGAAGGTATAGAACCGTGGAACAAAAACATGATCTGTCATTCAAACACCAAAAAATAATTGACGTTGAAATGTCGAATGAGGTCAAAAAGTCCTTTATCGAGTATTCAATGTCCGTAATTACCGCCCGTGCGCTTCCCGATGTGCGCGACGGTCTCAAGCCCGGTCAGCGCCGCATCCTTTGGGCGATGTACGAGGATCACCTCACCTCCGACCGCGCTTTCTATAAGTCCGCGACCACAGTCGGTAACGTGCTGGGTCGTTACCATCCCCACGGTGACGCCGCAGTTTACGGCACCATGGTACGAATGGCGCAGGATTTCTCCCTGCGTTACACCCTCGTTGAAGGAAACGGTAACTTCGGTTCCGTGGACGGCGACCCCCCTGCCGCTTACCGTTACACAGAGGCAAGACTTGCAAAAATTTCGGACGAAATGCTCCGTGACATCGAGAAAAACGTCGTCGTAATGAACAAGAACTTCGACAACCGTCGCGATGAGCCGAGCGTTCTCCCCTCGCGCTTCCCCAATCTCCTCGTAAACGGCTCGGTCGGTATTGCCGTCGGTATGGCGACCAATATTCCGCCTCATAATATGGGCGAGGTCATTGACGCCGTCATTTACCGCATGGACAATCCCGATTGCGACACCTTCGCGCTAATGGAGTTCATCAAAGGCCCCGATTTCCCCACCGCCGGCATTATTTACGGCGTAAACGGCATTAAAGAGGCGTATCTGACCGGTAAGGGCAAGATAACGGTTCGCGCGCGTGCCGAGGTCGAGGAGGACAAGCGCCGCATCGTTATCACCGAGATCCCCTACGGCGTTAATAAATCCCTGCTTTGCGAGGCTATTGCAAATCTCGTAAAGGAAAAGCGCATAGAGGGTATCACCGAGCTGCGCGACGAATCCGGCAGGGACGGCATGCGCATCGTCGTTGAGTACCGCCGCGATGCAAACGGCGAAATAATTCTGAAACAGCTCTACAAATACAGCCAGCTTGAGGACACCTGCGCGGTCAACATGCTTGCACTTGTGAACGGCGAGCCAAAGGTGCTTCCCCTTACTCGCATAATCGACGAATATATTGCACATCAGGAGTCGGTCGTTACGCGCAGAACGCAGTTTGAACTTGACCGTGCCCTCGCTCGCGCACATATTCTTGAGGGATATTGCATAGCTATCGACAATATCGACGAGATCGTTGAGCTTATGAAGACTTCAAAGTCGATTCCCGATTCCAAGGCAAGACTTTGCGAACGCTATGGTCTTAGTGACGTTCAGGCTCAGGCAATAGTTGACATGACGCTCGGCCGTTTGACCGGACTTGAGCGTGATAAGATAACGGACGAGCTTGAAAAGCTGCACCGTCTTATCGAGGAGCTTCGCGCGATACTCGGCGATGTCGAAAAGATGCGCGCGATTATCAAGGACGAGATGCTTGAGATCAAGCGCCGCTACGGCGACGCGCGCCGCACGGAGATAGTTGAGGCGGCGGACGATATTCTGCTTGAAGATCTGATCGAAAAGCACGATTGCGTTATCACCATAACGCATGCCGGCTACATCAAGCGCCAGAATGCGGACACCTATTCCGCACAGAAGCGCGGAGGCAAGGGCATCATCGGCATGTCGACCAAGGAAGAGGACTTCATCGAAAAGGTCATGGTCATGAACAGCCACAGCTATCTGATGATGTTTACATCCAGCGGCAAGGTCTACATGCGCAAGGCTTATATGATCCCCGAGGCAGGAAGGACTGCCAAGGGCACCAATATCGTAAATATCCTTGAGTTGACACCCGGCGAAAAGATTACGACGGTCATTGAGGTCTCAAGCTTCGACAATTCGGACGAGAGATACTTAACCATGGTAACGAAGAAAGGTATTCTCAAGAGAACCAAGCTCTCCGAGTACGAATATCAGCGCAAGGGCGGCAAGATCGCCATCGGACTTGACGAAGGCGACGAGCTTGTCGGAGTTCTACTTACCGAGGGTGAAAGCGACATCATCATTGCGTCCGCATCCGGTAACGCGGTCAAGTTTACCGAGGTCGGCGCAAGAACGATGGGAAGAACCGCACGCGGCGTTATCGGAATCAGACTGCGCGGCGACGACAGAGTTGTGGGAGTTGTTGCGGGTGAGGAAGGAAAGCATCTGCTTACGATCACCGAGAACGGCTTCGGTAAGCGAAGTGAATTTGACGATTTCCGTCTGATGAAGAGCCGCGGCGGCATGGGCGTTACCTGCCATAACGTCAACGAGCGCACCGGCGGCGTAGTCGGCATTGCGGCAGTTGACGAAAACGACGATATCATGATAATCACCGAAAGCGGAACCATAATCCGTACCGCCGTTGACAGCATTCCCGTTTACGGCAGAAGTGCCGCCGGCGTTATCGTGATGCGCGTCAGCGAAGGTCAGAAGTGCGCCGGCTTTACGACTGTCCCCAAGTCGGAAACCGAGGACGAAACAGCACAGACCTCGGATGAGGAATAAAAACTAATGAAAACAACCGCGCTCAAGTCAAAAAAACTTGAGTGCGGTTGTTTTTTATAAAGATAATAAACGCGAAAATGATGAAAGTTTCAGCCCTATGCCTATCTACACACAAACTAAATGATGAAAAGCTTTCGCCCGCCTTTTTAGGAAGGCGGCGAGGGGCTTTGCGACTTTGTCGCCCGTCGAAAGATATATAATTTCGTTCGGGCTACGGTGGCTTTATGACATCGAATTCCCTCGTTCCGCTTTTTCTTTGGGACTGAAGCCGCAAAGAAAAAGCTTGGCAAAAAGAAACGGCGTTCGGGAGATTTCGCGCTCTGCGGAGCGCGACCAAGGCTCCGCGCCTTGGATGGCGCCGCCTTCCCCAAAAGGCGGGCGAAAACTTTCGGCATTTGATTTGTGCGTTGGTCGGCGAGGATGGCGTGGCTTTGGGACGGCGCGACATGTGCGATAAGGAACATGATAGACTTTGCAATGTCTTAAAATCCGTCCTTCTTCCCTCGCAGGCGGCGCCACACGGTATGTATGAGTCCGGCAGGGATGGCGGCTGTCGCCATCGTCAGAGAGAAAATCAGCTCGTTGGCACTCAGAGCCACCGTTCGCAGTACGCTTCCGCCGAGATAGACGAAAACGAGCTGAATAAATGCCACCGAGCAGATTATCAGCACAAACGTCGGGTTTTTGCCCAGACCCTTGAAGAAATTCAAGCGGTCACTTCGCGAATTGAAGCAGTTGAAAAGTCCGAGAAAGACAAAAAACGCAAAAAATCCCGTCAAAAATCGCTCGTCGCCTGCACTTTGCGCAAAACGTTCGTAAACTCGGTCGGAAACGAGAAAATAAATCGACAGCGCAAGGCTGAAAAGTCCCAAAAAGCCGATCCGGCTCTTCATGTACGGCGAAAGTATCGGTTCATCGCGCCGCTTCGGCCGCTCATGCATGATGCGCTCCTCCGCCGCTTCACCTGCGAAAGCCAAGCCGCCGAGTGTGTCCATGATGATGTTCAGCCACAGCATCTGTACCACCGTCACCGGCTGGTCGATCCCGATAAATGGTCCCGCCATCGAAACGCCGACCGCCGAAAGATTGACCGTCAGCTGCAGGCAAATGAACTTGCGTATGCTCTTGAAAATGTTTCTGCCGTAGAGGACGGCGTTTGCAATTCCGGCGAGATCATCCGAGAGGATGACCAGGTCGCCTGCGTCCTTGGCGACCGCGCCGCCGCATCCCATGGCAAATCCGACATCCGCCGCGCGGAGCGCCGGCGCATCGTTGATGCCGTCGCCCGTCATGCCCGTCACGCGCCCTGAGCCTTGCGCCACGCGCACAAGTCGGCTCTTATCCGTCGGCAAAGCCCGTGCAACGACCGCAAGTCGCGGCAAAATCCGCGCAAGCTCGTCGTCGCTCATCCTCGAAAGCTCCCCCGAATCAAGCACAAGGTCGCATTTTCCCGACAAAATCCCACATTCCTTTGCCACAGCCTCTGCCGTTTCCTTGCCGTCGCCGGTGACCATGACCACCTGAACCCCTGCGCCGCGAAGCCTGGCGACCATGGGAGCGGCGTTTCGTCTGACGGGGTCGCGCAGAAGGACGCCGCAGACCTCCTCAAGCCGCCCACAGAGCGCGCCCTCCGGTGGGGCCTCGCCGCGCCATACCGCGAGCGCGACAGCGCGAGCGCCGCCGCGGCTTTCGGCGCGTAGGAGGGCGCGCAGGCGCGAATTTTTGCCCAAAATGACCTCCGGCGCACCCTTATAGAGCCAAAAACGCTCGCCGTCAGCCTCTATCTGCGCCGCCGAAAACTTGCGCGAGCTGTCAAAAGCTATCTTTCGGATGACCCTTGCGGTTGCCTTTTTCTTTTTCACGGCATCGAGCAGGGCGCGGTCGGTCGCGTTTCCGCCTATTGCCCTGCCGTCGCTTCCCACGAGTGAGGCGCTGTTGAAGTGCGAGGACAGGACGAAAAGTCGCCCGATATCGGGAAATTTGCGTTCAAGCTCGTCAATTCCCGTGCATTCATCGCCCGACGGCGTAAGAATTGCGCCGACCTTCATTCGCCCTTCGGTCAAGGTTCCGGTTTTATCGGTAAAAAGCAGATCCATGCTCCCTGCCGCCTCGATTCCCACGCCTTTTTTGACCAGCACGCCACCGCGCACCATGCGTTTGACGTTTGAGGAAAGCACCACCGCGATCATCATCGGCAGTCCCTCCGGCACCGCCATGACCACCACAGTCAGCCCGAGCGTGAAGGCGTCGAGCAGGCGAGAGAGAAGATAGGGCGTGTCGGTGAGCTTTGAGAGGATTATTTCGCCCGAAAACGAGCTGTCGAGGATGAAGGTATTGAAAAGAAATGCGACCGCGACGAGCGCCGCTCCAATGTACCCGAGACGGCTTATCTGCCCTGCGAGCCGACGAAGGCGAACCTTGAGCGGACTTTCGCGAACCTCGCTCTGCACCTCGCGCGAGATCGAGCCGAGCATGGTTTTCTCGCCGACGGCAAGAATTCGCATCTCCCCTTCGCCCGAAAGCACCCTCGCTCCGCGGAGCACAGCGGAAGGCGATTGCGGTAAAAGGCCGCCGTCCGCGCTCGGTTTTTTGTGAATTTCGCGGTTTTCGCCCGTCATACTGCTCATATCAAGCCCGACCTCGCCCGAAACGATAAGTCCGTCGGCAGGTATTTCGTCACCCGGCGACACGAGAACGACGTCACCGACCACGACTTCGGAAATCGGCAACTCACGCACACCCTCACGCCGCCGAACGCGGCATTTTCCGCCGTCAGTCCTTTCAAGCAGCTCGTAGGCGCGTTCGCTTCCTCGCTCAGAGAGCGTGGAGATGAGAGTTGCGGAGAAGACGGAAACGGCAATGCCCACCGTTTCAACTATGTCCGATGACTTGAAAAGAAATAAAAGATTGACGCAGAGTGCGCCGAGTAGTATTTTTATGACGGGATCACCGAGATTTCCGAGGAAGGCGCGCAAAAACGACTTGCGCTTCGCCCTCGGGAGGACGTTTTCGCCGTGCTCGCGGCGCGACCTTACCGCCTCCTCCTCGGAAAGCCCCGTTTCTTCAACGCTTTTTTTGATCTCCAATGTTTGCATATTTCGCCTCATAAGTTATTTATATGAAATTTTATGCCAAACCGGAAGAGCTTATGCCGACCGCCGACTGATGCCAAATGAAACGACGAAAGTTTTTGTCCGATGCCGACCTACGCACAAACCAAATGATGAGAAGTTTTCGTCAACCTTTTTCAAAAGGTTGCGGATTCTCAA
>JBJDZD010000025.1:0-18194 GCA_051867815.1 Eubacteriales bacterium | reverse complement strand
CTCAATGTGCCGGAGCATAATTTTGCTATTTCTTCAACTGTCGGTATCGTATTTGCGAATCTGACTTTCATTATCTTTGCTTTCCTTTCCCTGTGCGGCGGCGTACGCCGATAGAGAGTCTCGGACGATCGCCGCCTCGTCAAATTCACGTTCGCCGGCGATGCCTATTTCATATTTTTCATGCCCCTTGCCGCAAAGGAGGACCGTGTCCCCCTTGCCTGCGATCGAAAGGGCGTATCTTATCGCATCTCTCCTTGAGGGAATGAGCGCGTGTTCTGCATTTTTATCAAAGCCCTCAAGAATTTCGGCAATGATATCCTCCGGCAACTCACTTCGGCTGTTATCCGAGGTTATTACTGAGATATCCGCCATTCTTGAAGCTATGCCGCCCATAACGGGGCGTTTGGTGCGGTCGCGGTCACCGCCACAACCGAAAACGAGAATGACCTTCGACTCCTTGGGAGTGAATTCCCTTGCGGTTCTCAGCACGTTCTCAAGCGCATCGGGCGTGTGCGCGTAATCAACGTAAACCGAAGCCTCGAAGCCCGACATCGTTTTAATCCTTTTAAGCCTGCCGGGCGCGCCGCCGAAGGCGGAAAGTGCCGAGGCGATATCCCTTGCGCCGATGCCGCACGCAAGCGCGACCGAAGCCGCCGCAAGGGTATTGTCAACATTGAAGCGTCCCGAAAGGGGCGAGCGTATCTCGCAAAGGAGATTCTTTGCGATAAGCGTGTAGCCGATACCGTTTGAACCGCAGAGCCTTACGTTTTCCGCTCTGTAATCGGCTTCGCGTTTACCCGATGATGAATAGTAGAGCAAGCGAGCGCCGCAGCCGGTCGCGCGCGCGTACGCACGATATCGATGCGCAAAGGAATCGTCAAGATTGATAAACGCCGTCTTGCATTTACCGAGCAGGGATGCCTTTGCAAGGAAATAATTTTCGATATTACCGTGGAAATCAAGATGCTCAGGTGTCAGATTCGTGAACACCGCCGCTTCGAAGAATAACGGTTCGAGCCTGCCGAGGACGAGCGCATGCGAGCTTGCCTCAATAAAGACGTACTCCGCACCGTCATCGCGCATTTGCGCAAGCACGCGGTAGAGAACGTCGGGGTTGGGTGTGGTCATGCCCTTCGGAACGTCAAGCTGGCGCGTCGGCGTCCTGCAAAAAACCGTGCCGATGATGCCCGTTTTTCTCATTGAGGAGGAAAACACGGCATCAAGCATAAAGGTGGTCGTAGTTTTTCCGTTCGTACCCGTGACGGCAACGAGTTTCATCTCGCGTGCGGGATGGCAGTACCACGCATCCCACAAACGCGCTAAAGCGGCGGCCGAATCGGGCGTATATATGGCGGTGACTCCGCTCGGCAGGCTTGGTAACTCATCCTCCGCAAGAATTGCAACGGCACCACGTGCCACCGCTTCCCTTACGAATGAATGACCGTCATAGCTGCGGCCTCGAATGCACACGAACAGGGACTTCTCCCCTGCCGAGCGTGAGTCTGATGAAATACAATCGATCTCGATATTCTCGTCTCCGACGGCTCTGTAAAAGATGCCGGCAGAGCGCAAAAGCTCAATTAGAACCATATCACCCTCCGATGAAGAAATATCTCTTGACATCCTTGGGTTTTATAATTATTTAGTCTGACACGTCAGTATGCCTTATGGTTATCGTTATGACGTCTCCTCGCGTGGCGGTCGTGCCTGCTTCGGGGAACTGCGCCACTACCTGCGCTCCGCTGGTGGAATCGTAGTTCGTTGCTCCGTCAATACTAATGTTGAATCCTGCGTTTATAAGAACTCTGTTTGCCGCCGCAGGCGAAAGCCCCATAACGTTCGGCACGGTCTGATTCATGCTCGGTGCGGCATCGCCGACATAGAGAATGATTTTTCCGTTCTGCTTTGACAGGGTAAACCCTGCCGAGGGAACCTGCGCGGTAACCTTTTCACCGTTTCCGATTATCTCAACCGACAATCCGAGCTTTTCAATCGCCTCGCGTGCGCTGAAGGACATCATGCCCATATAGTTGCCGATCTCAACCTCAAGCTTCGCTGCCTCATCAGACGTATATACCGGCTCGACGCCAAGCACGGGAAGCATCTTTTCAAGGCAGTTTGCAACGTACGGTGCGGCAACGTAGCTGCCAAACATATTTGCACATGAAGGCTCGTCAACGACTATGAGAATTGCAATCTCCGGGTCATCCGCCGGTGCAAATGCGACGCAGGAGCCTATTCTCAGCGATGCATCTTCGCCGATCTTCTCGGAAGTACCGGTCTTGGCGGCAACGCGATAGCCGGCGACGTATGCGTTTTTTGATCCTCCGTTGCCCGAAACGCCCTCCTCAAGTATCGAGGAAATAGTTTTGCAAACGGAGCTTGAAATGACCTGTCTGACTTCCTTTACCTCATGCTGCCAAACGACGTTTCCGTCGCTGTCGGTCATGGATTCGACCAGGTAGGGCTGAACGAGAGTACCTCCGTTTGCAACCGAGGAAATCGCCGTCAGATGTTGCACCATGCTCGTCTTAAAGTTCTGACCGAACGAATAAACGGCAAGGTCAACAGGGCCAAAGGAGCTTCTTTCGTGGAAAATACCGCTTGCCTCGCCGGGAAGATCAATGCCCGTCTTGCTAAGGTAGCCGAAATTTTCAAGGTAATCGAAAAATCTGTTTCCGCCGATGCGAGCGGCAAGCGTCATCATGCATGGGTTGCAGGACTGCTGGAGTCCGCCGGCAAAGGTCAGCGTGCCGTGTCCCTGAACCTTATGGCAGTGAATGATACTGCCGTAAACGTTAAGAGAACCCCGGCAGACGAAGGTGTCATTGAGTGTCGCCGCGCCCGTCTCCAGCGCCATGGAGGTCGTAATGATCTTGAAGGTCGATCCGGGCATGTATGTGAAGGTCAAAGCCTTATTCGACCACATTCTGTTGAGGAGTGATGCACGAAGAGAGGAGTATCCGTCGTCGCCCGACACAAGTCCGCTTGCCTCAAGCTGTGCGGCGTATTCCGGGCTGAGTGTCCATGCATCGTTGCTGTCAAAATCGGGGTAGGTTGCCATTGCGTAAACGGCACCTGTCTTAACGTTCATAACGATTCCGGCAACGCCTGCCTGCGCGCCCGATTCCTTGTAGGTCGCCGCGAGCTGTTCCTCAAGTATTGCCTGAATCTTGATATCAAGGGTAGTGTTGAGATCGTAGCCGTCTGTGGCGTCTATTTTGCTCTGATACTTGTAAGGCATCTCGTTGCCGTAAGCATCGCGAGCCGTAATGAACTTGCCGGGCGTGCCAGCAAGCTCCTTATTGTAATAATATTCAAGACCGTATAATCCGTCACCGTCGCGCCCGGTAAAGCCGAGAACGTGCGTGGCAAGATCGCCGTAATTATAATGGCGGACGCTCGTAGGCTCTACGTAAACGCAGTTGGAGACCTTAAGGTCGGAAATCAGATCAAGAACCTCATTTGCAAGCTCCTTGCCTGCCTCACGCATAACGGTCGCATCAAGACTTGCGGTCTTGCCCGTCAGCGCAAAAACGGTATCGTAATCGATCCCGAGGATCTCGGAAAGGCCGGCGGCAATCTTTTGGTCAAGATCAAGCCTTTCGGTCTCACCACGTCTCTCCGCCTTTTCCATTTCCTCATGAATGGTTTTCGGAGCAATGAAAATGCGGTATTCGGTCTTATTGGTTGCAAGGAGAACGCCGTTTGAATCGTAAATATTTCCGCGCTCGGAGAGTATCGTCGATTCGGTGGTGAGCTGGTCGAGAACTTTGTTTTGATAGTACTCAAAATCTACCGTTTGAAGGCAAAAGATCCTGACTATGAGAACAAGGAATCCGAGGCCGACAAAAGCAAGGGCGACAAAGGCTCTGTTTGTCAATTTAGTGCTGATTTTTGTGGGTTGCATGCCTAAAACCTCGAATATCTCATGATGGTTGCGTAAATAGGGGCTGAAGCCAGCCCCGTATTCTTAAAAATTTTATTCAAAAACCTTGTGAATTATTCATTCGATTGACGAATTCCGAGCGCACTCAAAAGTGCGGGAAGAACCGTATTTGTTTGCGATTCGGAAAAGCTTTCTATCGAATCCATGCCGTTGAGGCGGAGAACTCTGATAGTGCTCTGCCCGAGCTTTATCATGCCGTAATCGTTGACCGCGATCTTTTCAATCTCGCGCAGGTCGATACTGCTCTCAAACTCGGCAATAAGCTCATCCTCTTTCTTTTCGAGAGCGGCAAGCTCCTCCTGCTTTTCAAGAAGATTGGAAGCAGCTTCGCTCTTGACTACGCCGAGCGCAATGGGAAGCGCAATGACGAGCGCAAAGATCATTACCCATGCAATGCCTGCCGCAGAGGACGAAGCGCGCCTGCGCACTTTTCTGTCGGGCTTTACCACGGACAAGGTCGGGAACCACGTATTCCAATGCTTGATCGCCTTTCCCTTGAGTGTAGAATCGGAACATTCAACCAGCTTAACAACGGGCGTCGTGCCCTCGATTACACTTTCACGGGAGGAAAGACGGTCCTCTTTATTTTTATCGGGAACCACTACGTCTCTGACGTTATAAACGGTCGCAGGTCGTACAGCCGTACGAACGACCTTCGTCTCCCGTTTGCCGTATTCGGATATCTTCGTTTCGGCAAGGATGAGGCGCACATAGTCCTCATAGGTCATATAAGGCTCGGCACCGCCGTTGCCGGTTCTGTACTTGCTTCCGCCCGACGAGTTCATTATATCCGCAAGGCGATAGCATTCGGGATATTCCGATGCGCTTTTCTTTTCGCGCTCAAGCTGGCATTGAAGCTCTTCGTATATGCTTATCTCCGCCGGAATACCAAGCTCGTCGTCCGTATACGCAAAGGATTTAATCGCAGTGCCGTATTGGGCACGATAATTATCAGTCTTTTTCATTTTCAAATCCTCTCCGCGACCCTCAGCTTTGCGCTGTGTGCGCGCGGGTTTTCTTTGAGTTCTTCCGCCGATGCCGTGATCGGCTTTTTTGATACGATCTTTATCTGCGGCTTCTTGCCGCAAACGCAAATGGGGAAATCGCGTGGGCAGGTACAGCCCTGAGCAAGCTCTGCAAAAGCTTCTTTTACCGCACGGTCCTCAAGCGAGTGGAAGGTTATTATTGCAAGCCTACCGCCGGGCGCAAGAAGATTTACGGCATCCTTTACAGTCCTGTCTATTATCTCAAGCTCACCGTTGACTTCAATGCGGATGGCTTGGAAGGTGCGCATTGCCGGATGGTGCTTGAGTGAGCGGCCACCGTCCGGGAACGCACCTTTAACGATATCAACAAGCTCGCCCGTACGTTCGATGGGCTTTTCCTCGCGCCTACGGCAAATGCGGTCTGCAATTCGCACCGCGAGCTTCTCCTCCCCGTAGTCACGAATGATACGAATCAGATCCTCGCGCGCATAATTGTTGACCACATAAGCGGCATCAATGGGTGAGGTGCGATCCATTCTCATGTCGAGAGGAGCATCATGCATGTACGAGAATCCTCTTTCGGGAGTATCAAGCTGGTGGGATGATACACCCAAGTCGAGAAGTATTCCGTCAAGTGAGGCAATGCCTTTACCGTGGCAAACCTTCGTCATATCGGCGAAGTTTGATTTTACGACCTCGGCGCGGTCCCCAAAGCGAGAAAGTCTCTCGCGAGCTACGGCAATGGCTGTATCGTCCCTGTCGAGAGCGATGAGCTTACCGTCAGTCAGAATTGAGGCGATGGCGCTCGAATGCCCCGCGCCGCCAACAGTACCGTCAAGGTACGTTCCGTCCTCGCGCAAGGAGAGTGCATTGAGGACTTCTTCGAGCAATACTGGCTTATGCGAAAACTCGGGTAATTCTCCGCCCGTGGAAGAAAGACCGATGTTGTTATCCAAATGATCGCTCATAGCAGCTCGGCATCTTCGATGATGGATGCAAAGTAATCGATCTGCTCGTCGGTGAATTCGGCGTAGTTCTCTGCGGCTGTGATCTCCGCGTGGTCGTAGCAACCGCTGATGACGGTCTGTCCGCTGAGACCGACTCGCGCCACCAGATCTGCGGAAATAACCACACGACCCTGAGCATCGGGAGTTACGCTGTCGCCGCAATTACTCAAGTACTTAACCATCTCGGTTCTTTCCGCCGGCTTGAACTGCGTCAATCCCTTGATCGTATTGACTACATGATCATAATACTCCTGATCGGAGATAATCAGCGACTTCTTGTCTCTGACGTTCGGGAATATCATTATTTTATCTCCGAGCGCCTCGCGATGCTTTGCGGGAATGAATATTCTGTTCTTTGAATCCAGCTGGTAAGTATACTTACCCATTATGGGATTCCGTACCGACATCTTCTCCACTCCTCTCGTCTTTGCGGGCAACAATTAGTTTTGGGAGAACTCAAGGTAAAATGTTGAATTCAACCATGGTCATCCCAAACACTTTTAACACTTTTTAACCATTTTTCACCGCTTTTGAGTTGAGTATATTATAATACAATTACCTGTTCCGCGCAAGAGCTTTTCAAAAAAAGATGAAAAATTTATCGCAAGATACCCTATAAGACCTCCTCAATCAGCTACTTTACTGTTATTTAGTGTAACCACTCCTTTTTATTATAAAAAATGTTATATATTTACATTTAATAACAAAAGCCTGCCCATCGGCAGGCTTTAACGACATGAAAAATGAGCTTTGCGCCGACGGCGCAAAGCTCATTTGATATTCACTTATTTCTCAGTTGGTATAGTTGTCAAAATATCCCTGGATCCAAACGATGGGAGTTCCCTTGTCTCCGCTTCCGGAGGTCAGATCGCAAAGCGAACCGATAAGGTCGGTAAGGCGGCGCGGTGTCGTTCCCTGCGACTCCATCTGACCGGTAAGGTCGCTTCCCTTCTGCTTGATGCGCTCGGAAATGGCGTCTTTGAGTGCCTCGCCGGAAAGGGCGGCAAAATCGTTATCCGCAAGGTACTTCAGCTTGATCTCGTTGGGCTGCCCCTCAAGGCCCGCGGTATACGCAGGTGATACTACCGGGTCTGCAAGCTCCCAGATCTTGCCGACGGGATCCTTGAATGCGCCGTCACCGTATATCATGACCTCAACGCACTTGCCCGTAGCTTCGAGAATGCGGTCGCGTATGGAATTGACCACGGGCGCGCACTCTCGCGGGAAGAGCTTGACGCTGTCCTCGGTGGACTTGTTCGAACCGAGAAGGCCGTATGCTTCATTGCAACCGCTGCCGTCAACTGAAGCGGTGAGAATGTCGTCAAGACCGTAAACGGTCTCGGCACCTGCGGCGCGGAGAAGTCTCTTGGTACGCGCACGGCTGTGAATGTCACAGCAAAGAACATGCTTTGTATAGTCAAGGATGGCGCGGCAATCGTTGGCAAGGATGATCTCGCACGCGCATCCGCAGGACTCAATAAGCTCGCGGTAGCACTCAAGATAGTCAACGCCCGTGAAGCGGTGCTTACGGTAGCCGAAAAGCTCGCGGTACTTTGCCTCGGTGAGAACGTCGCTCGTGGGATTGATGCCCGCCTCGTCAAGATCGTCGAGGCTGATAAGGTGGTTGCCTACCTCGTCCGAGGGATAGGATAGCATAAGAACGATCTTCTTAAGCCCCATTGCAATGCCCTTGAGGCAAATGGAGAAACGGTTGCGCGAAAGAATGGGAAAAATTACGGCAGCTTCACCGCCGGGGAATTTTGTGCTGACATCCTTTGCTATCTGCGCCGTAGTTGCGTAGTTACCCTGTGCACGGGCAACGACTGCCTCCGTTACCGCAATAACGTCGCGGTCACGAATCTCGATATTCTCCGATTTTGCGGCTGAAAGAACGCAATCCGCTACGATAGCGGCAATATCGTCGCCTGCTCTGATAATGGGTGCGCGAACGCCTCTTGATACTGTTCCGATAAGTCTTTCCATAATCTCACCTTCCTTGGGTGTAAAATACAATCGTAAGCAAACTTACAATATATTATACCTCTATACGGCGAAAATGTCAAGGATAAATCGGATAATTTTTGCGTTGATGCACAAGATTTAACACTTAATCGACATTTTCGGCTCCTCGTGTATAAAGATAGTACGTCGCACCGTCAAGCACGGCTATTGAGTTTGCATCGTCCTTCACCGTATACACCTTACAGCCAACCTTTCGAAAAGCGGCAGTATTGGCGCGCTTACAATCGGCATCATATTCGGCCTGACTGTCGTAAGTGGATTTAACATTGTGCTCGATCTCCCCGATAAGCTTGCCGACCCTTGAGGCTTCAACAGTCTTCACACTTGAAAAATCGACGTAATAGTCCACTCCTCCGATGCGAACGAAATCCACCCAATCAACATCCAAACCCGCGAATAGCTCAGGCACGTCCGATGAATCCACGGTTTGCGCCTCTGAGCTGATTTCGCCCCCGACCTCCAAGGGATAGGCGCAGGACGGCAGAGAGAGGCAAAACGCCGAAATCAGTAAAATTGATATTGCTTTTTTCATAATACTTCTCCTTTCGAAGTCTTCTACCGTTACAGACGAAAAAAATCCCGAAAAGTTCCGCAAAAAAGCAAAAAAAATTACAATCTTACAAATTCCGAAAAGCCGTGTGCCTTTATCAGCTTCTCCGCTTCCTCAAAGGCAACGAGAAGCGTGTTCGTGGCGTGGGAATCCGAGCCGTAGGTGACCCTGCCGCCCACGGCGCGAATCATATCGAGCATATCGGGGGATGGATACGGGTTTTTTCGCCAGTTTCTGCCGATAGCACCCGTGTTTACCTCAAAGATATCGCAGAATTTCACATTTTCTCTTATCGCTTCCTCTGCCGCCGCAAGGTATTCCTCTCCGCGCGGATCAAAGAAAACGCCTTCGCCGTCGCCGTTGAATTTCGAGATAAGGTCAAAATGCGCAATTACGTCACAGCCCGTGACGCGCGCAACATCCTTTACCTGGTGCATGTATTCAACGGCAAATCTGCTTCCGTCACCCCCGTACAGCTCGTCGGCGACGGCTTTGAATGATGCCGGTGAGAGATCTGTGATGTAAAACTTGCCGCCTACCTTGAGCTGATGTATCGCGCCGAGCGCAAAATCATACTCATGCTCGTCGGGGTACGCCCAGATATCCCTCTCGATGCCGCAAAGGATCTTTATCCTATCCGAATACTTATCCTTCAGGCGGTTGATCGTATCTATGTAGCCGTCAATATCGCGAACGGCGTAAAACTCGGATTCGGGAGCCTGCGAGTGGCAGGAAAAGCCGAGAGTATCAAAGCCGAGGTCTATTGCCGCCAGCACCATCTCCTCGGGAGTGTTGCGCCCGTCGCAGAGATTGGTGTGCGTATGGTAGTTAAAATACCCCATTATTTCATTTTCTCCTGCTTGATCTTCTTGTCAACCACGTGCCGGCTTGCAAGCTCCGCGCGAACCTCATCTATTGAAATACCCATTTCCGTCATCATGACCATAACGTGATACGTCAGGTCTGCGATCTCATAAATTGCCTCGGCGCGATCGCCGCCCTTACCGGCAATAACGACCTCCGTACATTCCTCACCGACCTTTTTCAGTATCTTGTCGATTCCTTTCTGAAAAAGATAGGTAGTGTACGAGCCTTCCTTCGGGTCGGTCTTTCTGCCCTCGATAAGCTTCATGAGGTCGTCAAGACAAAATTGCTTTTCGGCATCGCCGTAAATATCCTCAAAGAAGCAGGAGCGCGCGCCCGTATGGCAGGCAGGCCCTTCCGGGTTGACCGAAATCAGGAGAGTATCCGCATCGCAATCGGTCTTGACGGAGACTACGTTGAGATAATTGCCCGACGTTTCGCCCTTTAGCCAGAGTATCCCACGCGAGCGGCTAAAAAAGCACGCCCTTTTGCCCTCAAGCGTTATCTTAAGGCTTTCCTCGTTCATATATCCGAGCATAAGCACGGCGCCGTCCGCCGCGTCGGTGATTATTGCCGGGATAAGCCCGTCGGAATTATATTTCAGATTATTGATATCAAACATTTGTGTACCTCACGGATATTCCCGAATCGCGAAGCTCGCGCTTGAGATCGGGTATTTTTATCTTGCCGAAGTGAAAAACTCCGGCGGCAAGTCCGGCATCAACGCCGGGAAGAGTTTTGAATAAAGTGACAAAATCATCGGTTCGTCCCGCGCCGCCGGAGGCAACCACCGGAACGTTCGCAACCTCGCAGACCGCACGAAGCATCTCAAGGTCAAAGCCGCCGCCAACGCCGTCCGTGTCTATGGAATTGACGACTATCTCACCTGCTCCGCCGCGCACGCCGCGCTCGATCCACTCAATGGCATCTATGCCCGTATTGATTCGGCCGCCGTTCTTAAACAGGGTAAATCTACCGTCAACGCGCTTGATATCCGCGCTCAGCACCACGCATTGACTGCCATAACGCTCCGCTGCTCGCGGTATCAGTTCGGGGTCGCCGATCGCGCCGGAATTTACGCTGACCTTATCCGCACCGCATTTGAGAACGCGGTCAAAATCCTCAAGGCTGCGTATACCGCCGCCGACGGTGAGGGGGATGAACACCTTTGATGCAACACGACGCAAAGCATCGGTAAAGAGTGCCCTGCCCTCGGAGGATGCGGTGATGTCATAAAAAACCAACTCGTCCGCGCCGCTGTCGCTGTAAAACTCGGCAAGCACCTCCGGAGAGGATATATCGCGCAGGTCGGTAAAGTTGACACCCTTGACCACGCGCCCGTCACGCACGTCAAGGCAGGGTATTATTCTTTTGGTTATCATATTTTACCCTCCGCAAGCCTTATGGCCTCTCCCACGTCAATGTCGCCCGTGTAGCACGCCTTGCCTACTATCGCGCCCCAAAGCCCTTCGATCTCGCACAGCGCCGAGATATCGGCATAAGAGGAGACTCCGCCGGATGCAACGATATTGCATCCCGCGAATTTCTTACATAAACAGTCATAAAGGGCTACATTGGTACCATTCATTGCGCCGTCGCGCGAGATATCGGTGACTATGAAATCGCGCACGCCTTTCTCAGTCATAAGCTCAAAGAAAGCATCGCGCGTGAGCGGTGCATCCTCAAGCCAGCCCTTGATGGCAACCGTTTCACCGTGCAGGTCAACTCCGACCGCGACGCGCCCCTCACACTCAACGAGGCACTTTTCAAGCACAGCGGGGTCTGTGACCGCCGCCGTACCGAGTATTACTCGCTCCACGCCTGCATCCAGATAGCGCTTTGCCGTTTCCACCGAGCGAATACCGCCGCCGATCTCAACCTTCATACCGCTCTCTCGCGCAAGCGCGGAGACCGTTGCAATATTCGGCGTACCACCGTCGCGTGCGCCTTCGAGATCGACCGCGTGAAGCCACTCCGCTCCGCTTGAAGCAAATCGCTTTGCAACGCCGAGCGGATCATTATCATAAACCGTGACCTTATCGTAATCACCGTGCAAAAGGCGAACGGCCTTGCCGCCGATGAGATCAATTGCCGGAACAATCTTCATATTTCAGCCTCGCAAAAGTTTTTAAGTATCTTAAGCCCCGTTTTGCCGCTCTTTTCGGGGTGGAATTGGCATCCGGTAACATTGCCGCGCACCACGGCTGCCGTTATCGGCACTCCGCAATCGGCAACTGCAACCGTGTCCGCCCCACATTCAGATGCGTAGTAGGAATGAACGAAATAAACGAATTCGCCCTCCTCAATGTAGCGAAAGACGGGCGACTTCTCTTTTAGCTCCGCATTGGGAAAATGAAGAGCATTCCAACCCATCTGAGGAATCTTCAGCTCGGGTGCAATAACGCCCTGCATCGAGACGACCTTGCCCGGTATTAGTCCCAGCCCCCTATGGCAACCGAACTCGCGGCTCTCGTCAAAGAGCAATTGCATACCGAGGCAAATGCCCATAATGGGCACGCCTGCCGCCGCCCTCCCGATGATGAGGCTGTCAAGCCCGTTTTCGCGCAGCTTCGCCGCGGCATCACCGAAAGCACCCACGCCGGGGAGAATTATCTTATCGGCAGCGGCAATGGTTTCACGGTCACCGCTGACGGTGACATCCGCTCCAACCGCCGCAAGCGAGGAGCAGAGCGAATATAGATTACCCACTCCGTAATCAATAACACAAACCATCAAAGAACTCCTTTGCTTGACGGTATCTCGTCGGGGAAGCGGCTGTCCTTTGCCGCCGCCAAACGGAGTGCACGCGCCGTTGCCTTAAACGCGGCTTCAAGAATGTGATGCGCATTCTTTCCGGCAAGCTTGCGCAAATGCAGGCAAATATTGGCCTCGCGAACGAAGGCAACGAAAAATTCCTCGCCAAGCTCTGTATCAAACGTTCCGACGCGCGGTCGCTTGATCCCCACTCTGTAATCAAGGAACGCCCTGCCAGAAAGATCTACCGCCGCAAGCATCAGCGCCTCATCCATGGGCAGAATTATATCGCCGTAACGACAAACGCCCTTTCGGTCTCCCAGAGCTTCGGCAAACGCCTTGCCAAGGCAAATGCCGACATCTTCGACCGTGTGGTGAGCATCAACCTCGATGTCGCCGTCGCAGACCACGTCAAGGTCAAAGCCGCCGTGCCGCGCAAAAAGTGTGAGCATGTGGTCAAAAAAGCCCACGCCAGTGTCTATATTGCTTTTGCCGCTGCCGTCGATATCAAGCGAGAGCTTGATCTTCGTTTCGGCTGTATTTCTTTCAATTGTAGATTTTCTCATGCCGGTTTTCCTCAATGATCTCCTTGATTGCACGCACGAACGCATCCATCTCCTCATCCGTGCCTATACTGATTCGCAAATAGTCGCTGATTCTCTCCTTGGAAAAATGACGAACCAGAATGCCGCGCTCGCGCAGCTTTGCGTAGGCATCCCCTCCCGAAATGCCGGGCAGCTTTGCAAAAAGAAAGTTCGCCTTGCTCGGCAACACCTCGGCGCCGAGCGCGATCAACTTCGCCGCCGTGTCCTCGCGAGTTTTAATCACGTTTTCAATTTTTTCCGCGTAATACGCCGTTGACTTCTCACTCAAAGCCGCCTCACCCATGCAGAGTGCAAGCGAATCAAGATTATATGGGTTTGTCGAATACTTCATAAGCTCAAGATCGGCTATCAACTCTGCATTGCCTATGGCAAACCCAAGCCTTGCGCCTGCCATACCGCGAGACTTTGAATAGGTAGAGCAAACAAGCAGATTGTCATATTTTTTTGTCAGCCCAACTGCACTCTCGCCGCCGAAATCAACGTACGCCTCGTCGACTACTATGACATGCCCCGAATTTGACGAAACGATGCGTTCAATGTCCGCGAGCGGCAGAGCCTTACCCGTCGGCGCGTTTGGATTTGCAATGACCGCACCGCGGCCAATACCGATATAGTCCTCCGGGTTAATTGAAAACTCACCGTCAAGCGGTATTATCATGGCATCAATGCCGTACAGATCCGCAAAAACGCCGTAAAAGCCGTATGTCAGGTCGGCAAACGCCACGCCCTTCTCAAAAAAGCAGGCAAATGCGAAATTGAGCGATTCATCCGAGCCGTTAGAAACGAAAACGTTCTCCGGCGAAACGCCGTAGTTGTCGCCAAGCGCGGCTTTGAGCGCCTTTGCAGTCGGGTCGGAATAGAGACGAAGCTCCGATACCTTCTGTGCCGTCACCGCAGCTATAACGTCCGGTGCCGGGGGATATGGGAACTCATTGGTATTGAGCTTGATATACCTTTTGTCGCGCGGCTGTTCGCCGGGAACGTATGCCTCAAGGCTCTTGAATTTATCTGCAAGAAAACGGCTCATTCGTACTCTCTCCCCATTCTGCGCATTACGCTGCGAGCATGTGCGTCAAGCCCCTCGCTGCGAGCAAACGCGTCAACATCCTCGGCAATATTTGCAAGCGCATCGGCCGAGAAATAGGTGAATTGCATTTTTTTGACGAAATCGTCAACGGAAAGCGGACTGTAAAAGCGAGCCGTTCCCGACGTAGGCAGAGTGTGGTTCGGCCCTGCCATATAATCGCCGACCGCCTCGGGGCAATTTCTGCCGAGAAAGACCGAACCGGCATTCCGAACGGAGTCAAGAAGACCAAATGGGTCGTCAACACAAAGCTCCAGATGCTCGGGGGCAATGCGGTTGGACATTTTGACGGCTTCTTTGATGCTTTCCACGATGATGATGAGGCCGTGGTCGTCTATCGAAGCGCGAGCAATGTCACGCCTCGGCAGAACCGCGAGCTGACGCTCTATCTCGGCGGCTGCCTTTGCTGCAAGCTCTGCGCTCTCGGTAACGAGTACCGCCGAAGCGCGCCTGTCATGCTCGGCCTGCGAAAGCAGATCCGCCGCCACGAAAACGGGATTTGAATTATTGTCTGCTATGACGAGTATTTCGCTCGGCCCTGCGATCATATCCACTCCGACCTTGCCGCTTACCTGTCTTTTTGCCTCGGCAACGTAGGCGTTGCCCGGGCCGACGATCTTATCGACCGCAGGAATGCTCTGCGTTCCGTAAGCAAGCGCCGCAACAGCCTGCGCACCGCCGCATTTGAAGATACGATCAACTCCGGCAAGCTTTGCCGCCGCGAGAATTTGAGGAGGTATCGAGCCACCGCTCGGCGGTGTGACCATAATAATCTCATCAACGCCGGCAAGCTTTGCCGGGATACAGTTCATCAGCACGGACGAAGGATAAGCCGCCGTGCCGCCCGGGACGTACACCCCCACGCGCTCAAGCGGAAGCACCTTTTGCCCCGAAAGCACACCCTCGCGGCTATTGCAAACAAAGCCTTGGCGCACCTGACGGCCGTGAAAATCTCGAATGTTTGCCGCCGCGCGTTCAAGGAGCGACATATAGCCCTCTCCCACCTCGGCAATCGCCGTCTCTATCTCGTCCGAGGTGACCTCAAGCGCATCGAGACTTGCGCGGTCGAATTTCAGAGCATAGTCGATAAGTGCCGCATCGCCGCGTACTTTTACTTCATTGATTATTTCCGTGACGGTTGCCGATACGTCGGGCGCGCCGCCGATTCTGTCAAAGATCTCGCATTCGCTGATCTCATTTTTGTAAACCGTTCTTATCATTTTTCACCCTCGAAGGCACGGCAGACACGCATTATCTGCTCGCCCTTGAATTTCATGCTCGCCTTGTTCGAGATAAGACGGGCGCTTATATCGCATATTTTCGTAAATTCCACAAGTCCGTTGGCTTTGAGCGTACTGCCCGTTTCAACGATGTCCACAATGACGTCCGAAAGGTCGAGAAGCGGAGCAAGCTCTATTGAGCCGTTGAGCTTGATGATATCAATTCTCCGACCAAGCGAAGCATAATACTTCCGTGCAATATTCGGGAATTTTGTGGCAACGCGCAAAGTTTTCGAGCGGTCGTCAACGAAATCCGCACGAGCCGCCACAGCCATTCGGCAGATCCCGAGGCCGAGATCTGAAAGCTCGTAAACGTCGGGCGAATACTCGGCAAGTATATCCTTGCCGGCAACGCCGATATCTGCCGCACCGCGCTCAACGTAAATTGCAACGTCCGAAGGCTTCACCCAGAAAAAGCGAAGAGTACCCTCGGCATTTTCGAATATCAGCTTACGGCTCTCCTCGCGGATGCCCTCGGCCTCCATGCCCTCACGCTCAAAATAGGAATACACCTTTTCGCCAAGCCGACCCTTCGGCAGAGCAACGTTCAAGTATTTCTTGTTTTCCATTCTTACAGCCTCACAGTCTCGCGGCATCTTTCCGTGCCGACCTCGGTCTTTTGCACGAGTACCGATTTGCCCGATGCGCGCAGTTTTGCAACCTCTTCTGCCACGGCACTCGGCTCCGCCTCACCGCTGACGAGCAAAACATCCGCCGAATATGATTTTTCGCCGTCCAGCCGCTCAAGCAGGTCGGTATAGAGTGCAAATCCGAGACCGCTTCCCGAACGCCCCATTTTTTTCGTCAATTTACCGTATTCGCCGCCCTTAAGCACCGCCTCCGCAATGCCGTCGATATATCCGGAGAAAACGATTCCGTCATAATAATTCATGCCGTGAATGACCGAAAAATCAAGCGTTACGCATTTTGCCTCGTTCTCCCGGAGCGTGCCGGCAAGCATTTCAATCTGTGCAAGAGCTGCTGCAGAGCTTGCGTTTTCGTCAAAGCCGAAAGAGCGAAGCCTGCTTACCGCTTCCTTTATCGGCGCGGAAAAGCGCGAGAATTCAACGAGCCTCCTTGCGGTATTTTCATCCCGACAAAGCGAACGGACCGTTGGAGCGTTTTTGTTTTTGAGTGCCTCGGCAAGCTCCGCACGGATATCAACGGGAATGCCGAGAAGCTCAAACAGACCCGATATCAGCCCCGTATGCGAAATGTCAAGCACATGCTCCCTGCCCGTCTCGGCAAGAGTTTTGCAAGCAAGGGACACGACCTCCGCACGGTCATACGCACCGATGTCGCCTATACATTCAAGCCCCATCTGCAATATTTCACGAAACTCGTCCGCTCCTGCCGGGACGCGGTAAACGCTCTCGCTGTAAAAAAACTTATCGCTCCTGCCCGGCTCGTCCGCGGCATCGCGGATTATCGACATCGTAATATCGGGCTTGAGAGCAAGAAGCCTTCCGCCGGCACCGGTAAAGGTTATCATCTGGCCGCTTGTCAGAAAATCGCGATATTCGGAGAAAAGATCGTATTCCTCAAATCCGACCGTGCGGTAACGGGAATAGCCGCATGCCGAATATAACTCTCGCAGAGTGCGCGGCAGCTCGTCCGTGATCCTTCCTTTATTCATTGCCGTTGCCCCCGAGCTTGTCGAGAACGGCACGGTAACCTCCGTTGCCGTAATAAAGCGAGCGCTTGACCCGGCTGATGGTTGCCGTGCTTGCGCCCGTCTTTTCAGCCGCGTCACCGTATGACATTCCTCCGTCTATGCACTTTGCCACCTCGAGCCGCTTTGCCATTTCGTCAATCTCCGCAACCGTGCAAAGATCGGCGAAAAAGCTCTCGCATTCCTCCACGCTTTCAAGCATGGAGATCGCGCGCCAAAGTTCCCTCGCTCTTTCGCCGCCAATGTTTCTTATGTCCTTATTCATGTATAAAGCCTCGCTTTCATTTTAATCCTTTAACATGCTAAAATGATACCACAATAAAGCGCATTTGTCAATACCTTTTAATAAAAAATTTGAGCGATCCAGGCAGATCGCTCAAATTTTTATGAAAGGTCGAAGCTACGCCAAGCGCGAAAGTCGTCAAACGCTCCGTCAACACCGCCGACGGACTCGTATCTTTCGGGAGTATAACCGGGGCCGAAGCCGTAAACCCGACCGATGTTCGCGCGCCTTGCCGCCGTTACGCCGGAAAGCGAATCCTCAAACACAATGCAATCCTGTGGCCGCTTTCCGAGCAGAGCTGCGGAACGGATATATATTTCGGGGTTGGGCTTGCAGGGCATGGTGCAATCATCATATATGATGCGATCCCAATCAAACCAACGCTCAAGATGAAAATGCTCAAAATAGCACTTGACGTTGTAATAATCCGAGCCTGTGGCAATCATCATGGGATATTCCTCGGCTTTGAGATAGTCAAGGAACTCCTCAGCCCCCGGCACAAGCACGAAGGTGGGGTCTCCGACTGCACGGCGGCGGTATTCCGCCTCTTTTTCGAAAGCAAACTTCTTGATATCCTCGGGGGACATCGGGCCAAAAAACTCCGTAATTATCTCGGTGTTACCCCTGCCGAGCATTTTCGCATCGGCTTGTGCGTCCGTCAGCGGCTTTTTGCCGTGCGCCTTGAAAATGTCAACCCAAGTTGCCTTGTGAATATGTGAATCAAGCAGCAGAGTGCCGTTGAAATCAAATATCATTCCCTTCTTTTCGCTCATTTTAACTTCCCTGCACGTGTTTTCTTTTTTTAATAGTATATCGCAAAAAGCCGGACTTGTCAAGTGTTTCGGGCGAAATCGTTCACATTTTATACAAAAATATATGCTATAATGTTGAAAAGGAGGTATTTCCATGAAAAACAAACCACTCGACGTCATACTTCTTGTTTTTAAGATAATCCTTCCCCTGCTTTTGGTCGCAACGCTTGCGTTTTGCTGTGTGAGAACAGTTGAAAACCATCAGTTCCTTCACGATTGCCATCTCTCGGGCGAACGTCCCGGCGGCCTCGGTTTGAGTTCATTCGTCATCATTCTGCTCATGCTCATTTCCGCCGCGATCTTTCTTGCGCTGAACGGAGTATGCA
>JBJDZD010000024.1:0-3356 GCA_051867815.1 Eubacteriales bacterium | reverse complement strand
CAAATGTTTAGTGCTTGACCACGACGATACAACGGTCAATTCCACCGCCGAGGTCAACTATCCGGCACTTCTTGACACGCTCTCCCACCTGCGCCCGGGCATCCGCCCCGACTACGAGGCGTTCATGGACTGCTGCTTCGAGCCAGGATTTTACGAATACTGCACACAGATCCTTGCACTCGACCGCAAGGAAATGCAATTTGAATATAATAATTGGAAGAAATACGTCCGCGAGATCACGCCCACGGCATGCCCCGGCATGGCGCGCATCATCGAACGCCAGCGTAAGGACGGCGGAATAGTGTGCGTAGCCTCACATTCCGAAGCCGAAAACATCCTGAGGGATTGGCATGCAAATTTCGGCACGAGTCCGGACGCCGTTTACGGTTGGGAGGCAGGCGAGGGCATGCGAAAGCCCCATCCCTTCCCCGTCTTTGACATTATGGAAAAATACGGTCTTGAGCACAAGGACATCCTCGTTATTGACGACCTCAAGACCGGCTACGGCATGGCAAGGAACGCCGGTGTCACATTTGCCGCCGCGCTCTGGGCGCAGCCGAGCCGACTTTGCCGTGAGTTCATGAAAAAAAACGCCGATGTCTGCTTCTACGACACGGCAGAGCTTGAGGGGTATCTTTTCAATGAGTGACACAAAAAGGCTCCTCAGCCACGCGCGTCGCGCAGTTGAGGACTACGACATGATCGAGGACGGCGACAAAATAGCCGTCGGTGTATCGGGCGGTAAGGATTCACTCGCACTTCTGACTGCCCTTGCGTGGCTCTCGAAGTTCTATCCGAAGAAATTCGAGGTAATCGGTATCAGCATCGACATGGGGCTTGAGGGAATGGATTTCTCCCCCGTTGCCGACTACTGCCGCGAGCTTGGAGTAGAATACAAGATCAAAAAAACGGAGATATCGAAGATCATTTTTGAATACCGCAAGGAGAAAAATCCATGCTCACTCTGCGCAAAGATGCGTCGCGGATCGCTCAATGCCGCCGCAGTTGAGGAGGGCTGCAACAAGGTCGCGCTCGGACATCATTTTGACGACGTCGTTGAGACCTTCATGCTCAATCTCTTTTTTGAGGGGCGCATCGGCACGTTTCAGCCGGTCACATACCTGTCGCGGTCAAATATAACCGTCATCCGCCCCCTCATCTACATGCCCGAAAAAGACATTCGCTATTTCTGCAACAAAACCTCGCTTCCGATAGTCACCTCGACCTGCCCTGCCGACGGAAACACCGAGCGCGAGAACATGAAGCGCTTCTTAGCCGGGCTTGAGCGCGAAAACCGCGGCCTGCGCTACCGGATCTTCGGCGCCATTCAGCGCGGTGAGGTTGACGGCTTCAAGGAAGTCTCTCGCATGCAGGGCTACAAAGCCTACGACGAGGACGAGGAAGAATGATACTGCATCTGCAAAGTTAATGCGATCAAATCGATGCAACGCCTCGCTTTGATCCCGCCAAAGCTCACTTTGGTGGGATCTCAATTAAGTAAAAGGACTGAGCCAATCGCTTACGTGGCTCAGCCCTTCTTCATATTCAATTCCTTGCCGTATTCTCACCAAGCACGCAGTCGATGATGATCTTGACAACAAAATCGATGTCATCTGCACAATCCTTATCCAGCCATTCCATCACAATGGCAAAAATACCCGTGAGATAGAATTTGGCAACATATGCGCGTTCTTTTTCGCAAATGTTGAATCGGGCGAGTATCGGACTTATAATATGCGTGAACATCCTACCGTACACTTCATCAAAATTCATTACATTGAAATGCTTGATTGCGACCTTGAACAGCCTTTGATTCTCTTTGATAAAGGTCAGGTACGGCGCAAGATACTCGGAGGTTATGAAAACCAACTCGCTTTGCTCACAATTTGCAAAGTTCTCGGCAATTCCTTTTTTGTTTTCGAGATAATCCGAATAATATGCGAGATGCTTATTGAGGATGTAGTGCGTGGTCTCGTTCAGCAGATCGGATGTGTTCTCATAATGGAGATAGAAGGTGGAACGGTTTACCCCTGCCGCCTTACAGATCTCGCTTACGGTAATATAGGCAAAATCCTTTTTCTCAAGAAGCGTGATGAGGGCATCGTCCATTCTGATTGCGGTATTGAAATACTTGCTCTCGTTCTTGTTCATAAGACGCCTCCCTTGACAAATTATTTCTCTTGGCTGATTTCTTTTGCCAGCTCCACTATCTCAAAGGCATATTTCCGCTTGCCTTTTTCAAGTATTATTTTATAGATGGGATAATTCACACCGCATCCGATCATACCGATAATGCCGATGATAATACCAAGCACAAAATGAATCGTGCCGCTTCCGATAACCTGCATACCGAGGCACATTCCCATGCCGAAGACGAGAGCGGATATGATACCCCAAGTATAAGTGAAAATTATTGCCGGAAGCTTTGCCTTCCGGTCAAGCTTGCGAAGCTTGATGATTTTTGAGCTGTCCTTGGGGGCGTACTCCTTGGCGATTGATTCTGCGTAAATTCTGTCTGTGTTCATTTTGATATCTCCTTTTTCGTTTGTTGTGACTATATTATACCACCCGAAAAAGAAGAGTTGAACAACAGCTTTTATCGGAAATGTCGTTTTGATGAAAAATTTTGCGCCGATACCGAAAAAATGAGGGGGAAGCCGCATACTTGCACAGCCCTCCCCCGATGTCGGTTATTTACAGCAGCATAATGCCCTTCTCGGCGCACTTTCTTACGTCCTCGGCAGGCCAGCAGGATGCCTGCACCTCGCCGATGTGTGCCTTGCGCAGGAAAAACATGCACATTCTCGACTGCCCGATTCCTCCGCCGATGGTAAGCGGAAGCTTGCCGTCAAGCAGGGCGCGGTGATAGGGCAGTTCAGCCCTTTCTGTGAAGCCGGAGATCTCAAGCTGACGCTTAAGCGCTTCGCCGTCGACCCTGATGCCCATGCTTGAAAGCTCCAGCGCCATATCAAGCACGGGATAATAAACGATGATGTCGCCGTTGAGGCTCCAATCGTCATAGTCGGGCGCGCGCCCGTCGTGCGGCTTGCCCGATATCGGCAACGCGCCGCCTATCTGCGAAAGGAATACCGCACCGTACTCCTTGGCCGCACGATTCTCGCGCTCCTTCGGTGTAAGCGTCGGATATTTCGCTTCAAGCTCCGCGGAAGAGATGAAGGTTATCTCCTCGGGCAATAAGTGACCGATAAAGTTGTAGTCGTCGGCTATGTAATTCTCCGTTTGGCGGAGCGCATCGTAAATATAGCGCACGGTGCGGCGCAGCATCTCCTCGTTTCGCTCGTTCGGGCGCAGTATCTTCTCCCAATCCCATTGGTCAACGAAAACGGAATGGATAT
>JBJDZD010000023.1:0-18342 GCA_051867815.1 Eubacteriales bacterium | reverse complement strand
AACACCGCGCTTGTCGTACTCAAAAACCGTGCGCTTTCTTCCGTATGAAAGGAACACGGGAAGGTTTCCGAAGTCGTAAATATGATGATAGATCGGATTAATACCGAGCGAACCCATGCTGGTAACGATCATCGAGCCGTAGAAAGGAAGCAGATCCATAAATCCTTTGGGAAGCCATCCGATGTAATCAAGCTTTTCAACTATCCATACGATGAATCTAAGCACAAAACCGGGAATCAAATTGAACACCTTCATGAGCTTGTCAAAGGATGTTTGTTTGTCAAGGGAAGCGATCGCATCGGTCGCCACTACGTTGAATTTCTCATATACCTCATCAAGAGTATCGTCGGGGTCAAACTTGACCTTTATAACGGTATCGGGTGCACTCAAGGACATTTCCTTTTTGATCGTCATAACAAAAACGATCTCGTTTCTCGCGTAAATCTTCTGACCGCTTACAAAACGGTTGACTGCAGGTCGCTGAGTGATAACGCGCAGGTAGGCAGCCAAAAGAACGTGAAGAAACGAAAAATTCGTCTTGCCTTCCAGCACCTTTTGCCTGCAAAGAGCATCGGCCTTGCTGACCTCGATCTTATCCGCAAAAGTATTCTGAGCGTCACTTCTCTTCTTCATAATATACGGCATAAGCCGGTTCATCGGCTGGAGAGTGCGAAGCTTTCTTCCGTCACTTCTGTCGCCGAGCCTGCGCTTGCGCCTTCTGTAAATCAGTCGCTCAGGTGCTTCTGCCTGTTCTGTTTGCGACTGTACGGTATCTTTAATTTCGTTGCTCATATAAATATCCTGCTTTCGAATAAAAGTTAATCCGATAAATTATAACCCATTTATTAAAAAAAAGCAATACTTTTTTTGAAATTTTAACAAAACAACGACAAATTTGCTTGATATTTCGCCAATAATGTGTTATACTTTATACATCAAAATGTGTTTGAGGTTGATTTTATGAAAGAAGTAAAGATATACACGGACGGCGCTTGTCGCGGCAATCCCGGCCCCGGAGGATGGGGGGCGATCCTCGTTTGCGGCGAACACGAAAAGGAGCTTACCGACGGCGAAGCAAATACGACAAATAACCGCATGGAGCTTTTAGGTGCCATCCGAGCGCTTGAGGAGCTTAAATATCCCTGCTTGGTCACTATCACAACGGATTCAAAGTATCTCTGCGATGCCGTCAACAAGGGATGGGCAAAGTCATGGAAGGCAAAGGGGTGGATAAAGGCGGACAAGAAACCTGCTGCCAACCCCGATTTGTGGGAAAGGCTTCTTGCGCTCCTCGAGAAACACGAGGTCAAATTCGTGTGGGTGAAGGGTCACGACGGACATCCTTATAACGAGAGGTGCGATGCCCTTGCCACGGCATCGGCTGACAAGTATAAATGAAGGAGCATCAATTCGGTGCTTCTTCATTTTTTATATAGCTCGTCAACACGTTCCGGCGTGATCCTTAAAAGCCAAATAAGCATAAATACAAATGCAAACACACCGAGCACAGCAGTAAGTGTTACGGTAACGGGATCCCATATCACGCCCTCGCCGAGCTTCGGCACGAGGAAACCGCAAAAGTCATAAATTGCATGCAGAGCAACGCAAAGCCAGATGCAACGCGTATAAAGGAGAACTATCGCGCACATTCCGCCAATGAGGAATGAATAGCCTATCTGCAATATCACGCCGCCAAACCCTGCACCTACAAACAAGTTGAATATATGGACTGCTCCGAAGGCAGCCGAGGATATGAGCGTCGCCCAAAATATTGACTTAGCGTCCGAACGCCTGCGCTCAAGTATATAGGGCAGCAATACGCCGCGAAACGCAAACTCCTCAAAAAGTCCTATAAATAACGACTCCACTGCAAATACGGCAATATACCAACACGGCTTTACAATATATGCGTTACCGCTGAGTAATCCGATGATCGGCAGATTGTTGACAACGACCGCCAGCGGCACGAGTGTGCACAGCAATACCTTTCTTCGCTTGACCTTCGTTAAGCCGAAGATGTTATATCCCATATATATTGATAGCGGCAAAAATATCAGGCACCCTATAGCTCTTGTGACAATAACCTTGATTATCTCGTTTAATACCGTGTCAGATGAAAAGCTCGGCGTAAAATATTCAAAAAATATCAATGCAGCGGTGGCAACGGCAATGAAAATCAAAAGAAAACTTCGTGAAATTTTATTTTTCATTGTTTTTACCGGGTATCGTATATTTCTTTGACATCTTCACCGTCAAAACATACACGAATACCGATCCTATGATAAGCACGAGCGAGGTAAGCTGTGAGGGTGTCAGGAAGTCAACGACGGTGCTTCCGCGATCGTCTGCGCGAAAATTTTCGATAATGAATCGCCAAATGCCGTACGCAAGCATATACAAAGCCATTGTTCCGTTAATCCTTTTACTTACAAGGTATGCAAGAGTAGCGGAAAGCGCGAAGAGGAAAACAGCTTCAAAAAGCTGTATCGGTACGACTTTGGATTCAAGCGCGACGTGATATATGCCGTACCAAGCATCAGTCACCGCTCCGTGACAGCATCCTGCCATTAGACAACCAAGTCGACCGAAGCCGTGGGCACAGGTTATCGCAACAGCGGAAAAATCAAGCAAGCGAGGAAAATACGCGATGTTTTCCTTGCGCTTGAAGATAAAATGCCCAAGGCAGAAATAAATCAGCAAAAAGACGGAAACTCCGCCTAAAAGACCGCCGAGGAACGTTGCGCCGGTGGTTGCTGATATGCGGAACTCTTCTCCGCCCAACCAATTATATACCGCCTGCGTGACGACCGCGCTCGAATAGCCGAGTATCACGGAAGCCAGGCCCGTAAGAATTATAAAATTGAACAACTTAGCGGAAACGTGGTCTTTATCTGCGTAAATCCTCGCTATTACAAGCGCCGCAACGACACCGAGAGCAAGAAATATGTCGTAAAGATCCATTCCGAATACTATATCGTAAGGATACATATATACTCCCTCAAAGAACGCATCCGCGCTCGTCAATTTTTTCTTTGAGTCGCTTTATTGGCAAAGAGTAAACGGGAAGCTCGCACTTGCATGCGAGTGCTGCGGCGAGACCTGCACATTCACCCATGCTCATGAGCGTCGCCTGAACTCTGAGAGATGCGTAAGGGTCACTTTCAGCTGAGATACAACGGCCTGCCGCAATTACATTGTCAAGCGAATATGAAACCATCGTCTCATAAGGGACATAGCTGTTTTTGTCAAGGTAGATCAACACCTGATCGTCATTTTTTGCCTTATGGATATCCATGGGATGTGCGCAATGCGCAACGGGACACTCATATTCGATGCCCTTGGCAAAGTCCTCATTTGTCAAGGTGTACACGCCCTTGATGTTTCTTGTCTCGCGCACGCCTGCATTGAATGCGGAAACAACTATCTCGGCATCCTTGAATTCCGGGAATTCCGCTTTCAATATATCCATAATTGCAATCATATCGGCATGGAGCTTGCCTTCCGCCTTTGTATATGCCTCTCTGTCGGTTGCGTCTGCCTCAGCCCTGGTAATATTGACCGCAAGGCTATTTCCCTTCAGAAGAACATTGAACCAAGGGCCGCCGAACTGCGGTACCGGACGAATCTTGCCGATCTCCACAAGGCGATTATGTATGACCGTATTAATCGAATTTCCGTGCTTACCGTCATGGTGGATGCAATTTTTCAAAAGCTCGGTCGTGGTATCGACGTTAGTAACCACAAAGCAGAGCGACATCGGCTGAAGCTCATTGGTCTTTTCAAGCATGGGTGCGCCTGCGCGCGCAAACAGATCACCGTCGCCTGTTGCATCAATGAAGCATTTGCCTGCAATGGCTTCGTCACCGTTTTTACTGTTGATGATAATGTGCGTCACTCTGTTATTTTCCTTGATGCAATCGGTCAGATAAGTATTCGTGTAAAGCTCAACACCTGCATCAATAAGCATGCGACGGGCAACAAGCTTGTAATACTCCGGATTGACCGAAACATGTCCCTTGGGATACTCAACGAATGCGGCATCGAGCTTTTCAAGCTCGTTGACAAATTCCCATGCGATTCCGCCGACAACTCGTTTTTCCTTGAAGAAAAAACCGCTGATCGGCACCACGTAACCAGCAGTTGCGGTTCCGCCAATGAATCCGTAACGCTCGATGAGAGCTGTTTTTTTGCCTGCGCGTGCGGACGACACGGCAGCTATCCATCCCGCGGGACCTGCGCCGCATACGACTGTATCGTATTCGGCAATTACTTTAACTTTTTTTTCGATATTAATGGTAAGCATGGTATATCTCCTGTATTAAGAATTATCGGTAAGTATTTTAAAAGCGTTTTCATGTATCCAAAAGATACAAACCAATCGAGCGTGATTTGCATTAAAATCGCGGAAATCCTTAAGCTTGGTAGGCACATAAGGCGTGGGGTTATAATCGTACTTGCTCGACAAAGTTCCGCCACCCGTTATGTTTCCGAACATCTCGCCCCATCCGCCCTCATAATTGAGATACTCTTGAAAATCGTTATAATGGTTATACGTATAGAAAAGAAATTTTTCATTGATGTCGATGATCTTATTGTGGTTGGCGTCATATCTTGTATAAACTATTCGAGCGGCACCGCGTGTGATCCTTGAGCCGTCGTTATACGGATATGCGGTGTATTTCGGATCGCAATCCGTTCCCGTCGTTCCAATATCGATCTCATAATAGTAAAGCGATCCGCCGCATCCGCTGATATCGGGGAGCTGCGGCTCATACGGGTATTTCGAGGTGTTACCGCTGAAGGCGGAGTTGTTGCATCTCAGATACTTGCCCCAGTGACTTGATGACGGACTTGCGCTCTTGCTCTCGGTATAATTGGCAGGCACCTCGCCGAAGGCAAATACATAAGCCGCAACTTCCTCAAGCGTAACATAACCCCCACCTTCAAACACGGTAAAAGCAACGTTGCCATCACAGTCAAGCACGGTGTACGCTTTTCCATCGTATGAATATAGCGCGGTACTGTTTCTCAAATAAACTCCGTCCTCGGACGGTCTGTGCTCGGATATAGTCGGCCTTTGGTCTTGTTCAGCGATCGAGCCGGACATAAATCCGTGCTGAGTTCTGTAAAACGAATCCCAATAGTTGTCCGCCGGCTCGTAGCTTGCATAAAACTCTGCTTCTGAAACAGTTGCGTACGGGTCGCTATCGGGTCGCGGCACTTCTGTCGTTTCGGGAGATCCCGTTGTGTCATCGAAAACATCGGACGAAACACCGTCAACGGTAGTTAAACTAACTGATTCATCGGGAGCTTCGGGATAATTGCATGAAGCAAACAGAATCGCAAGCGAAATTAAAACTATAAAAAGCGATTTGACTTTATTCATTGATAATCTTTCTCATCCGGATGTGCGGACAATATTCTTCGTAATCAATATCACCGAAGGATTCATATCCGCATTTTTTATAAAAAGCTTCGGCTCTGCATTGTGCATGCAGTTCAACCCGAGCGGCACCCTTCCGAAGCGCAATTTTCTCCGCTTGATCTAACAAATATCTGCCCAAACCCTTGCCGCGGTAGTCTGCCGTTACGGCAATTCTGCCGATAATATAAGTTCCTTCTTCGTTTCCGGCAAACAATCTGCAAGTACCGACGGCAGAGCCGTTATCGTACGCAACGATATGGAGCGCAACGCTGTCAATAGCGTCAAATTCCTCCGAAAAGCCCTGCTCAAGAACAAAGACTTCTTCTCTTATCTTCTCGGCGTCCTTCGGAAGCGCATCAAAGACTTTGATTATCGGTTCCATTATTCGATATCCAGAGCAACTATCTTGGTGGCGCCGAAGAATTTGCCGAAAATGTATTTGTTTGATGCGCTTTCGGTCAGCGTGATGATCTTGCCTTCGAAATAGTCAAGGTCTTCACTCATTGCAGGACCGTGAATCTCTTTCTCAAGCACATCAAGATAATACAGCGGCGCTCCGTCTAAGGTCTTGCCCGAGTCTGTTGCTTTATCAAGATCGTACACGTAGTAAATGCTGTCATTCAAGCCATGTGAGGTTGAAAGAACGACTTTACCGTTCGGAGTAAAGCAAATCCCCTGAACATAATTCCTTATTGAATATGAAGCGAGAGGAGTCAAAAGATCGTTTACGGCATACTTCGTGCAGAGCGCGTAATGAGTGCCTTCCGCGGTTTCATTTTCGTGGCCCTCAATGTTGTAGCTTTCGCCGTCATTGTACTCGCCGACGTAAAGAAATTCCTCATCGGCATAAACGAATGATGCATTTGTGTTTACAGCCGTTCCGCTGCCGATATCCACAACTCCGCCGTTTTCTGCATTCAAAACATCATTCAGGGAGAACGAATATATCTTCTTTGCGTTTGCTATGTAGACTGTCTCTTCAACAACGGCCATTCCGCCTGCATGTCCCGTGTACTTCTCGCCGCCGTTTCGGGTAAGCTCCACATAGTATGAGTTGCTGTCAAAATCCGTAACGTAAACCCTTGAATTTGATTTGTCCTTCATGTAACCGCAAACGAGAATTACACCGTTTTCCTCCGAAACGGCAATTCCCTGACAAACAAATCCGTCGTTCAGACCGGGATTTGTGCAAAGATCGGTCTTTGCAGCATAATACTCGTCGTAAATGAAGAACTTTGCAATATTCAAAACAACCACGGTCAATATTGCAAGCAATAAAATACCGATTATTATAAACATAAGCGTCTTTCCAAATATCTTAAGTACCTTTTTCATTTTTCCTCAATCATTAATCGTTGTTTGTGATGTGCATACAAGCTCGATGCCAACAACACCGTACTTCGCTTGCTCATCGGCGGAATAGTATTCTTCCATATCGGAAGCCTGCGCGGTGTCAATATCTTCTTCCGTATAGCCACATTTCAAAAGAGGTAATTCCTTGTATAATTCTTCGAAATTATCAAAACGGTGCAAATTCAAAACCGTTGCTTTCAGTTTCTCACCGCTGATCGTATTTGTAAACACGATTGTATCGCCGGTTTTTATACCTTGACGCTTTTCATCCCAAAGACGAAGCTCGATTGTTTTTATTCCGCTTTTAATCATTTCAAAAGGTTCGGAGTGGAGTTTCATTTGGTGTTCGGAGTGCCTTTTACTTATCATTATCATTAACTCCTTTGTACCAAGTCGGAACGGGGCTATTCATATCATCATACCAACTCAATACGTCTTTCGCTTGATTTATCATTACTTGGATTTGCTTATCTCCGAAAGGAATTGCCCACGGAACGGATGATAGAGAGTTACTGCTGATATAAAGCGCAAGAAGTTTCCAGAACTCCATCGGCACGTTATTGTCAAAGTATCCATTTACCATTCCGATAGCAAACAAAGGAGCTGCCTCGGCACACCATACAATGCGGTTAAACTCCTCCCAAGGGTCTCCAAAGTCATTCCTATTAAAGTCAATGATGTAAAGCTTCTTATCATTGCCGATCATCATATTGCCGATATGATAATCTCCGTGTTGATAGGTACGTGGGCGACCGCGAAGCAAGTGCCTATGGGTGTTAATGTAATCAATAAAGGCTTGTCCGTTTTCGTACTTGATAGGACAATCTTCGTACATTTTGATTTTGCGGTCAACTTTTCGATTAAAATAGATTTCCCAATCTTCTCTGCCTTCCGGAGCCGGAATAGTGTGCATCAGCTTTAATATTTTACCTGACTTGAAGCCATATAAATACTGTTCGTCATCAGTTAGACTATGTATGTTTTCTTCTGCATCGACACCGTCTATCCAAGTTTGTATAGAATAAACTCCTTCGTCACATGTTCCAAACTCCAACGGCTTGCACATGGGAACGCCAAGCGCGGCCACCTGACCCATAAGCTCATATTCTCTCTTTTTACGGTCATACTGCTCAATGGGAGAAATACGAAGCAAGAATTTATTTCCATGCTCGTCAGTAACACAGTACTTTTTATCTCCCGCCCAACCCTTGTTTATTGCTTCTTTTGAAATTATATTCATGGCAATATCTTTTCTACGGTTAAGCATACAACGCTCTCCACATGTGCAAGACTTCAAAAGGTATATTTTTAGGCTAAAAAGCTGGGGTCGAAACTCCAAAAAGTCCCACTTTTATAGGCGAGAACTCACATTTGTCCTTAAAATACCAAAGTTTTTTATGACTTGATTTATCTTTCGTTGGTTGAATGATACATATCGAACTAAAAACATTTTCACGAAATAGTTGACTTTTTCACGAAGTCGTGATATAATGTCGACTGTAGAAAGGAGAGTAACTATGTCTATCAGTTATAACAAACTTTTCCATGAACTTATCGACAGAGGCATTACATCTGCTGCTTTGATGAAAGGTTCGAATTTATCGGCAAACATTTTAACAAGAATGAAAAGAAACGAATATATTTCATTGGAAAGCATTGAAAAAATCTGTGCTTATCTGTCTTGTACCCCGAGTGATATTTTGGAATTTATAGAGTCGAGTACAAGTAACCATGAATTTACCGCCATTTCGCTTTTCACAGGAGCAGGGGGAATGGATGTTGGTTTTGAAAGAGCTGGTGTAAAAATTGTTCTTGCAAATGAGTTAATGAAAGAAGCTTCCGAAACATATTGCGCTAACCGTCCCGCCGCTGTTATGTTGAACGATGACATTCATAATATTTTCCCTGAACTTGAAAAATATAAAGGTGTAGACTTTGTATTCGGCGGTCCTCCTTGTCAAGGTTTCTCAATCGCAGGAAAAATGAATCCCGAAGATGAACGCAGCCAATTGATTTTTACTTTTTTAGATGTTGTTGAGATTGTTCAACCCAAAGCATTTGTCATGGAAAATGTAAAGGCACTTGGGGTCTTGGACAAATGGGACGCCGTTAGGAATAGATATTTCGAGCGCACCGCCGAATTGGGCTATACTTGTTATTCGTTTGTGTTAAATGCCACCGAGTACGGAGTTTCTCAAAAACGAGAACGTGTATTTTTTGTTGGTGTAAAAAACGACAAAAACCCCTTTATGAGTAGCCGAATTGAAACTTTGATTGAGGAGCAAAAACACAAAGCACCTACCATTCGAGAGTTGCTTAAACCATTAGGCAGAGCTGGGACAAAAATCAACCCTCAAACTTGCACCGCAAAAATAACTTTTGCAACACATCCCATTATGCGAAAGTCTCCGTATGCGGGTATGTATTTTAATGGTCAAGGGCGACCGATTGATATTGATGGATATGCCAACACATTACCTGCTTCTATGGGCGGAAATAAAACGCCCTTTATAGACGAAGAGTATTTATACGGTGATGCCACTGAAAATTGGGTCGTCAAATATCATAGAGGACTGATGGATGGTTCTATCATACCAAGTTTTGAAGAAGCGCCTGAAAGGCTACGTCGAATAACCGTAAAAGAAGCTGCTAAAATTCAAACATTCCCTGATGATTATATTTTTTGTGGCAGCAAAGGTATGATCTACACACAAATAGGAAATGCCGTACCTTGTACGCTTGCCGAAGTTGTTGCAAAAGCCGTGACAGCATATTTGAGGGAAGAGTCAAAATAGTTTAGATTTCTTCGTTCAAACTTTGCCACAACTTTTTAACTGTTTCCGCTGTGTTAAAATCTGATACATAACTATTCAGTTCTAAATAGAATAATTCTCTTGATTCAGCGGTCATTCTTTGCAATGTTTCGGCTATCCATTCAGAGATATTCCAATAGTAGTAAGTAATTTCGTTATAAGAATAGCTACCCATACATAAGTGCAAATTGCTCTTTTTCATTTCCGCAGGGCAATCTTCTGGGCGGCAAACAACAATGACCTCCGAAATGAATTTTCCGCTATTTTCTTCATATATTTTCAAGCAATCATAAGAATCCCGAATGCGAGCAATGTCGAAAGGCTTTACTGTAATTTCGTAAACCTTGAGAATCGCTCCTTCGGGATTCTCTTCGTTTACATCGCCAGGCTTTTTGCTTGTAGTACTGGTTACAGAAGCTCTGTCATCACCGCCTGTTACAACTACACCTGTACGTAGCCCGAAATGATAATTTTTCAACAGTAGTGCTGAAATCTTTTGAGGAGTATTTCCAGCATCTGGTGCTTTGTGTATAAGTTCATCACACAAATAAAACAACACCTCAGGGTCGGAAGAAGGGTCCCGATCAACATTAAATTCTTCAAAATACACAGATTCGGCAATCAGTTTTCTCAATAATGAAACACCAATATAGTCAACGAGAACGCTTGCTGATGATTCAAGGAGCTTGATGATTTTAACAACGTGGTCTGCCGCGTCTTTTGGACGACGTTGTGCTGCCCAGTTATCATTTAATCCTTGAGTTGCTTTCGCTACATTAAGCGGTCCTGATTTTCGATGCGGGATGCGGTTATCTATCAAAAATTCTTTGATAGGTCCTTCAAACAAAGCACGAGGATTGCACTCATATAATTCTTCTGAAGGCTTGTAAGAGGGATTAAGTTTCATTGCGACCAGAACCACTAAAACAATTTCTCGAAATCCCCAAACCGCAGTATTAAACAGACCATCTAAATCGACCTTATATAAAGACTCGTCTATTACAAAATCCTTATCCATAGCTTTGTCATAGAAACTTTGCAAAATTTGTATTACTTTATTATTTCTTTCTGTTACTGTCATTGTATTCTCCTTTGTTTTTTCGATATGTTATACCGTACTGCTGTAAAACCTAAATTCGAGTTTTGCTCAAAACCACCACTTGTCCCACTGCAAAAATGAGGCTATTTTTGTTTTTGAACACAAGTTTTTTGAAATCATCTCCTCAAACTTCTCAAAAAGGCCGATTATTACCTATTTTAAACCAAATTTGGCTTATTTTCGGAACAGACAAACGACGGTCTCAACATGTCCGGTCCTCGGGAACAAATCAACGGGTTGCACCTCGCCGATATTCCAGCCGAGATGTGAAAGATACGCACAGTCGCGCGCAAGCGTTGCGGGATTGCAGGAAATATAAACGATTCTCCGGATACCCGACTGTGTCAGCGAATCGAGAAGCTCGGAAGCACAGCCCTTGCGCGGCGGGTCGAGAACAACAACGTCGGGCAATTCATCGGTCATGGCAAGTATATCGGCGGCACCTGCCGCGGAATCAGCGCAAATGAAGCGCGAGTTTTCAATCCCGGCGCGTTCCGCATTTTTAATTGCGCACTCAACCGCTTGCGGTACTATCTCAACGCCCGTAAGCTTTCTTACCTTGTGCGCCATGGAAAGCCCAACGCTTCCAATGCCGCAATACAAATCGAGAAGATGCTCATTACCGGTCAGCTGTGCCTTATCCGCCGCAATTCCGCAGAGCATCTGTGCCGCGTCGTGATTTACTTGGTAGAAAGCCGCCGGAGAAACATCAAGCTCGACGCCGCAAAAAGTGTCCGTTATTCCGCATTTTCCGGAAACGGTGATATACTCGTCACCGAGAATCAAATTTGAATTCTTCGTATTAACGTTAAGCACAACGCCGACTATTCGCTCAAACCTATTACGAAGCTTATCCGCCAACTCATCCGCATGTGGGAGAGTCTTGGCGTTGATAACTATGCAAACGCAAATTTCGCCCTCCGCTCCGGCGCCGCTTCTTATGTAGAGGTGTCGGAGCAAGCCTTTTCCCTTTTCTTCATCATAGACGGAAATATTATGCTTCTCCGCAAAGTCACAGACAAGCCTTGTGATTTCGCCGAAAATAACGGGCTGAAGCGGACACGCCTCGTTGCCGATAACGCGATGTGTTCCGGACGCATAAAAGCCTGCGCTTATATGCTCGCCATCTTTGGCAAAGCGGTACTGTGCCTTATTCCTGTAATGCCAAACGACCGCATTGCCGTTTTCATCACGAACACAGGCGGTGTCAAGAACCTTTACATCGGCAAGACCGACTTTGGAAAATTCGGAAACGACATTTTGCGTTTTCAGCTCAAGCTCATGGTCGTAATCAATAAAGCGGTAAGCGCAGCCGCCGCAGGTAGCAGGAGCCGAGCATTTGGGACAATAATCCCTTAAAGGAGATTCAGCGATTATATCCAAAAGCTTACCGACGAGATAACCTTTTGTGATCTTAATGATCTTCACGCGCGCACGTTCCCCGGTAACGGTGCCGGGAGTAAAAACGACCTTGCCGTCGTCTGTCCTGCCGACACCGTAGCCGAGATTGCTGACCGCAGTTATATCAACCTCTATGATATCATTCTTCTTGATATCAGACATAGTACTCCTCGCCGTTATCGAGGCACAGGCAGGCAAGCCTTCCGCCCCGCGCTACTCCGCAGTCAACTGCAACAAATCCATCTCCGTGATAGATCTTGCCGTCGGAGGCAAAGTTCTCTGTGGTAGGAAGGTGACCGCATACTACGGTGTAGCCCTCAATGTTACGCATTCCGTTATCCGCGCAAAATGCATCCGGGTCATATTCCTCGAAATCAACGTCGGCATTGAAGCCCTCAATGCTTGAATGTACAAGAAGCCATTCCTTGCCGCCGACGTCTATGATCTCGTAAGCCGGAAGCTCTTCAAGATATTCGAGAACGCCTTCTCTCATGTCGTTTTCGAGCGCGCGGAATGTATCAAGCGTGGTCTTGCCACCATTCTGCACCCATTCGGTCATTTCGGCAATATAATCGGCATCGGGAGAGTTGCCGTTCTTAAGCATATCGTCAAAGCCCTTGAGCATTCTGTAAGCAAGACGGTCATGCTCGCCCGAGATAGCCCAAATATTTTCTCTGAAAGAAAGATCGCAAAGCAGGTCCATCGGTTCACTTCCGTAGTCCACGATGTCGCCGAGAACAAACATAACGTCGTCCTTTCCGAAATTAATGTCCTCAAGAAGCTTAACAAACTGAGTATAGGAGCCGTGGGGATTGGCAATTACATACGTCATGGTATTCCTCCGGAATTAAATAATAAATGTATTGTTGCAGGGCAAAATATCTACTTTGATATCGGCATTGATGCGCAAAATCATATCGCGTAGCTTTTCGCATACGGGGAATTCAGTATGATAGTGGCCGGCTTCGATTATGGCGATTCCATTGCCTTCGACCGCCGCATATCCGTACGCATGGTGCTTGAATTCACCGCCGACAATGGCATCCGCTCCCGACGAAGCCGCCGAGGATATTGCATCCGATGCCGAGCCGCCGAGAACCGCCACTCTTTTGATCAAGCGGCCATCCGGCAATAGCGTGAACCTGACCATGGGCGCATTAAGTGCCTCCTTAACATGTGCCGCGAGCTGACTTTCGGTCATTTCCTCTTTAAGTTCGCCTATTCGTCCGAGTCCGGGGATTTCCGGCTCGTCAAATGGCTCGATATTGATAAGACCCAACCGCTTGGCGAGAATGTCGTTCACGCCGCCCCTTGCGCGGTCAAGCCTGATATGAAACGAAAACGAAGCAATGCCGGCTTCTTCAAGCTTATTATACCAATATTCGGGCGGCGTATTCGGCATCGGCTCGCCCCAGAAAAGCGGATGATGCGTAAGCAAAACGTCGTAATCTCCGCGAATTGCTTCTGTCACTGCTTTTTCGTATGGGTCAAGTGCGACAAGCACCTTTCCGGCTTCGCCATGTGGATTAGGCATCGTATGAATACCGTCGCAGTCTATTCCTTCGATCTTAAGCGGCGGCAGTATTGCTTCCAAGCGTTCGTATAGTTCTTTAACTGTCATTATTCCTCTCCCCGGGCAATTCTCTTAAATTCTTCGAACAGAGCCTCGGCTTTTTTGTCACTCTTCCCTGCCGTTGCAAATCCTTTTATTTTCTTTTCCATTGCCGAAGCGTATAATGAGGCAATTTCGCGAATCTCGTCGCCACCGCGGGCAATATTGTGCTTGCCGAGCCAAAGCTCTGCGCCGCTGTACTCCCGTACTACGGCGTCATACTCGGCAACGATAATGTGGTAGATCCGTTCCCTGTCCCTTACAAGAGTTTCGGCAACGATATTGTAGCCGCCGTCATACAGACCCTTGCGCAAATCATGAGCGTGCGTCATTGGTTGAAGTATCATCCGAACGCCGCTATTCCTTGTTTGCGGAGCATCTTCGATAATACGCCAAATCAGTTCTCCGCCCATTCCGAGAATGTATATGTCCTCGGGCGCATACGCTTCCGTACCCTTTAAGCCGTCTGCAAGGAGCGTTTCGATCTTGCCGAAAAGCCCGGCCTCCGAAATATTTGCCCTTGCCACCTTAAGCGGACCTTTGTTTATATCACAAGCCAATGCAGACGGCGCAATACCGTTTCCGACAAGGTAGATCGGCAAGGATGCGTGATCCGTTCCGATATCGGCAACCCTTTTGCCGCGGCGAGCATAGGATGCGGCGGCGGCAAGTCTGCAATCGGCAATTTTATATTCTGTCATGATTCTCCGTTATTCAAGACTTTCGGACTGACCTGCCACAGGCAGATCAGTCCTTTAACTTGATCAGTTATTTTTGCTTGCAAGAAAATCGTTGATGGACTTTACAAGCTCATCGGCATCAGTTCCGTGTACGGCACAAGCCTGCTCAATGCTTTCACCGCGCGAACAGGGGCAACCGAGACAATGCATACCGATAGCAAGGAAGAACTGTGCAGTCTCGGCATCATGGTCGAGAATCTCGCCGATAATGGTATCCTTTGTTACTGTCATCTATTTTCACCTCCGATATAATTATACAGCATAATTATAACTCTAAATCATCGGTTTGTCAAGAGGTAATAATATTATTGTATTGTTGTACTTTTAAAAATAGTAAAATGTACTTTTGTTAAATTAATTTGAAAAATTCACTAAAACCTATTGACAAAACGACCGACTTGTGATATAATCTGTAAAGCATTTTACTTTACACCGCTTTGGAGGTCGAATATGTTTCAAAAATCGCTTGAAATCGGCTATCTCCTCGACTTCTACGGTGAGATGCTCAATGACCGTCGACGCACGGTGCTTGATATGTATTACAACGAAGATATGTCGCTCTCCGAGATTGCGGAAGCACTCGGAATTACAAGGCAGGGCGCCCGTGACCTTATAAAAAAGGCGGGAGACGAACTGCTGGTTTTTGAAGAAAAGCTCGGTATGGCACAAAAGTTCAGATGCCTTTATGAATGTACCGATCGTGCCGAAGCGATAATCACGTCAGATGTTGATTCAAAAGACGGTTCTCTCCTTGGCATCATATCTGAAATCAGGCATATCATCGAAAGCTAAACATCGACAGGAGGAAAACAATGTTTCAAAGCTTAAGTGATAAGCTTTCGGCTGCTTTCAAGCATTTCCGCAACAAAGGCAAGCTTACCGAAGCCGATGTCAAGGCCGGAATGCGAGAGATAAAGCTTGCCCTTCTTGAAGCCGATGTCAACTTCAAAGTTGTACGTGAATTCGTTAAACAAGTAACCGAAAGAGCTGTTGGGAGCGAGGTTCTCGAATCTCTTGTCCCTGCTCAGCAGATAGTAAAGATCGTTAACGAAGAGTTGACCGAAATCATGGGCGGCTCTCAGGCAAAGCTTACAATTTCGTCCGCCCCCCCGACTGTCATCATGATGTGCGGTCTTCAGGGCGCCGGTAAGACCACACACGCCGCGAAGCTTGCGTCAATGTACAAGAAGCAGGGCAAGCGCCCCCTTCTCGTAGCATGCGATATTTACCGCCCTGCGGCAATCAAACAGTTGCAGGTTCTCGGTGAGCAAATAGACGTTCCCGTATTTACGATGGGAACCGATGTCTCTCCCGTAAAAATCGCCGAGGAAGGCATCAAATACGCAAAAGACAACTTCTGCGATATGGTATTCATTGATACCGCCGGCCGTCTTCACATAGACGAGGTTCTCATGGAAGAACTTCGTGCAATAAAGGAAAAGGTCAGCCCCACCGAAATCCTTCTCACAATCGACGCAATGATCGGTCAGGATTCCGTCAATGTTGCCGAGCATTTCAATAGCCTTCTTGACATTACCGGCGTTGTTCTTACCAAACTCGACGGTGACACAAGGGGCGGTGCGGCGCTCTCCGTAAGATATGTTACGGGCAAGCCAATCAAGTTCATCGGAGTCGGCGAAAAGATCGATCAGATTGAGCCGTTCCATCCCGACCGTATGGCAAGCCGAATCCTCGGCATGGGCGACGTTCTTTCGCTGATCGAAAAAGCCGAAGCCGCTTATGACGATAAAAAGGCGGCAGAGCTTGAAAAGAAAATGCGTGAGCAGACCTTCACCCTTGACGATTATCTTGAGCAATTTGAACAGATCAAAAGCATGGGCAGCATGGAACAGATACTCGGCATGATGCCCGGCATGAACACCTCGGCGCTTAAAGGTGCTCAAGTGGACGAAAAGGCCGTCGGCCGCGTTGAAGCAATCATCAAATCAATGACACCCAGAGAGCGCGCCAAGCCGGAAATACTCAATTCCTCGAGAAAAAGAAGAATTGCTGCCGGAAGCGGAACATCGGTTGAAGAGGTAAACCGTCTTCTCAAGCAGTTTGAGCAAGTGAAAAAGCTTATGAAGCAATTCACCTCCATGAACGGCAAACGCCGCGGCAAACGAATGAAATTCCCTTTCTGACGGGATTCATATAAAAAATATTTTTTAAACATAAAGGAGAAAACCAAAATGGTAAAAATGAGACTTCGCCGTGCAGGCGCAAAGAAGCAGCCCTTCTATCGTGTAATCGTAGCAGATGAGCGCAGCCCCAGAGGCGGCCGCTTCATTGATGAAATCGGCTACTACAATCCTCTTGCAAATTCCGAGATCAAGATTGACGCCGAGAAGGCAAAGGATTGGCTCGCAAAGGGTGTTCAGCCCACCGATACCGTAAAGGCTCTTTTGAAAAAGGCCGGCATTACCGACTAATTGAGTGGTTCAAGATGGATCTCGAAAAGCTTCTTGTGGACATCGTTAGTGCTATAGTTGATACTCCTTCGGAGGTCAAAGTAGTTCGTAATGAAAGCGGAAGTAGCATTGAGTTCACCCTCAGCGTTGCTCCCGATGAAATGGGTATGGTTATCGGCCGCGGCGGAAAAATTGCTCAAGCAATCAGAACCGTCGTTAAGGCAGCCTCTGCTTCCACCGGCAAAAAAGTAACCGTAGATATCAGATAAGCGCGTTCGGCGCTGAATTATGGGGCTTGAACCAACCGGTGACAGCCCCATATTTTTGAAATGAACGAGGTGTATGATGACAACTTCGGAGCTACATAAGCAAATATCGGACAGGCTGTTCACAGAAAACATCTGTACGGTTCCGCTTGATGAAAAATCGTTATCGCAGATAGAAGAATTCATGATGGCGAGACAGCCGGGCAGCGATTTGATGCGCCGTCTATCCACCATTGAACTCAACTATGCACAAATCTCCGCCGACACAGTCGACGCATGTCAGAAAGCTTCTCTCGCCAAAGAATCGGTTGCTCTTCAGCTTCGCAGACTTACCGACGAATGGAAAAACCGTGGATTTTTGCGTGATTTTGCATTTTCACTCGGCATTGAAGACTGCGACCATGTTCGCAATACTTTCATAACTGCTACGGAAAGCACGAGATTTCAAATTAACGCCATTTCCGAATCGCTGATCATTCTCAGTCAAACCGCTGCTCAAATAAGAGCTTGTGCCGTTTGCTTTACGGAAGTATATCACGATTCAAAATTGGCAATATACGCCGCCATGCTCAACAAAAGTGTGGAGGATATTCTCGATTGCCGCGCAATTTCTCTTGAAGCGCACGCCTGTGCAAGCGAATGTGAGAGAGCATCGGGACTCTATCTCGGTCGCGCTCGCACATGTACCAAAATCATCAATGAGCTGAACTCAATGATTTCGGAAGTTATGAATATCTTAAAGATAACAGCCGACCAAACGGTTCGTGTAAATTTTATTTCACCAATCAGAGCTTCCAACACTATCTGCGATGTAATAACGCATCTCGAAAGCATAAATCTTGAAATTAAAGAATAATTTTGTCTTCACCGCTTGACGGTGAAGACTTTTTTTGATACAATATATGTATCAATACACTTCAATTATGGCTTGGAGGTCAACATGTTAAAATACTTACTCGCGCTTGATGCGGGTACAACAAGTTCTCGCGCCGTCGTCTTTTCAACCAATGGCGAGATCGTATCCGTCTCGCAATCCGAATTTCCTCAGATTTTTCCCAAGGAAGGATACGTTGAGCATAATCCCGACGATATTTGGAACACACAGCTTGCAGTAGCCCAAGAGGCAATCATCAAAGCCGGGCTTACATACAAAGATATCGCCGCCATAGGTATTACAAATCAAAGAGAAACCATTGTTGTATGGGATAAGGTAACTGGAAAG
>JBJDZD010000022.1:0-18652 GCA_051867815.1 Eubacteriales bacterium | reverse complement strand
GCCTTGTGCTCCTTGATGCCGGTGTGAGGACGGCGGTCGGGGTAAACAAGACCGTCAACGCAGAAGTTGCCGTCGTGGGGGAAGTCGCCGAAATCGCCGCCGTAAACGTAGTGCGGATCGGTGTAGATGTTCTCGCCGGTGGCAACGGAATGGTCTATCATTTCCCAGACGCATCCGCCGAAGAAGTTGTCGTTCGCATAAATCAGATCCCAATACTGCTTAAGGTCGCCGGGGCCGAGACCCATTGCGTGGCAGTATTCGCACATGAAATAGGGCTTTGTGTATTTCTTATCCGAGAGGTATTTGCGTATTTCTTCAAGCTCCGGGTACATGCGGCTTTCAACGTCGTACCAGGCAAGCTCTTTCTCGTTATCATAGGGGGATGAGATGTGGTGGGAAGAGGAGGGGTTTTTATACCAAAGCCTGCGCGATGCATCCTCGCAATGAACGATGGCATCCGGCATGCGAGACTTGATGTAATTGCTCATCGCCTCTTGGTTCTTGCCTACGCCCGACTCGTTGCCGAGCGACCAGAAGATAACGCAGGGATGGTTCTTATCGCGCTCGAAAAGTCTTTGTGCGCGGTCAAGCAGGGACTGTGCCCAAGCATCCTCGCGCGAGAAATAATCCCAGTCGCCTATATGCTGCATACCGTGTGCTTCGTAGTCCGCCTCGTCGCAAACGTAGAAGCCGAGCTTGTCGCAAAGGGTGTAAAAACGGGGATCGCTCGGGTAGTGGCTGGTGCGTACCATGTTGAAATTGTGGCGTTTGAGAATGTAAAGGTCCTCAAGCATGTGATCAGTCGGCGTAGCGGAGCCGAGAATGGGATGGCTGTCGTGGCGGTTTGCGCCGTGTCCCTTCACCTTCCGCCCGTTGATATAGATTACCCTGTCCTTGATCTCAAGCGTGCGGAAGCCGATGAGAATGGGGATTATCTCACCGCCGCATTTGACGATGAGGGTGTAGAGGTTGGGGGTTTCGTCGCTCCAAAGCATGGGGTGAGAAACGAGCATTTCGAAGACGCCCGAGCCGTCAAGGTCAATGGATCCGCCGCTTTCCTCGTGTCCGTTCGGGTCGAGGAGCTTATAGTCCACGCGAGCCGCGCCGCAAAGCGTTGCTTCAACGGCAAGGGTTGCCTGAGTGTATTTCGTGTTGATGCTTTGGCGGCAGTAGAGGTCGGAGATGTGAGATCTGTCGCGCGAGAGCAGATAAACCTCGCGGAAAATGCCCGAATAGCGGAATTTATCCTGGTCCTCAAGATACGAGCCGTCGCACCACTTGAAAACAAGCACCTTTATGGTATTTTTGCCGACGGTCAGCTTGTCCGTGATCTTAAATTCGCTTGTGCTGTGGCTTACCTGGCTGTAACCGACGAATTTATCGTTAATATAAAGGTAGAAACAGGAATCAACACCTTCAAAATTGATGTAGACCTCTCTGTCCTTGAGGTACTCGTCCGTCAGATCGAAATCGCGCACATAGAGGGCGGAGGGGTTGGCATCGGGAACGTGCGGAGGGTCGATTGGGTAGGGGTAGTTAACGTTCGTATAATTGGGCGTGTCGTAGCCCTTGCCGAGAACGGTCTGCCAAGAGCGCGGAACGGTCATTTTGTCAAAGCCGCAGCTTGTAAAGTCTTCGGCGGTGAAATCGTCGATACGGTCGGGGACGGGATAGAATTTGAAATCCCAATCGCCGCAAAGCGAGAAAAAGCGTGCGCTTAAAGCGCGATTGTCGGTCCGTGCCGCCGCTTCGCTGTGGTATGGAATGAAGTACGCGCGTGGCTTTTCACAGCCGTAGTGCAATACTTCTTGAGATTTGTGAAATTTGAGTTCAAAGCCCATTTTTTGATCTCCTTGATCGAATATTGTCATTCACATAATTATCTCATATTTTAGAGAGAATGTCAAGATAAAATCACAAAAAAGTGCAAAGAATTTGTCGACGAAAAAGTACTTTACAAAACGTCATTTTTATGGTATAATTATTAAGTTGACAATTTGCACGCATAATAATCACGGGAGGTGATTTTTGTGCGTGATCCGCTTTGGCGCCGGGATTTTTTGATATCCTTCGGCCTCGGCGTGCTGATATTCGGTTGTGCCGTCATTATCGTATTCAACCCATAAGGAGGCTTCAATGCGGCTTGACAAGTTTATTTCCAATGCCGGCCTTGCAGGTCGCAGTGAGATCGGCAAGGCTGTCCGCTCCGGCAGAGTGACCGTAAACGGCTTGATCGCAAAAAAGCCGGATATGCCGGTCGACCCCGACCGCGATACTGTTGCTTATTGCGGCAAGCCGGTTCTCTACCGCGAGCATATCTACATTATGCTCAATAAGCCGGAGGGCTACGTCAGCGCGACGGAGGACAGACGAGACCCCGTTGTGACCTCGCTGCTCGACCCCATTGACGCCGCACGCGTTCACCCCTGCGGACGGCTTGACAAATATACGCTCGGCCTGATGCTCCTGACAGATGACGGCATGCTGTCACACCGTCTTCTGGCGCCTGCAAGGCATGTACCGAAAACTTACAGATACAAATGTGAAGCACCCCTTTCACAGGAGAACAAAGAACGTCTCCGTGCAGGCGTATACATTGATGGCGGATACCTCACAAAGCCCTGCGAAATCGCCGGAGATGGCGAATTTGAGGGTGAGATCACACTTCACGAGGGTAAGTACCACCAGATAAAGCAAATGTTCGGAGCGGTCGGGAACAGGATCACGTATCTTGAACGCCTCAGCTTCGGTCCCCTCGTCCTTGACCCTTCGCTCAAACGAGGCGAATGGCGATACCTGACCGCCGAAGAAACGGAAGAACTCAAAAAAACAGCAAAATAAATTTATCGGAGAAATAAAATGACCATCGAACAGATCATTGCAGAAGAATTTAATCTGAGGGAAGAGCAGGTGGTAAAGACCGTCGCCCTTATCGACGAGGGCAACACCATCCCCTTCATCGCCCGTTACCGCAAGGAGGTCACCGGCTCGCTCGACGATACCGTCCTGCGCGACCTTTTTGACCGCCTTACATACCTTCGCGGTATCGCAAAGCGCCGCGAGGAGGTCAAGAATCTCATCGAAGCGCAGGGCAAGCTCACCGATGAGCTTATCGCCGCCATTGATGCCGCTCAGACGATGACGGAGGTGGACGATATCTACCGTCCATATCGCCCCCACAGAAAGACACGTGCGTCCGTTGCCCGTGAGCGTGGGCTTGAACCGCTCGCCGACCTCATTTTCGAGCAGAGAGAAAGCTATGAAAGATCGATCGAGGACATCGCAGCGGACTTCATAGACGAAGAAAAGGGCGTTCCGGATGTTGCCGCCGCTATCGCCGGAGCAAAGGATATCATTGCCGAGAACGTCTCGGACAATGCCTCCTGTCGCAAATCCGTCCGTACCCTCACGGCGGAGCACGGCGCGATCGTTTCAAAGGCGGCAAAGGATGAGGATTCAGTTTACGCGCAGTATTACGATTTCAACGAGAAGATCAAAAAGATACTCCCACACCGCATCCTCGCAATAAACAGAGGAGAGAAGGAGGAATACCTTAAGGTCACGGTTGAGCTGACCAATGACATCGTAAAGACCTACCTCTACCGCAAGTTCGTTAAGCAGAACGAAAGCCCTGCAAAGCAATACGTTGCCGAGGCGGTCGAGGACAGCTACGAGCGCCTTATTGCTCCTTCCGTTGAGCGCGAAATCAGAAACGACCTCACCGACGTCGCTTCCGAAGGTGCGATCAAGGTCTTTTCGGACAACCTCAAGCATCTGCTCATGCAACCTCCCCTCCGCGGTAAGACCGTAATGGGCTTTGACCCCGGATACCGCACGGGATGTAAGCTTGCGGTAGTCGACCGCACGGGCAAGGTCATTGACACCGCCGTCATTTATCCCACCAAGCCTCAACAGAGAATAGAGGAAAGCACCAAGATCGTAACCAAGCTGATCCGCAAATACGGCGTAAACGTTATCGCGATCGGAAACGGCACCGCGTCCAAGGAGAGCGAGATATTCATTGCCGGACTTCTGCGCGACAGCGGTCTCGACTGCAAATATATTATGGTAAGCGAGGCGGGCGCATCCGTTTATTCCGCATCCAAGCTCGGAGCCGAGGAATTCCCGGATTTCGACGTTACTCAGCGTTCTGCCGTTTCCATCGCGCGCCGCTTGCAGGATCCCCTCGCAGAGCTTGTCAAGATCGACCCCAAGTCCGTCGGCGTAGGTCAGTATCAGCACGATATGAAGCCGGCTCGACTTGACGGCGCACTCACCGGCGTGGTCGAGGATTGCGTAAACTCCGTCGGTATCGACCTCAACACCGCCTCATATTCGCTTCTTTCCTATGTTTCGGGAATCAGCACTCCCGTTGCCAAAAATATCGTCAAATACCGTGAGGAAAACGGCGAGTTTGAGTCGCGCAAGGAGCTATTAAAGGTGCCGCGCCTCGGCGCGAAGGCCTACGAGCAGTGCGCGGGATTTTTGCGCGTTTCCGGCTCCGATGAGGTGCTTGACTGCACCGGTGTTCACCCCGAATCTTACGAGGCGGCTCGCGGACTTCTCAACCGCTTCGGTTATGACGAATCCGAGATCCGCTCCGGCGGACTTAAGCTTCTGGGCAGCCGCGTTGCCAAAGAAGGCAAGGCCAAGCTCTGCGCCGAACTCGGCATCGGAGAGCCGACTCTCAACGATATCGTTGAGGAGCTTGAAAAGCCCGGCCGCGACGTTCGCGACAGCTTCGATGCTCCCATCCTCCGCGACGATGTGCTTGATATCAATTCCCTCAAGCCCGGCATGGTAATGACCGGCACCGTCCGCAACGTTATCGATTTCGGCGCCTTTGTCGATATCGGCGTTCACCAGGACGGCCTCGTTCACATCTCGCGCATCTGTGATAAGTACATCAAGCACCCATCCGAGGTGCTTTCCGTCGGTGACGTTGTCCGCGTTCAGGTTCTCGAGGTCGATACCAAACGCAACCGTATCGCGCTGACTATGCGATTCAAGGAAGAAAAGTAATTAAAAATTACTCTCAAAAGTTACGATTAGTTCATAAAATGCCCCAAAGCGCGCCTGTTTATACATAATTTGTGAAATATGCACAAATTGAGCCTTAAAATTTTGGGTAATTAACATCTTCCATTTTTCGCGGAAATTTGGTACAATATATAAAAGAAAAATAATTGATTAAACCGTGTGCTCGGTTTGCTCGTAAATTCAAGGAGGAATTTAATAAATGGCAAGTGTATCCCTTAAGCACATCTATAAGAAGTATCCCGGCGGAGTTACCGCTGTTTCGGACTTCAATCTTGAAATCAAGGACAAGGAGTTCCTCGTACTCGTTGGTCCTTCCGGTTGCGGTAAGACCACCACTCTGCGTATGGTAGCAGGACTTGAGGAGATCACCGAGGGTGAGCTTTTCATCGGTGACCAGCTCGTTAACGACGTAGCTCCCAAGGATAGAAAGATCGCGATGGTTTTCCAGAACTACGCTCTGTATCCTCACATGACCGTATTTGAGAACATGGCGTTCGGCCTGAAGCTCAACAAGACTCCCAAGGAAGAGATCAAGCGCCGCGTAGAAGAGGCTGCCCGTATCCTTGATATCACCCACCTTCTCGACAGAAAGCCCAAGGCTCTTTCCGGTGGTCAGAAGCAGAGAGTTGCGCTCGGTCGTGCAATCGTCCGTAACCCCAAGGTATTCCTTCTTGACGAGCCTCTTTCCAACCTCGATGCTAAGCTCCGTGCATCGATGAGAACCGAGCTTACCAAGCTTCACCAGCGCGTTGGTACCACCTTCATCTACGTTACCCACGACCAGGTCGAGGCTATGACCATGGCAACCCGTATCGTCGTTATGAAGGACGGTCTTATCCAGCAGGTCGACACTCCTCAGAACCTCTATGACTACCCTGTAAACATTTTCGTTGCAGGCTTCATCGGAACTCCTCAGATGAACTTCATCAACGGCGTTCTCGAGAAGAAGGGCGAGGACGTTTACTTTAACTTCGAGAACATTTCTCTCAAGCTTCCGGCAGAGAAGGCAAACAACCCCGACCTTAAGGACTACATCGGTCAGGAAGTCGTTGTCGGTCTCCGTCCCGAGGCTATTCACGACGATCCCATGAACCTCGCTAACCATCCCGAAAGCCAGCTTGACGCTTACGTTGACGTTACCGAGCTTATGGGCGCCGAGATCTACCTCTACCTCAATGTAGGTGAGGAGACCAAGCTTATCGCACGTGTATCCAGCCGCTCCACCTCTCGTGCAGGCGATTCCATCAAAGTCGCTTTCGACATGAGCCGTCTCCATATCTTTGATAAGGACACCGAGCGTTGCATCGTTCACTGATCCGATAATACATAGCAGAGCCGACGAAAGTCGGCTCTTTCTATTGACAAAAGCCGAGTTTTGTTGTATAATTTATTTATTACCAATTACCAATATTGAGGAGTTGTTCGGATTGTACGATAAAGCATATAAAAGAGTTTGCACTAAGATAGCAATCGCCGTGCTGCTGAATTCCGCGCTTTTGCAGGTGTTTTCAATTATGGCGCTGAATGTCGCTCCTGCGCTTGAGGATGCGCTGCGGAGTATTTCCGCCACGAAGGGAATTGACTATCTTGATCTCTACTACGCAGTTGATGAAACCGCCGCGCTGGTCGCATATCTTGCGGCGTTTATGATACCTGCCTTTATTTTCATGATTATAAGCCGTCGCGAGCGTCATGAGCCGATGCGCCTCGGTGTAAAGCTCACCGCGGACACGCCCCTTGTCATCGTTGCCTCGGTCGGCGTTGTTCTCGGCACATCGTATATCAACTCGCTTATGGTATCCTTCGTCGATTTCAGCCCGCTTTATGCTGACACCGCCCTCAATACACCGGTCAGAATTATCATGGCCTTTATTTCAACGGCGATCGTCCCTGCGGTCTGCGAGGAATTTCTGTACCGCGGATGCGTGCTTTCCAATCTTTTACCCTACGGAAAAACGACCGCTCTCATCGGCTCGGCGTTGCTTTTCGCGCTGATGCACGGCAATTTTGCTCAGTTTTTCTATACCTTTGTGGCAGGACTTGTCCTCGGCGCCGTCTATATGGAAACCGGCTCCATCTGGGCTTCTACGTTCATACACCTGTTCAATAATTTTTTCAGCGTTATTCAGCAGGTAATTTACTATCGCTCCGGACAGACCGCCGAGGCTAACATACTTATTTTTGTGATAGATATCGCGCTTGTTGTTGCAGGCCTTGCGCTTGCCGGATGGCTGATATATAAGCGCACGAAAAACGGACTTCATATCGAAGCAAGGCCGACAAATTCAATCAGCATGGAAAGCAAGTCCATCGTTAAAGGCTTCTTCAACCCGGTAATGATCGTCCATATCGTGCTGTCGGTCGGCTCGGCGCTTCTGCTCGTTATAATGGCACTCTCTATGGCTGAGATGTAAAGATGAATATGGATACTGCTTTTATGAAGGAGGCCCTGCACCTCGCAGAGGCAGCTTCCCGGCTGGGAGAGATCCCCGTGGGAGCCGTTGTGGTCAAGGACGGTAAAATTATCGGCAGAGGTCAAAATCGCCGTGAGAGCGGCGGAGGAGCCTCAGCACACGCCGAGATACTTGCCATTAACGAAGCCTGCACGGCTTTGGGCGGCTGGAGGCTGACGGGCTGTGAGCTGTACGTTACTCTCGAACCGTGCCCCATGTGCGCCGGCGCGATCGTCAACGCTCGCCTTGATCGAGTGGTCTACGGCGCCTCCGATGAAAAATGCGGTGCGCTCGGCGGTCTTTTCTCGCTTCTTGATTATCCTCTCGGATGCAAGACCATCGTAGAGCGGGGCGTTCTCGCCGATGAATGTAAAGCCATTATCGACCGCTTCTTCAAGAATAAGCGCGAAAAGGAAAAACAAAAGCCCCACCGCATTGGCAGGGATTTTTATACGCGCGACGTCTTGGAGGTTGCCCCGGCTCTGCTCGGCAAGGTGCTTTGCCGAAAAAGCGAGAGCGGGGAGGTTTTCCGTTTCCGCATAACGGAGACCGAGGCCTACCGCGGCAAGGACGACACCGCGTGCCATGCCTCAAAAGGCAAAACGCCCCGCACCTCGGTGATGTGGGACAAGGGCGGAACGGTCTACGTTTACCTTTGCTACGGCATGCACAATATGCTCAATATCGTGACGGGTGCCAAAGGCGAGCCGCAGGCTGTGCTGATACGCGGCATAGAAGGCTTCACAGGCCCCGGCAAGCTGACCAAAAAGCTCTCCGTTGACCGTCGGCAAAACGGCTCCGATGTCGTCCTATCCGACACAATATGGCTTGAGGATGACGGATTCGTCCCCGATAATATCAATACGTCCGCGCGCGTCGGCATCGACTACGCCGACGAAAAGGACAGGCAGAGGCCTTGGCGATTTACGATTTGAATAAAACGGGCAGGGCCTCACAAGTCCTGCCCTTATATATTTACCTTAAAAATCAGCCGTTATAACCAAGCTCAAATGCCTTAAGATTCATATCGACGAATTTCGGCGCAACGCTTGTCCTGATCGCGTCAAGCCAAAGGGCGTCGTCAATACCGAGGTGTTTTGCAAGCCTGCCCATCAGCACGATGTTGACCGCCTTCTGCGAGCCGGCCTCAAGCGCCGGAGTGAGTGCATCAAAGGCATCAATGTCGATTCCTTTTGCGGTTAGGCTGTCGAGAATGTCGGTAGGGTATTCGGCTGCGCCGGATGTGACGGGCATGGGAGCGATCTCCTGTGTGTTGGTGATGAGTTTGCCGCCTTTTTTAAGGCAATGCGCCCAGCGAGCCGCCTCAAGCTTTTCAAAGGAAACTATGTAGTCGGCCTCGCCGCTTTCGATAACGGGAGAGTAGACTTTATTTCCGTACTTGACATAGGTCGTTACGCTTCCGCCGCGCTGGCTCATGCCGTGAAGCTCGGAGACCTTAACGTCGTATCCGAGGCCTATAAGTATCTTTCCGAGGAGCTTGCTGGCAAGGAGCGTGCCCTGCCCGCCGACTCCGACGATCAAAATATTCGTACTCATATCATTTACCCTCCTTTATTGCATCAAATGGACAGAGCTGTGCGCAAACGCCGCAGCCGGTGCAGAGCGTGCTGTCGATGACGGCCTTGCCGTCCTTGAAGGAAAGGGAAGGGCAGCCGAGTCCCATGCACCTGTGGCAGGAACGGCATTTTTCGCTGTCAACTGAGTATGGCGGCGGTGTCTTGACCGATTTAAGCAGTACGCAGGGGCGGCGCGAGATGATAACGGAAGGCTCGTCTGCGGCAAGCTCCTCCGTCAGGGCGAGCTTGCATTGTTCAAGGTCGTACGGGTCGATAACACGAACGCGCGCGATGCCCAGAGCATGGCAAAGTGCCTCAAGGTCGATCTTTGCCGCAGGCTCGCCGCGGAGATTGTAGCCCGTCGTCGGGTTCTGTTGGTGACCGGTCATGCCCGTTATCGAGTTGTCGAGAATGATGACGGTGGAATTGGTGCCGTTGTAGGCTATGTTGCAAAGTCCGGTCATGCCCGAATGCATGAAGGTCGAGTCACCAATAACGGCGACCGTCCGCTTTTCTGCTCCCGGAGTGGACTTGTTAAAGCCGTGCAGGCCGGATACCGACGCGCCCATGCAAAGCACGGAATCAATCGCATCAAGCGGTTTCTGTGCGCCGAGCGTATAACAGCCGATGTCGCCGAGAACCGTCAGCTTCATCTTGGAGATGACGTAGAACAGGCCTCTGTGAGGGCAACCCGAACACATAACGGGCGGACGCGCAGGCACCACCTCGGGTTCGATCGCCTCGGGGAGGGCCTTGCCGAAAGCCTTTGCGACGGTTTGCTGTGAATACTCACCGATGGGGGAGAAAAGATTTCTGCCCTCCACCGGGATGCCGAGTGCCTTGCAATGCTCTTCGATTATGGCGTCAAGCTCCTCGACGACTACAATTCTCTTGACCGATGCCGCAAATTCACGCAGAAGCGCATCGGGCAGGGGATTGTGCATGCCGATTTTGAGAACCTTTGCTTCGTCCTCGGAGAACACCTCGCGAACATACTGCATGCAGATGCCCGAGGTGATGATTCCAAGCTCCGATCCGGATCCGCTGATCTCGTTGATTCCGGAGGTCTCGGCGAACTCTCTGAGCCTAAGCGTTCTTTCTTCAACCAGAGGATGCTTGAGCTTCGCATAGCCCGGCATCATGACGTATTTTGAAGGTTGTTTTTCGTATGGTATCGGTGTCGGCTCATGACGCTCTGCCTCGCTCACGAGGCTTTGCGAGTGCGCCGCACGCGTGCAGATGCGGAAGAGAACGGGAGTGTCGAATTTTTCCGATACCTCGTAAGCGATATGTACCATGCGCCTTGCCTCCTCGGAGTCCGACGGCTCGAACATGGGTATCTTCGATGCAATGGCATAGTGGCGCGAATCCTGTTCGTTTTGCGAGGAGTGCATCGCCGGGTCGTCCGCAACAAATATAATAAGACCGCCGCGCACGCCGGTATAGGAGAGCGTGAAGAGTGGATCTGCGGCAACATTAAGTCCTACGTGCTTCATGGCGCAAGCGGAACGGTGACCTGCGAGAGAGGCACCGAATGCGGTCTCAAGTGCAACCTTTTCGTTGGGCGCCCATTCGCAATCGATTTCCGCGTATTTTGCGGCAAACTCCGTGATCTCGGTGGAGGGCGTGCCGGGATAGGAGGAAACAAGCTCGCACCCGGCTTCGTAAAGACCGCGCGCGATAGCCTCGTTTCCGAGCATTAATCTTTTCATTTTTGTGCCTTTCCGCACCGAAAAAACGGTGCCGATGTAGTATAGATTATATTATATCACATTATTAAGGCTAATTCAATTCTTTTCAAATAAATTCATGAATAAAAAATTATTGTTTACATCATAAAATAGTTGCAAATTTATCATATTTTGTAATTTTCGTTTTGCTATAATATTGTTGAAGATTTTCGGCTTTTGAAAGGGTTTGACATGTTAAATAAGATAGTACCAAGAGGCATCTACGGCTTAATCTGCGATAGTCTCTCATTGAATGCGGGATCTTGGGGATATTGGGTGCTTATGCTTGTTGCTGTGCTTTTGTGCGTGGCCTCGGGATATCTCCTCGGAAGCATTAACTCCGCAATAGTTATTTCCACTAAAAAATATAAGGACGACATCCGCAATCACGGAAGCGGCAACGCCGGAATGACCAATATGTTCCGCACCTTCGGCAAAACGGGCGGTTTTATGACTCTTGTCGGAGATATTTGCAAGACCGCGCTCCCGATCGTCCTCGGATATCTCTTCTTCGGCTATTCGGGCGCGTATATTTCAGGTCTTTTCGTCGTTTTCGGCCATTGCTTCCCGATTTATTACAAGTTTAAGGGTGGCAAGGGCGTTCTCGCCATGTTCGTTATGATGCTTTTATGCGATTGGCCCGTATTCCTTTTGATGTTGCTGATTTTCGCGATAATTTTGATCGGAACGCGCTTCGTTTCAATGGCATCCGTTATGACTGCGCTCTTACTTCCCATATTCATCAACACCTTTTACAGATTTCTCGGAAGCGGCGAGGCGGCAGGCATAAGGATCCCGATTGCCTTCCTCATCACCGTGACCGTAGTCGTTCTCCATGTCCCCAACCTCAAGCGCATCATGAACCGCGAGGAGCCTCGCGTCAAAATGCCTTGGGATAAGAACAAGAAATGAGCGAGGGAATTAAACTGACTGCCGCGCGTGCCGCGCTCCTTGATGTGATGAATAAGGCTTTTTCAGCAGGCGTGATGAAAAAGGCAGTACTTTCCAAGCCTGCCGACAGCGCGGAGATAAAGTCCGAGCTTGCTCCGATGAAGCTCGGCGAGAACACCGTTCTCCGCAAAACCACGTTCATGCGCGACGGCAAAGCAATTCAAAAGAACCTGACCGCCGATGACGGCGAGACCCTTGCCGGTCTTTTCGTCGGCTACGGTCAGCTCAATCTCTTGACCACCGTTGGCGATGCCGAGCTTCGCACTTCAAAGTCCGGCAAGGAAAATCTCAGCGGTGCAGGGAAGATCGAAGCGGTTCTCCGCGCAGGCATAAATGAGGAAAAGCTTGCCCGTGTTCAAACTAACGACCGCAAGAAGAATCACATTCTTTCGGGCAACGAGAGCTTCCTTTGTGAGCTTGGAATATCGGACCGCCACGGTCGAATCCACGATAAAAAACAGCACAAATTCCGCCAGATCTGCCGCTTCCTTGAATATGTTGAGGATATTTACGCCGTCCTGCCGCACGACGGCAAGCTCCTCATCTACGATCTTTGTTGCGGAAAGAGCTATCTTTCCTTTGCCATTTACCATTATTTCACAGTCATAAAAAAGCGCGATGTTGAAATGACCGGCGTTGACCTGAAATCGGACGTTATCGAATATTGCTCCGGCGTTGCTTCAAGACTCGGCTACGATGGATTATCTTTCGTTTGCGGCGACATCAATGAGTTCGCGCCTGACACGGAGCCGCACCTCGTCGTTTCCCTTCACGCTTGCGACGTCGCAACGGATATAGTACTGCGATATGCAACTACTCACCGAGCCGGTGTCATCCTATCGACGCCCTGCTGTCAGCGCGAGCTTTCAAGCAGGATCGATTGTGACGAGCTTGCTTTTGTATCGAAATACCCGATACTGCGCCGCAAGCTTTGCGATGCGCTGACGGATTCTCTCCGCCTTTCTTACCTTGCAAGCCGCGGCTACAACGTTGAGGCATGCGAGCTTGTCGACCCCGACGATACGCCGAAAAACATTCTCCTGCGCGCCGTAAGAAAGAAGAATTTTGACCCGGAAAGCCCCCAAGCACAAAAGCTACGCGCCGAATTTGAAAAAACCAACGCCTTTCTCCTCGGAGAAGACGGAAAAACTCTTACTTTTTTGAATTAACCAATCGCTCACGCACCTCCGGAGGAACCCCCATGAAGATTCATACCGTCAGAAAATATCTGACACAGTTGCCCAAAGATCCAAGCCAAAACCTCACGGCTCATTATAAGACACTCAGCGATGCAGTTTGCAAGTCACTTAATATCAGACCCATTAACGGTATTACGCTTGCCGTTGTCGGTCAGGATGCAGAATATACGGCGCAAACCGTCAGCTCGGCTTTGAAAAGCGCCGGAATCAGCAGTGCAACCGTAAATTTTGATGTAAGCCGCTCTCCGGAGACCGCCGTTACCGTAAACGGCGAACAGCTCCCCTCGGACGTTATTTCACATATCATGACGGTCATTCGCACCGTGGAACGTTCGCTGGCTGCCAAGGAAGCCGATTTTTCGCACCCCTGCGTTTACGAGGTCTTTCTGCTCGGAGCGCTCTGCGCATGCTCGGGAATGGGTGTTTCCCACGTCATCATGCAGATAAACCCCGCAGATATTTCCGACCGGATCGCGGCAATTCTGCCGCGCCCGAAGATGGTGCATTGCAACGAGATATTCCCGGAGGAAGCGGAGCTCGTCAGGCTCGTTGCCAAAAAAGGTATCGAGGAGATCATCAGCGCGCCCCAGCAAAAGGACAGCCGCAAGGCACTTTATGACCTTTGCAACGAGCTCAACTGCAATCATGCCGTCGTTGCGCGCGGAGAGATAGAAGTCGGCACGCCCGGCTTCCGCGGCATTCCGTTCACTTACCGAGGATTCAGCGCAACCGCAGGAACTCGGCTTCCATCAATGGTCGCTCTTTCCGCAACTGCCCTCGTGACTATTCGTGAGCTTGTAAAGCTCAGGGTTAAGGTGACGGACGCCAACGCGCTTGAAGCCATTGATTACCGCAAGATACCCGGACGGGGCGAGATAATATCCGTTCGTCCCTATACGCTCTGCTGTCGATTGGAGCATGCGGATGTTCAGTCCATGGATCTGGTCATTTCCGATATAAAATCAATAGTCAACGAGCGTGAAAGACGCGCCAATCTCATCATAGATTCGTCGTCCGCGCACGAGAGCAATATAATCGATCGCATTATGTCCGAGCCGGATCTTGACGGCAAGATAGAAAAGATAGTAACGGTCGGCGATCCTGCACGTGCTTATGAGAATATTGAAAACGTTATGGGCTTTTCCGAGGCTCTCGACCGTTTTCCCTACCTCAAGGATGTCAAGTCCACCGATGACCTCGTGCTTATCGCCTGCGGCTCTGCCGGCTTCCTTGAAAAGAATTCCGCCGTCCTCGCCGATGCGGTACGAGATGAATTCACGTATTAAGATGATAAACAAAAAGCTGAGCCGTGTGGCTCAGCTTTTTAAGTTCGGTTTATATCAGTCCTCGCGCTTTCTTGCGATAAGAGCGGTGCCTGCGATAACAACTACTGCAACAGCGGCAACTGCGAAGAATACGCCGTTGTCACCGGTGTCGCCTGATTGGCTCGGCTCGGTAGTGCCGGGGACTTCCTCGGTAGTGCCGGGGACTTCCTCGGTGGTGCCGGGGACTTCCTCAGTGGTGACGGGAGCTTCCTCAGTGGTGACGGGAACTTCCTCGGTGGTTACTTCAGAGGATGCGGGAGTGGTCCATTGGAGGTTCCAGATTGCAACGCGGTCCTTGTTTGAGTTGACTGCGGACAGACAAGCGTTTTCGATTACGAGGATGCAATCCTCGGCAACGCCGATATCGAGAGTTTCGGAGTACTCGACTTCCTTGGAAAGGCCGGTCTTTTCTACGGAAGCGGTCTTCAGGACGGTGGTTCCGTCAGCGCTCTTAACGGTAATGTTGAGCTTGAACTGGTTATCTCCGAAGGCAAAACCGTAGTTGAAGGCGAGCTTATCGATACCGCCTGCGATAACGGGAGAGGTGAGGGTACCGGGCGCGGAGGTCTTGCCGTTGAGAGTAACAACAGCAGATGCAGATGTAAAGGTGGGAATGTCAGAACGAGCGTTGGTTGCGCTCCATCCGGCATCGTTAGCGCGGTCAGCATAAGAAGTTGCCGCAGCATCGCCTGAAAGAGCGAGATCTGCAAGAGTGGAGTTCTCAAGCAGAGAGCCGGATTCAGCGCTTACGGGAAGGGCGGAGACGGCAATAGCAAAAATCATTGCCACCGCGAGGAGAAGAGAGAAGATCTTTTTCATTGTAAAGTCCTTTCTGTTTTTTGTTTCGGAAAACTTGGCGTTTTCCCAATTAACCATATTATATCATTATTTGGTATCGTTTGTCAATATCAAAAGCCGCTTTTTTTCGCTTTTTCAGAAAAAAACTTGACAAGGAAGTGAATAAAATATATAATATTGTCATATTATAATTAATCAAAACGGAGGTTACCATGATAAAACCGGAAAGACTTTGGGACGGCGACACAATAGGAATCATTGCCCCCTCGTATAAACCCAAGCGCGAGGCAATGGATCGCGCGGCAGAGAACCTGCGCCGTCTCGGCTACAAGGTAAAGTATTCCGAGCATCTTTTTTCGACCGCACATACATACGCCGGAAGCATTGAGGAGCGCGCGGAGGACCTCAACGCCATGATCGCCGATCCCGAGGTCAAAATGCTCTATTTCGGCGGCGGAGAGGTCGGAAATGAGCTTCTGCCCTATATCGACTACGAAAACATCAAAAAGAATCCCAAAATTCTCTGCAGCTACAGCGACAGCACCACGATTCTCAATGCAATTAACAGCATGACGGGTCTGGTTACCTTCTACGGCTCCTCTCCGCGCTTCTTCGAGGACGGACCGAGCGACTATACCCTATTGAATTTTGAAAAACGCCTGCGCTCCACATCCACCGAATACGTCAAAAACAGCGAGTGGCGCGCCATCACTCCCGGGCGCGCGGAGGGTAAGCTCTGCGGCGGCTACCTTTGGAATTTTGCGTGCCTGCTCGGACTTGAATGGTACCGTGACCTGCCGGAGGGCGATATCATCCTGTTTATAGAAGACCACGAAAAATTCTCAACTCCGGCAATGGTTTCCAAGTTCTTCTCAACCATCGGCCACCGTGGTGGCTTCGACCGCGTCAAGGGTCTCATTTTCGGTCATTATTCAAAAGAGCCTTCGCCCGTTATCGATGACATCCTGCGCCGCATAGGCGAGCATTACGGTATACCCGTCGTTCGCACGGAGGACTACGGCCACGGCGAAAACGGCGCCATACTGCCCATCTCCGTCAAGGCTCGTCTTGATGCTGACGCTCTCACATTTGAATTGCTTGAAAGCGGAGTAAAATAATAAAAAATATGAAGAGCTGCTGTCGGCGCGCCGACAGCAGCTGAATTTTATTCTGTTCTGAGTGCCGCTACCGGGTCCTTCTTAGCCGCACTGCGTGAGGGGATCAGACCCGAAATGAGAGTCAGCCCCATGCTGATGATCACAAGAATTATTGCAACCGGAATGGGCAGCTGCGCGGTCAGATTCGGTATTCCCGTCAGCCAAACCAAAATGGCGTTGAGCGGTAGGCACAGCAAGTAGGTCATGAGAACGCCCACGATACCGGATGCAAAGCCGATTATGACGGTCTCCGCATTGAACATGCTCGAAACATTCCTCTTCGATGCACCTATGGCGCGCAGAATGCCTATCTCCTTCGTCCTTTCCTGCACGGAAATCAGCGTGATAACGCCAATCATTATCGAAGATACTATGAGCGAAACTGAAACAAATCCGATAAGAACGTATGTGATAGCATCAATTATGGTTGCGATTGAGGACATGAGAATTCCGAGGATATCGGTGTAGCCGATCTTTTCAAGGTCGTCAACACCTTCGTTGTACTTTGCAATGGCATCCTTGATGATGTCCTTATCCGCAAAGGTGGAAGCGTAAAGGCTTATGCTTGCCGGGTCGTCAAGCTCCACGTAGCCGAGGAGCATGAGGTTGCGATCATAGCTTGAGGATGAGAAGGTGATTGCTTCGCCGTAATATATCGCCGCAAGCTCATCTGAATAGGTGTGAAGCTCCGAGTCAAGCGCCGCCGCGAGCTGTTCCTCGGTCATACCGGCAAGCTGTGCTTCAACAGTTTTGCGGTAGTTTTCCCTGATCAGGGCGGCAATGCCCTCTGAAAGAAGCTCGTCAATGTCTTGGGCGGTCATTTCGTTTACATATCCGGTAACCTTTTCGGTATCCATGCCCATCTGCTCGGTCAGAGCGCTGATAAGGTACGCGCGCTTTTGAGTTTCTTCCATTGCGCCGAGATAGATCTTGACCTGACCGTCAAGCCAAGCTTTGTCCGGAACGCTCTTTATCTTGATATAGGTCTCTGCCTTTGCCGCGGTGTCAAGTGCCGCAACGTGGTCGCGGAAAACCTGCGCCATTTCCGTCTCTGTGAGAGTACCGTCGCTGAGGTCAAATGGGAGACCGGTGAAAATGTCGTGCGAAGGGTCTGCAAGCTGTGCTTGGATCGCCTCGCTTGCCTTGGAATGCTCAACCACATGCTTGGTAAGCTCCGAGGTGTAAGCAATAGAGCCGTTGAGCATGCCGGAAACGGCATCCTCGTTCGGGCGAATAATGCCCACTACCTTCAGGGGCGTGCCGTTGTCGTAAAGATATTTAAGTCCGGCAGTCGTATTGCGCATATCGGTGTAAAGACCGTCGTTGTCCTTGGTGTAGCAATCGGCAGGGAAGACGGTGCGGAATTCCATATTGAGAATGTCGGAGTAGCTCCAGCGGTTGGTGTTGACCGTAAGCGGAGTTTTGTTGACTGCCGCATCGACTATGATGTCGATCTCATCCTCGGAGATAAGACCAAGCGCGTAAAGCGCCATATCGGAGATCTCGTTGTTGGAATCGAGAACGAGAACGACTTCGTTGTAGGACTCGGGCCATTTTCCCTCGACAACGTCGTACTGCTTCTTGAGGACCGGGTTGATAAGCTCTCCGTCGCCGGGAAGCATTTCCTGCCAAAGTCCCCCCATTCCGACGGAGGAGGACATCATCGACATCATGGAATTGCCCGTGGAGCCGGAGCCGGTAAGATCCTCTTTGTTTGAAAGGAGCTTGCCGATGAATTTGCCCATGATCTCGTTGAGCTGTGCCTGAGTATCGGAGTGGATGATCGTGCCGTCGACGTTCTTAGTGTAGAGTAGCAGATTTATGTTATAGCCGTAGTGAATACCGCTCAGCGCATCGTGCAAACCAAGCTCGGAGTTCTCGTCCGCGTATTCCGCTTCAATAAATTCCTTGAAAGCTTTCAAGTCGTTCTTCTGCGATTCAATACTGCTGAGAACGTTTACGAAATCATACATAACCGTCTTGCTGTAAACGGCATCGAGCGGATGATCCTCCTTGGATTCTGCAACCTCCATCATGCTTAGCATAATGCTTGTAAGATCCACGTGAGTGGATTCAAGCGTGATGGGGGAGGATGAGAGGGTGTCCTCCTGGACGGTGTTAATGTAAGCGGTAAGACCGTTCGAGACCGCGTAGATAAGCGCTATACCGATGATTCCTATGCTTCCTGCAAAGGATGTAAGCACCGTGCGTCCCTTCTTGGTGAAAAGGTTGCGCAGAGAAAGGCCGAAAGAGGTTATGAGCGACATGGAGGATTTGCCCATGTTTTTGTGCTTGGGCGCTTCGAGAGTGCTCTCGTCCACCTCAAAGGGGTTGGTGTCGCCGATGATCTTTCCGTCGCGGAGCTTGACGATTCTGTTCGCGTACTGCTCGGCAAGCTCGGGGTTGTGCGTGACCATGACGA
>JBJDZD010000021.1:0-19037 GCA_051867815.1 Eubacteriales bacterium | reverse complement strand
TTTGAGATCCTGATCAATAATATAATGACGCAAATCGATTTAAGGTAACGTATTTTTTGAATTTAGTTAATACCGGTATATAAGTATATATAAGTATAAATATACTCCTCAAGTATATTGTATCACATATTGCCGGAGTTGTCAACACTTAAATATAATATGCTGACAAATTCGGTCATTAGGAGATCGATACGGTATTGACAAACCGCTGATTTTATGTTATAATCAGCTCCGAAGGGCAGAGAAGATTGACGATCATTGGTGGTTTTGTTGGATTGATTATGACGGTACGGACAAAAGCTATAAATAAAGTTGGGGTAAAGTTGTGGAATTATATAAAGGCGGTTTTATAAAACGGTTCATGATCATTCAGAGTGCGTTCTATCTTCATACGGATTTGCCCCGGCATTTTATTCATTAACAATAACATCTGCTTATGTAATGAAAAACGATTATCTCGCGGCAAAATAAACCATAATCAAAAAAGAAAAAATGCACCCTCGCGGTGCATTTTTCTATGCCCTGAAAGGGCGAAAATCAATTAGTTACCAAATGGGGTCATGAATTCGTTCACATACGCCTTGACCTGTCGGCATAGCTCGTGCGGAACGATGTCCGTCGCTCCATTCAGCGTTTGCGGCACTGCGGTACAGATCGGACAGATGCTTTTGCATTTGCAAGTGAGGTGTTCGGCCGGGATGCGCGCGTGCGTGCGCTGATATTTCGCCGCAGGCGAATACCCCGTCATCCCGATCATATAGAGTGTTCATAACGGATTTCAGTTGTGAGTACTCGATTTCTTTATATCAAATAAATAAAGTATTACATCGGTCCTTCGGTTTTGTCTGTAAGGCCTCGGGACATCTTCCGCAAAGGTTTGTATCTGATCATTCCTTGTTCTTTTTCTCACGCCGGCTCTGCCACGGTTCTTTTTTATGTTCTCTCCGGATGGATTTCACCCTGTTCAGGCCGAAACAGATGCCGGTCAAGATGATAAAGATCTCCAGACGGCCCATGATCATTCCGATCATTTCCACGATCAAGGTTGCGCTGCCGGTAGCGGGACCGGTCAGTCCGATGGATAGCCCCACCGTGCCCAGCGCGGAAGCAAATTCAAACATGGCTTCTACTAATCCGCATCCGGCAGTCAAAGTCAGAGACAATGTGCCCGCAATGAACAACAGAAGATAACAGCCCACAAAGCCCAGCGTATCGGAACACAGCGCGTCGTCAATTTTGGCTTTGCCCTGTGCTTTCGTATAAGTAGGTGTATCCACAAACCCACCCGGCACCAGCTTCCGCTTGAGGTTGTGCCCAATCATACGAAGAAGCAGGTACACGCGAGTCAGCTTTAATCCGCCGGCGGTGGAACCCATGCCGCCGCCGATCAGCATCAGAAGAATGAGGATCCCGAGAGCAAAAGCAGGCCAGGTCTCATATCCCATGGTGGCATATCCGGTGGTGGAGAGGGCAGAGGACACGTTGAACAGCGCATGGCGGAGGGCTTCTCCAAAGCCCAAGCCCATCCCACGTGACAGGGACAGCGCGATCAGCGGGACGAATATAACCAACAGCGTAAACAGGAAGCGAACCTCGCTGACCTTCAACGCCTGACGCCATTTGCGGCGGATCAGAAGAAGCAGCACGGCAAAATTGGTAGTGCCGATGAGCATCAGCATGATGCTTACAATCTCAATGCCTAAGCTGTGGTATTCTCCTATGCTGTTCAGCCTGGTGGAGAATCCACCGGTAGAAAGGGTGCACATGGCATGGCAAATGCTTTCAAACAGTGGCATACCCGCAATCGCGTAGGCCGCGGTTCCCATCAGCAGAAAGACGAGATACATGGCAAAGATGGTTTGCGCTGTTTTCCGCAGGTTTGGCATCAGCTTGTCCGGGTGACCCTCCGCGTTAAAAAGATCCATGGAACGCTTGTCGGAAATCAGCATGACGATCATCAAGATAAAGCCAAGACCGCCGCAGTATTGCATGAAGCTCCTGTAAAACAGAAAAATATGGGAGGTTTGCGAGACGTCCATAACGGAAAGACCTGTGGTAGTCCATCCGCTGACGGACTCAAACAGAGCCTGAATCGGATTCAGTTGCCCCGAAAAGAAAAATGGCATCGCTCCGACCAGAATTCCCCAAAACCAGGTGAACAAAACCGTGTGGTTGCTTTGCCAACGGGAAAGGGGCCAAGAGGTGTCGGTTGTGCCGTCTCGCTTACCGAACAGGCACACAAGTGCGCCGACTGCAAGGGAGAATAAGGAAGGCCCTGCAAAAGCCCAGACAAATCCGCAGTCTTCGGGGTAAAACGGAAGCAGTATCAGCGGAGCCGCGACCAGCAGGCCGATCAGCATCATCAGCTTACCGCGGTTGGAGACTTCCTTTATCCGTGCCATTTCAAGGCACCTCCTTTTAACTCCATAAGTGCAATCTCCTCCTGCTCATTTCCGGAGATCAGAACGAGGACGTCTCCGGCAAGGATCCGGGTATCTCCTCTGGGGATCAGGGTCTGATTCTGGCGCAGGATACAGCCGATGATGACCTCCTTCGGCAGATTGATCTCCCAGATCTGCTTCTGCGCGGAGGGGTCGTTTTCCGCGATCGGTACTTCAATAATGCGTACCCGACCTTCGCCCAGCGGGATCACTTTTGCCATCTCTTCCATAGAAGCCTGCTGTTCAATGATGCTGGTTACGGCAGAGATTGCGCAGATCACACGATCCACTCCCATTTTATAGAAGAAATCCGTTTTCTGGGGATCGGAAAGCAGTGACAATGTTTTGGGAATCCGAAACTTTTTTTTGCACAGCTCACAGATGACCAGATTATCCTCATCCTTGGAGGTCAGAGCGATGGCGATATCCATATGGGCGGCACCGGCATCCTCCAGCACATAAGGCTTGGAGCCGTCTCCGTGGATGACTGTCAGCTTCTCGTTTTCCGACAATTTCTCGCAGTCCGCATAGCTGCTGTTGACGATCGTAACCTGATAGCCCTTTTGAATCAGCGACTGGGCCAAGGATTTTGCTTTGCTCCGGCCGCCGACTAACAATACATTTCGTTTCATGCTTGCGCCTCCTCCCGGTTATCTTCATTCCTGTTCAGGATCTTGTCGATTTCATTTGCAGACAACACTACCGGACAAATCGTGTCAATCCCAAGCTCCTGATAGATGCACTCTCGCTCCGGGTCGAACAGCCTGGAGATAACCTTCTTTACCGAAAAACATTCCTTTGCAATCTGTGCGATCATGATGTTGATGTTGTCGTTGTTGGTGACGGCAATGACTGTATTCGCACGCTGAACATCTGCGGCTTTCAAGGTATCCAGCTCTGTACCGTCGCCTTCCACGGCAAGTCCGCCAAAAGAGGAGGACAGCTTTCGAAAAGAAGATTTTTCTTTATCGAGAATCAGAACGTTCTCACCCTCCTCGGAAAGTGTGTTCGCCAGATTGGCGCCCAGACGACCGCAGCCGATTATTACCGTATAGGATGATTGCTTTTTGTTTTTGAACAGTGTCATTATTTCTTCCTCCTGACCACATGACCGATGCCTTTTTCGTCGTATTCGATTTCATAGGGCGATGAGCTTTCTTGGGTGCAATCGCTCTCGTCATAGGCAAGAGCGCCCCGTGGATAAAACAACGTGCTGTAATAATGCAGGTTCTGACTTGCAGGTAAGTATGTGGGGTCCAGCGCATAGGCCGCGCGGAAATGCTTCATAGCCCCCGCGTGATCTCCCTCTTTTTCCAGCACAATGCCGAGCAGATTATGCGGCTGGGGTGCATTCGGAAATTCTCCCATTGCCTTACAGATCATTGCCACGCACTTTTGGTAATCGCGGGCTGAGGCATATTTTCGCACGTCAGTACAAAGCTCCTGAAGCTGTGTGTATCCGGTGTTCGTTTTCGGCGTCATCATATTGACGGCCTCCTTTTCAAAAGGATTTTGTTTACACCGATATTGTAGCACAGGAGCCGTGAGCGTGCCGTGAGAGATTTGCATTTCCTGTGAGAATTCTGTGAGAAATGAAAATCACCCCGGAATGTTACTTCCGGGGTGCCGCGTATTGGGTTATTCATCTACCAGCCGGTATCCCACGCCGATTTCCGTTAAGATGTAGCGCGGTTTTGCCGGCGACTTTTCAATTTTACGCCGCAATGCCGCCATCAGAGTCCGCAGAGCCTGGGTGTCGTTGCCGTATCCGGGACCGTAGATCTCGCTTATGATGTACTGGGTCGTCAATACCTTTCCGATGTTTTTGAATAACAGCGCCAGCAGATTGTACTCCATTGGGGTGACGTGAAGCTTTTCGCCTTCCAAATTGACCTGATGCCGCTCCAAATCAATGGATAAGCCACCAACCGTAAACACGGTCTGCGCCTTATGGTCCGCTGCTTTATTGGAGTGGCGGAGTGCCACACGAATCCGCGCCATGAGCTCCGTGGCAGAAAAGGGCTTTGTCAGGTAATCGTCTGCGCCGCTGTCCAATGCCGCCGCTTTCTCATTATCCTGATCACGGGCTGAGACGACGATGATCGGCACCTCGGACCATTCGCGGACTTTTCGGATGACCTCCATCCCGTCAAAATCCGGCAGGCCCAGATCCAGAAGCACCAGATCGATTTGCCCGAATACCAATTGGGTCAGGGCGTTCCGGGCAGTTCCGGCTGTGAGGAATGTGAAACCCTCCTGCTTCAGGGCATAGGTGATAAAGTTTCGGATTTGAGCGTCGTCCTCCACGACCAAAATCGTTTCACTGTGCTTGATCATCTGTGTTTTCCTCCAAAGGCAAAGTAAAGGTAAAGACCGCTCCCTTTCCGTTTTCTTGATTATGCGCGGTGATCGTTCCGCCGTGGGCTGTCACGATGGAATCGCAGATGGCAAGGCCAAGCCCAATGCCTCGCTTGGCATCCGCGCTTTTTTCTTTCGTTGTGTAAAACATCTGAAATATGTTAGGCAGATCCCGGGCGGCGATGCCTGTTCCGCGGTCGGCAACCGTAAATACAGCCATCTGCTGCTGTGAATCTTTGGATACGGTCACGGAAATCTCTTCGTCCTGCTGTGTGTGCTTGATCGCGTTGTCCATCAGATTCATCAGCACCTGGCCGATAAGTCTGGCATCCATGGGAATCATCAGAATTTCAGCCGGGATATGGACTGAAATCTCCCGTCCCGGCACCCGTTTTTCCGTGGCGGCAACGGCTGCGCCGATCACTTCCTCCACCGGCTCCAGCTCCTTGCGCAATGTGAGCCGACCGTCCTGCAGCCGTGTCAGGCTGAGAATGTTTTCTACGAGACCGTGGAGCCAGTCTGCATCCTTGTAAATGCCGTCTGCGAGGGCGTACCGGGCATCCGATTTGTCTGTCGCATCCATGATCATTTCGCTGGTGCCCATGATTCCTGCCAGCGGTGTCCGCAAGTCATGGGAAATCGCTCGCAGAAGATTGCCCCGGTAACGCTCCTGAGCGGCTTCCTCCCGGGACCGGATTCGCTCCTTCATGACACGCAAGCGATCCATGGCCATCGCGGTGCTTTCGATCATGGAATGGAGCAGCTTCTTCTGTTGGCTTGTCAATGTCTGAGCCCGTTCTTTTGGGATACGCAGAACACCCAAGACGGACTCACTTCCGTAAATCGGCCAATCGCAGAATTCCTCCCCGGCATCATAATCCGTCCGCAGATTCTCGATCCGATGCCTGAGCATATCCGGATCGGAAACACATCGTCGGATCTGTTCAAATTCCGCTTTTTGTTGGATGAACGTGCGCTCCGGCCTACCTTTCTCATCAAAACAGAGGCAGGCGGCTTTGCAGTCCATGATGCGGCTGACTGTTTCCACCGTGATCTCCGCAATTTGATCCGCGCTTTCCGCATCCGCCAGATGGCTGGTCAGGTAATACAGCGCTCCGGATTCCTGCCCGTTGCGTACGGCTTCCGCTGTCATTTTCTTTGCTTTGGAAGTCAGGGCGCTGGTAATGACGGAGGTGATTGCCATGATGGTAAAGGTAATAAAATACGTTGGATCGTCCACCGAAAGCGCAAAATACGGCTGTGTAAAAAAGATATTGAAAGCGCAGGTGGAGAGTAGCGTTGCCAAAATTCCCCAGATATATCCGTTTGTAAATCTGGCGGTCAGAATAACGGACAGAATGTAGACCACAACAATATTGGTCTCCGGGAACTGAAGCAGACGGAAAAGCCATCCGATTCCGGTGGCCGCGCACACGAATGCGGCTGCGCAGAGAAGGCTGTGGACAATAGCCCCGTGATGTATCAGCTTTCTTTTCATGACCTGCATAGTTCTCCCTTATTCGCGTTCAAATTTCACGTCCGCTTCCGTTTTGAAGGCGATGCCGTCAGAATCGAACGAGATCATGTAGTATTCGCCCTCGCCCGTCAGGTAGCCGCAGGAAATGTTGCGGTATTCGCCGTCGAGGAGCTTTGAGGGGTCAAGCACGAGATCAAATTCGCCGTATTGCTCGATTATGACGGATGAGGGCCTGCCGACGATCGATTTCTCGTCGTATTTCGGCTTCGCCGCGCACGCGCCGAGCGTCAAAAGCACCGCCGCAAGCATGACGGCAATAAATCTTTTCATATTCAATAAGGTACTCCCTTTTGTTTTCACTAATTATAGCACGCCCGGCGGCCATTGTCAAGGCAATTAACGCACGACGGCAACTCCCCTGCCGCAAAAGCGTGCTTTTTGCCGTTTTTCGGCGGCTCAGCCCTCCTGCTTCTGTCTGTGGACGGGAGGGGCACCCGTTTGTTTGCAATATGCACGGTAGAAGGAGGAATAGTTGCGGAAGCCGACCTGGTACGCCACCGAGGTTGCCGGCTCGCCCTTTTCGAGCAGTCGGCATGCCATGGCGATGCGCTTCGCGTTCAGGTATTGAAACACCGAAACCCCCGTTCGTTTCCGAAATGCGTGGCACAGGTAGTATTTGCTGACGAAAAATCGCTGTGCCAGCTCGTCAAGCGACACCTCACGCTCCGGGCTGAGATTCAAGTATTCGATCACGCGCGCGATCACGTTCTCCCCGTCCGCCGACTTTTGGTGCGGCGACGAAACCGAAAGCAACAAAAGTATCCGCATCAGATCTGCATGCGTGATGGCGTTCTGACGCGAGCGGTGACCCGGCTGACCGTCAAATCTTGCGCGCATTGCATCCATGTTTGCAAAAATTGCGCATATTTCGCGGTCGTAGGCATTCTTGGGAAAGTACAATCCGCAACCGAAATTGCCCTCGCACTTCAACATTCCGAGCGACGATACCGCGCCCGTCAGCGCCGTGTCGTTGAAATGAATGACGTACCGCTCGTAGGGAGTGTTCTTGCCGGGGCAAACATAGTGAAATTCATAAGGCCGAATCAAAAGCAGGGTATTCGGGAGCAGGGGATATTCCGCATTTTCGACAAAATATTTCCCCTCGCCGCGCACGACGTACAAAAGCTCGTAATAGGAATGGCAATGCCGCTCAAAGGAACCGGGGTCCGGATTCTTCGTTTCGGAATGTGAGTAAAGCACGCCCTCGCCCGTTTTTATTTCTTCAACGCCCATTCTTTTGCACCTCCGTAATCGTTTGATCTAATTCTACCACAAATGAGCAATATTTGCAATATATTTCACAATATTCTCAATGGATTTTTGCAAAAAAAGTTTTATAATTAAGGCTGGAAAATAAACATAGGGAGGATTCTCAATCATGAAACTCGGAGCACAACTGTATTCGGTTCGCAACGCCACCCGGACCCCACAGGAGCTGGCGCAGACATTTGCGCGGCTGAAGGAGATCGGCTATGAAAACGTCCAGCTCTCGGGCGCCGGCAAAATCGAGCCGGAGCGCCTGCGCGACATAAGCGCGGAAAGCGGTCTGCCCATCGTTTGCACCCATTCGCCCTACGATCGCATCATAGGCGACACGGAGGCGCTCATAAAGGAGCATCGCATTTACGGCTGTCCCGTAATCGGTCTCGGCTCAATGCCGAAGCCGATGCGCAAGGGCGGACAGGAGGCGCTTGACGCCTTCATCGATGAGCTTTCCGAGCCGGTGCAGAGGATACGCGAGGCAGGACTGAATTTTGCCTACCATAACCATGCTTTTGAGTTCACCATGCTGCCCGAGGGCGTTGAAAACGCCTACGACCAAATGCTTCGCCGCCGGCCCGATTGGCAGTTCATCATGGACAGCTATTGGGTAGAATTCGCAGGACGGAGCGCGGTCGAATATATTGCGAAGATCGGCGCGCCGCGCCTGGTCAACATTCATTTCAAGGATATGGCAAGCGATGAAAAGCGCTCCATCTGCCCCTGCGGCAAGGGTACGCTTGACTTCGCCGCCATTTTCGAGGCGTGCCGCGGGGTGGGCGTGGAGAACGTTCTGGTCGAGCAGGACAACGCCCCCGAAAGTCCCGATGCTTTTGCGGACATGGAGTTCAGCTTCCGTCATCTGCGCCCCATCGTGCATTGAGCGGGGAGTGAAAAATGGCAAGCTTTGTTCTTTCGGCGTTTGCCGACGAGGCGTCCCCCGCGCTTGAGGGGCAGATAGCCGCGCTGAAGCGAAACGGCATCCGCTACATCGAGCCGCGCAATATCGGCGGCGGACTGATACATAAGACCGACGGGGAGCTGGAGGATATCGCCGCCGCTCTGCAAGAGAGCGGCATCGGCGTTTCCTCGTTCGGCTCGCCCATCGGAAAATACGGCATTGACGACTGCTTTGAGGTTCACCTTGCCGATTTTCGGCGCGCGCTTGTCGCATGCAGGATACTCGGCACGCAAAGGATGCGAGTCTTCAGCTTTTACGTGCCGCAGGGGCGGCTGCGCGAATGTCGCGGCGAGGTCTTGCGCCGCATGGAGGTGCTTCTTGATGAGGCTGACGCCGCCGGCGTCACGCTCTGCCACGAAAACGAATCTCTAATTTACGGTCAGAATCCCGGCGAGGTGCGCGACCTTCTCGGCTCGCTCCCGAGGTTGCGCGGAGTTTTTGACGCGGCAAACTTCGTCATGAACGGCTCCGACCCCCTTGAGGGCATCGAAGCAACGCTTCCATCGCTTGAATATCTGCACGTCAAGGACGCAAAGTACCCGCAAAAGCTCATCGTTCCCGTCGGAAAGGGTGACGGCGACTACTCTGAGGTTCTTCGACGCGTTGATGCGGCAACCGACCGCACCGTCTTTTTAACGCTTGAGCCGCACCTCCATTCATTTAAGGCTTACGCAAGCATTGACAAGAGGGCGCTTAAGACGGGCATGACGTTTGAGAGTGCGGACGCCGCCTTCGACTGCGCCGCCGACCACTTAAAACAGCTTTTAACAAAACTCAACTATCACGAGGAGAACGGAATATGGAAAAAGTAAGATTCGGTATTGTCGGTGTGGGCAACATCGGAAGTGCGCACACCAAGAGATTTTTGAAGGGAGAAATTGAAAACGGCACGCTCACCGCCGTTTGCGACCTCAAGCCCGAGAGGCTTGAGGCGGTAAAGGCGCTTGAGGGCGCAGATAGCATTGAGGTCTTTACTGATTACGGTGAAATGTTCGCAAGCGGTCTTTGTGATGCCGTCATCGTTGCCGTACCCCACTATTTTCATCCGCCGATCTGCATCGACGCCATGCGCTCGGGTCTGCATGTCGTCTGCGAGAAGCCTGCCGGCGTTTACACTGCGCAGGTCAAGCAGATGAATGCGGTTGCCGAAAGCTCCGACGTTCTTTTTACCATGATGTTCAACCAGCGCACCAACTGCCGGTTCCGCAAGATGAAGGAAATGATCGAAGAGGGCGCGATCGGCGAGATCAAGCGCATAAATTGGATGATCACGGATTGGTACCGCTCGCAGAGCTACTATGATTCGGGCGATTGGAGAGCCACCTGGAGGGGAGAGGGCGGCGGCGTTCTTTTCAACCAAAGCCCCCACAATATCGACCTGCTCCAATGGATCACGGGCATGATGCCCCGTCGCATTCATTCCTTCTGCCACTTCGGCAAATGGCATGACATTGAGGTCGAGGACGACGTCACCGCATATCTTGAGTACGACAACGGCGCAACGGGTGTTTTCATCACCTCAACGGGCGACACCCCCGGCACCAACCGCTTTGAGGTACTGGGCGACAAGGGTAAGCTCGTTTACGAGAACGTAAAGAAGGTGGATGATAGCTTGAAGTTCGTCAGGCTCGCAACGCCGGAGCGCGAGTTCAACGCTACCTACAAGGGAGGATTTGGCGAGCCGAAGAGGGAATATATCGACGTTGAGGTTGACGGTAAGAATCCCCAGCACTCGGGCATTCTCAATAATTTCGCAAACGCCGTTCTCGGCCTCGAGCCGCTCTTCGTGCAAGGAACGGAGGGACTGCGCGGAGTTGAGATAATGGACGCCATACTCCTTTCGACTTGGCTTGGCAAGACCGTCACCCTGCCCATCGACGACGAGCTGTATCTCTCCGAGCTTAACAGACGCATTTCCGAGAGCCGCGAAAAGGCAGGCGAAGGTGCCGTGCTGAATACGGAAGGCACGTACAACTGACGAAAGGATATACATTACAATGGAAGAAAAAGTATTCCGCGTGGCGCTCGTCGGCTGTGGCGCGATATGCGGAAATCACATAAAGTCCATCCTTGCCGCAGGGCAGGAGCTTTGCGCGCTCTGCGATATCGAAATCGGTCGCGCGCGTGCCGCCGCGGAAAGTCACGGGCTTGGCGCTGTTGCAGTCTACTCGGACTACGTTGCCATGCTTGAAAAGGAAAAGCCCGATGCGGTGCATATCTGCACACCCCATTATCTGCACGCGCCCATGGCGGTCGCCGCGTTGGAGCGCGATATTCACGTTCTCTGCGAAAAGCCGCTCTGTATTTCCATGGAGCAGTTGGCACAGCTTCGCGCGGCGGCAGGGGCGAGCCGTGCCCGGCTCGGCGTTTGCCACCAGAACAGATACGAGCCGAATATGCTCCGCCTGCGCGAGATCGCCGCAAGAGAGGGCGTTGCCGCCGCCTGCGGCTACGTGGTCTGGAAGCGCGATGCCGCGTATTACGGCTCCGGCGCGTGGCGCGGAACGAAAGAGAAGGAGGGCGGCGGAGTGATGATAAATCAGGCTCTGCACACCCTTGACCTTTTGCAATGGATATGCGGAATGCCGGTTTCCGTCACCGCGCACACCTTCAATGACAGTCTCGGCGGCGTAATGGAGGTCGAGGACTGCGCAAGCGCGCGCTTTACTCTGTCGGACGGCAGGATACTGAACTTTTTCGCCACCGTCGGCGCAGGCGCCGATTTTCCCGTGCGAATTGAGCTGAAAACGCAAAAGGGCGCGATCGTCACGGCAACAAACGGCCTTTTGGTGGACGGCGGCACGGTAACGGAGTCGCAAAAGCCGCAGTCCTTCGTCGGCAAGACCGTCTGGGGCGACTGCCACAAAGCTCTCATCAAGGATTTCTACACCTGCCTTAGTGACGGCACGCCGTTTTCCGTCAATATAGACGAAGCCGAGAAGGTCGTACGTCTTATTCTCACGATGTATTCCTCAAACGGCAAGAACATCGCCGTTTTGCGGTGAGCGGAGGTGAACACATGAAGGAGTTCTTCGGAAGCGACGTTCTGCTCTCGTCCGCGGCGGCAAAAAGGCTCTATCGGGAGGTCGAAAAGCTCCCCATCATTGATTATCATTGCCATTTGAACGAAAAAGATATCCGCGGCAACCGCGCGTTTTCCGATCTCGGCGAGCTTTGGCTGAGCGGTGACCATTACAAATGGCGCGCGATGCGAATGTGCGGCGTTGACGAGTATTTTATCACGGGCGGCGCAAGCTACGAGGAAAAATTCCGCAAATTTGCACAGATTTTCCCGAAGCTCTGCGGAAATCCGCTTTATTATTGGTCGCAAATGGAGCTGAAGCTGCTCTTCGGCATAACCGAGCCGCTTTCCGCGCAAAGCGCCGACCGCATCCTCGCACAGGCGAACGAAAAGCTCGGCGGCATGCGCGTTCACGACATTCTCCGACAATTCAGAGTGGAATATATTGCGACGACGGACGATGCCTCAAGCTTGCTTGAGGCGCACGGCGACTGCGGCGGCGTGCGCGTTGCGCCGACCTTCCGCCCCGATAAGGTCCTGTCTTTGAATGAGGGCGAGCTTGAAAGGCTCGGCGCGCTCCGCGGCAAGCCGATTACCGATTTGGCGGAGCTTAAGGCAGCGCTTTGTGAGCGCATTGAGTTCTTTGTTTCCAAGGGCTGTCGTATAGCCGACCACGGCATGGACTTTTTGCCGACGGAGGATTGCGGCGAGGCGGCGGCAGCCGCGCTCTTTTCGCGCCGGGGGGAGCTTGACGCAGAGGAGCTTTGGGTGCTTTCCTCGCATCTTTTGTACTTCCTCGCCCCACGGTATCGCAAGCACGGCATGGTCATGCAGCTGCATTTTGCCACCTTCCGCAACGTAAACGGTGCCATGCTCCCCCTTGTGGGGCGGGATTCGGGCTTCGACATAATGCGCGGTGAGGTCGATACGGATGCTCTGGCGGCGTTCTTTTGCACGCTTGCAAGCCGCAACGCTCTGCCCAAGACCCTGCTTTACTCTCTCAATCCCTCCGCCGTCCCCGCCATTGCAACCCTCTCGGGTGCTTTTCCCGACGTGCGCGTCGGCGCGGCGTGGTGGTTCAACGACACCATGCTCGGTATTCGCCGCCAGCTTGAAACGGTGGCGGAATACGCCGTTCTCGGCACGAATCCCGGCATGCTGACCGACAGTCGCTCCTTTGCAAGCTATGCCCGGTTTGATTTCTTCCGCCGTATCCTTGCGGATGTGGTCGGCGGCTATGTCGAGCGCGGAGAATATAACGAAGAACAGGCAAGCGAGCTGATGTACGGCGTTTGCTACGGCAACGCCAAGGAGTTTTTGAATATCTGATTAATTTGGAGGTAGCGAAAATTGAAGATGACGTTTCGTTGGTACGGTGAGGGGGACGGCATTCCGCTTTCCCATATCCGTCAGATCCCCGGAATGAGTGGGGTCGTTACCGCGGTTTACGATATTCCCGTGGGCGAGGTCTGGCCCATGGAGAGGATCGAGGCGCTGAGGGCGCTTTGCAAAAAGGAAAATTTGGAGATGGAGGTGATCGAGAGCGTACCCGTCCACGAGGACATCAAGCTCGGGCGACCCACGCGCGACCGCTACATCGCCAACTACGCCGAAACGATACGAAACCTCGGCCGCGCGGGAGTGAAGTGCATCTGCTATAATTTCATGCCCGTCTTTGATTGGCTTCGCACCGATCTGCACACTCCCGATCCCGACGGTTCAAATTCGCTCTCCTACCGCCACGAGGAGCTGACGGGGCTTGATCTGCAAGATCTGCATCTGCCGGGCTGGGATGAAAGCTACACCCCCTCGGAGCTTCAAAGTCTTTTGGCGGCGTACGAGGGCATGACGCACGATCGGCTTTTTGAAAATCTCGTTTATTTCCTCAACGGCATAATGCCTGCCTGCAACGAAACGGGCATAAATATGGCTATCCACCCCGACGATCCGCCCTGGGATATGTTTGGCTTGCCGCGTATCATCACGGGCATTGAGAGCTACCGCAAGCTGTTTGAGGCTGTGCCGGACCGGCACAACGGCATCACGCTCTGCACCGGCTCCCTCGGCGCGGCGCGTGAGAACGACCTGCCGGCAATGGCACGCGAGCTTGCGGGGCGCACCTATTTCGTGCATCTGCGCCAGATACTCCTCTCGGGGGAGCGCGATTTCCGCGAAAGGGGACATCACAGCACAGAGGGAAGCCTTGATATGTACGCCATCGTCAAGGCTTTGGTCGATGCCGGATTTGACGGCTATGTTCGTCCCGACCACGGCAGAAATATCTGGGGCGAGGAGGGCAAGCCCGGCTACGGTCTTTATGACCGTGCGCTCGGAGCATGCTATCTCTGCGGATTGTTCGAGGCTGTCGAAAGATCCGCATTAAAGGAGGAAAAACATGAAATTACCGTACAAAATTGATCTTTCCGACAAAGTAGTCGCCATTACGGGAGCCGGCGGCGTGCTGATGAGTGAGTTTGCCCGTGCGCTGGCGGCGTGTGGCGCGAAGGTCGCCCTGCTTGACATCAATGAAAAGGCAGTTGCCGACCTTGCCGCCGAGATCGGCGAGAACGCCCTTGCCGTTCCCACCGATTGCCTTAATAAGGAGAGCATCACGGCGGCGCGCAACACTATTCGTGCCAAGCTCGGCGCGGTCAATTTCCTTATCAACGGTGCAGGAGGCAACAATGCGCGTGCCACCTGTGACAATGAGACCATGAGCGCCGACACCGAGGCATGCAAAACCTTTTTCGACCTTGAGGAGAGCGGACTGAGGTTCGTTTTTGACCTCAATATCACCTCCGCGTTTCTGGTCACGCAGGTTTTTGCCGAGGAAATGGTCAAAACGGGCGGCAATATCATCAATATTTCGTCGATGAACGGCTTCCGCCCCCTGACTAAAATCCCGGCGTACAGCGCCGCCAAGGCAGGAGTTTCCAATTTTACCGAGTGGCTTGCCGTGCATTTTGCTCCCTGCGGCATTCGTGTCAACGCCATCGCGCCCGGATTTTTCGTTACCAATCAGAACCGCGACCTTCTTTACAACCCGGACGGCACGCCCACCGCGCGCACGGGCAAGATCCTTGCCAGCACGCCGCAAAAGCGTTTCGGAGAGGTCAGCGACCTTATCGGCACGTTGCTTTGGTTGGCGTCGGACGATGCCAGCGGCTTTGTGACCGGTGTGGTCGTCCCCGTTGACGGCGGCTTCAACGCATACAGCGGTGTCTGAAGGCCGGCCGCCGACAAAAAGCAAAACCGATAAAACAGAAAGGCTTGAATTAACATGGCAAACGCGGAAAATATGTTTTCGGTCGTTCGCGTACTCCCCGTTGTCGTAATCAAGGAGGCGGACGATACTGTTCCCACCCTTCGCGCGCTTCGTGAGGGCGGCATTCCGGCCGCGGAAATCACGTTCCGCACGGCGTGCGCCGCAGATGCGATTCGCATTGCTGCGCAAGAGTTTCCCGATATGTACATAGGCGCCGGAACGGTCATTGATGCCCGTCAGGCAACCGAGGCACTTGAAGCCGGTGCGAGCTTCGTCGTCTCGCCGGGCTTTTCGCCTGAGGTGGCTAGGGTGTGCCGCGAGTCGGGCGTCCCCTACTATCCCGGCTGTGTGACTCCCACGGAGATCATGCAGGCGCTCTCGCACGGCATCACGACCGTCAAGTTTTTTCCTGCCGGCGTATACGGCGGATTGAGCGCCCTCAAAGCACTCTCGGCACCGTTTCCGCAGGTGAGATTTCTACCCACGGGCGGCGTTGATCTCTCCAACGTCCGCGAATACCTTTCATTTGAGAAGGTCGTCGCCGTCGGCGGCAGCTTCATGATGAAGGGCGATATAAGAGAGAATTGCAAAAAGCTTTTGGAGGTCATAGCACAATGAAAGTCGTAACATTCGGCGAGCTTATGCTCCGCCTGTCACCAAACGGATACTGCCGTTTCTTTCAAAACGATCAAATGCAGGCAACCTTCGGCGGCGGTGAGGCAAACGTAGCCGTTTCGCTTGCAAACTACGGAGTCGAGAGCCGCTACGTGACCAAGCTTCCCAAGCACGCCATCGGTCAGGCTGCAGTTGACTGCCTACGTTCCTTCGGCGTTGACACCTCGGCAATCGTCCGCGGCGGCGACCGCATAGGTATCTATTTTATTGAAAAGGGAGCCTCTCAGCGCGGTTCGGTCTGTATCTACGACCGCGCACATTCGGCGATAAGCGAAGCCGAGCCTGCAGAGTTCGATTGGGACGGCATTTTTGAGGGCGCGGATTGGTTCCATTTTACGGGCATCACGCCTGCGCTCGGCAAAAACGTGACCGTCGCCTGCCTTGACGCATGCAGGGCGGCAAAAGCGAGGGGCATAAAGGTCTCCTGCGACCTCAACTACCGCAGCAAGCTATGGTCCCGCGACGATGCGAGGGCGGCAATGAGCGAGCTTTGCAAATACGTGGACGTTTGCATCGCCAACGAGGAGGACGCAAAGGACGTTTTCGGCATTGAGGCGGAAAATACTGATATCTACGGCGGCAAGCTCAACTTCGACGGCTATAAATCCGTGGCAAAGCAGCTGGCAGAGAGGTTCGGCTTTGAAAAGGTCGCCATAACCCTGCGCAGCTCGATCTCCGCCAGCGACAACGACTTTTCGGGTATGCTTTATGACGGCAAAAGCTGTTACTTTTCGAGAACCTACCACCTGCACATCGTTGATCGCATCGGCGGCGGCGACGCCTTTTGCGGCGGCCTGATCTACGCCCTGCTGAACGGCAAGAGCAGTAAAGAGGCGGTCGAATTTGCCGTTGCGGCATCGGCACTCAAGCACTCGATAGAGGGCGACTTCAATCGCGTTTGGGCGCAGGAGGTCGAAAAGCTCGCCTGCGGCGACGGCTCGGGCAGAGTACGCAGATAGTAAAACCGATACGAACGGGAACGTCTCCCCGTATTCGGCGACCGCGCCAATGCTTTGGCGCGGTCGCCGTTCGTTTTTGCCGAGTATGAGCCGTTTTGCCGCTTTTGTGCGGAAATGCGGCTCGAAAGCCTTCAAACGAGGTATTTTTTCGGTCATTTTCGTGTTATTTTCGATGAAAGTATTGACTTTTTCAAAAAATGTGGTATTATTATAACATTACACATTTTTTATCACTGCTTTAGGAGGTCGGGATAATGGAACTTCTTCTGATCGTGTCGGGTTTTGCCGTTATTTTGGCGCTTGCTTATGCGTTCTTAAATTTCTTTACGGTCAAGAAGCTTGACGAAGGTACGGAAAGAATGAAGGAGATCGCCGAGGCCATTCGCATCGGTGCAAACGCCTTCATCAGATATGAATATAAGATCGTGGCGGTCATAGGCCTTGTCGTTGCCGTGTGTCTTGCCGTTTTCATCAGCTGGCAGACCGCTTGCGCCTTTGTTATAGGTGCGGTCATGAGCGCGTGCGCAGGCTGGGTTGGCATGAAGATCGCAACCTATGCCAACGTTCGCGTCACCAATCGCGCGCGTGAATCGGGAAATCTCGGAAAAACGCTGAAGGTCGCCTTCAAGGGTGGCTCTGTCATGGGCCTTTGCGTTGCCGGATTTGCTCTGCTCGGCATTCTCGTAGTGTACGTTTTGTTCGGCATTTTGGGCGGACAGATCGAAGACATGGTGAACGGCACCGCACAGCACGGACTTTTGCTCAAAAATCTTGAAACCGGATTTACCATGACGCTTTCCGGCTACGTGCTGGGATGCTCCGTTATTGCGCTGTTTAACCGTGTCGGCGGCGGCATTTACACCAAGGCGGCGGATATGGGCGCGGATCTCGTCGGCAAGACCGAGGTGCACATTCCCGAGGACGACCCCCGCAACCCCGCGACCATTGCGGACAACGTCGGCGACAACGTCGGTGATGTTGCCGGACTCGGCAGCGACCTGCTCGAGAGCTACGTCGGCTCGATACTGAGCGGCGTTATCCTTGCCGGTGAGCTGTTTATGCAGAAGATAGTTTTGAGCGCAGAGCTTTTCAAGAGCATGCTCTTGTTCCCGATCTTGTTTGCAGGCTGCGGTCTTATCGCGTGCGTGGTCGGAATTTCCTACATCATTTTAAAGAAAAAACTTTCGGATGCGGTACATAGAGAGCTGAATATCGCAACGTGGATATCGGCAGGCACGTCCGTTCTGCTTTGCTTTCTTGCAAGCTTCCTTATGTTCCGTGGAATCGGCGAGGAGGAGCTTTCGGTTATCGGCTTTAAGCTTGGTGCGCTCTCTCCCTGGGTCGCCGCCGTGTTCGGCATCGCGGCCGGAATTCTGATCGGTATAATTTCCGAGTATTATACAAGCTACGATTTCAAGCCCACCCGCCGCATAGCCACCGCTTCGTGCGAAGGCTCGGCGCTGACTATCACGCAGGGTCTTGCAAACGGTATGATCAGCTGTATGCTGCCCGTCGTCGTGCTGGCTGTTGCCATTTTCGGCTCATACAGCGTTGCCGGCATGTACGGCATTGCGTGCGCGGCTCTGGGCATGCTCTCCTTCGTTGCGGCAACGGTCTCCGTTGACACCTACGGCCCCATCTCGGATAACGCCGGCGGCATTGCGGAAATGAGCGGACTCGATCCTTCCGTCCGTGCCATCACGGACAAGCTCGACAGCGTCGGCAACACCACCGCCGCCATCGGCAAGGGCTTTGCAATAGGAAGCGCCGCGCTTGCCGCGCTTTCGATGATGACGAGCTATATTTTTGCGTTCACTAAGATAGACCTTTTGGCAGGCGTCGACAAGTGGGTCGATCAGCTGCTGCTCAACGCTATGAACCCACTCACGCTTTGCGGCATGATGGTCGGTGCGGCGATACCCTTCATGTTCTCCGGTATGCTTATCGAGGCGGTTGCCAAGGCGGCGCGCAAGATGGTGGACGAGGTTCGCCGTCAATTCAGGGAGATCCCCGGCATTCTCTCTGGCGAGGCAAAGCCGGACTACAAGACCTGCATTGAGATCTCCTCGCAAGGCTCGCTGAGGGAGATGCGCATGCCCTGCATCGTTGCAATTTTGTTCCCCGTGGCTTGCGGATTCGTGTTCGGCGCATCGTTCGTTGGCGGCCTGCTCATCGGCGCGACCGTAACGGCGATCATGCTTGCCATCTTCACCGGAAACGCCGGCGGAGCATGGGACAACGCCAAGAAGTTCATTGAGGTTGGCGGCGTTGAAGGACACGGCAAAGGCTCACCGGCGCACGACGCATCCGTCGTCGGCGACACGGTAGGCGACCCGCTCAAGGACACCGTCGGCCCGTCCCTTGACATTCTCATAAAGATAATGTCAACCGTTTCGCTCATATGCGTGGTCGTTTTCAGCGAGTATAACCTGTTCAGCCTTTTCGGCTGGCTGTAATCCAAGGCCCCGTCGCGGAGAAGTGCGACGGGGCTTGTTATTTTTTCCGCGCGCCGTCCCAAGGCCACGCCCTCGGCGTAAGACGCTCCGAAGCGCTCGCCTT